>JANNLG010000021.1:0-37180 GCA_031396695.1 Deltaproteobacteria bacterium
CAAGTCGAGCGACCTGCTCGTGATCGGCGCGGCCGACTTTCCCCTGCCGCGGCTGGGCTCGCGGATCGCGCGCCTCAAACACGAGCGCGTGAACGGTCGCGGGGTGGTGCGGCTGCGCGGCCTCGATCGCGCGCGCTACGACAACGACGAGATGTGCGTGATCTATTGGGGCGTCGGCGCGCACCTCGGCAATCCGTGGGCGCAGAACGCGGCCGGCCACGTGCTCGGCGACGTCACCGATCAAGGCAAGGCGCCAAACGATCCGACCTCGCGCGGCAACGAGATCGGTGGCGTGGCGTTGCCCTTCCACTGCGACGGCTCCGACCTGGTGGGACTGATGTGCCTCGACCCCGGCGCGGAGCACGGCCTGTCGCGCATCGCCAACGCGGTGTCGCTGCACAACACGCTCGTGCGCGAGCAGCCCAAGCTCGCCGCCGCGCTGTACGAGCCGCTGCCCTACGACTACCGCGGCGAAGAGAAGCCGGGCACGAAGCCTTTCTACCTGGTGCCGGGCTTCATCGAGTGGGGCGAGCGCTTGTTCATGCGCCTGATCCCGCCGTACATCGTGGCCTCACAGCGCCATGCCGAAGCGCCGCGTCTTTCGGAGGTGCAGCAGGAGGCGCTGAACTGGATGGTCGAAACCGCCGAGAGCGGCCGCTTCAACGTGGAGATGGCCTTCGAAGCCGGCGACATGCAGTTCATCAACAACTACCACGTGCTGCACGGCCGCGCGGCCTACCAGGACCGGCCTGGCCAGGTGCGGCACTTGAAGCGCCTGTGGCTGGAGACGGACGTGTACGAATCGCGGCCGCCCTGGTTCGTGAACAACGTCAGCTCGAGCTGGAACGACAAGCGCGTGATCAGCCGTCTGGACCCGGCGCGCTCGCACTAGCGATCCGGGTCCGACCAGGTCAGCTCCGGGAGCTCGCGGAAGACCACGCGCACGCCCTCGCTCCACTCCGCGCTGAGCGCAGTGAGATAGGCGTCGCCGGGATCGAAGCGGCGCCGCATGCGCACTCGCAGGCTGTCGCGCTCGTAGCTGACCAGATCGATCGGCATGCCGACCGACAGGTTGCTGCGCATGGTCGAGTCGAACGAAACGAGCACGCATTTCGCCCCGTCCGCGAGGCTGGTGGAGCGCTTGATCACCCGGTCGAGAATCGGCTTGCCGTACTTTGCTTCGCCGGTTTGTAGATACGGCGTGTCCAACCCGGCCTCGATGAAGTTTCCCTCGGCGTAGATCCGGAACAGCCGCTGCGGCTCACCCGCGAGCTGTCCGCCGAGAATGAACGAGGCATTGAACGGTGCGCTGCTCTCGAGGTGCGGCGCGTCGCGACGCTCGATCTCGCGCATCGCGTCCGAGACCAGCATCGCCACGTCGAACATCGACTTCGCGGTCCACAAGCTCGGAGCTGCGCCGTCGGCCGCCGCACGCTGTCGCAGCACGCTGACGACGGCTTGCGTGCCGGCCAGGTTTCCCGAGCTCAGCAGGACGATCACGCGCTCACCCGCGCGCTCGAACACGGTCATCTTGCAGAAGGTCGCGAAGTTGTCGACGCCCGCGTGGGTGCGCGAGTCCGAAGCAAGGATGATCCCGTCGTCGAGCAGGACCCCGACGCAGTACGTCACGCGATCGCCCGGGGGGTGACTTCGTCCGTCCACACGCGGAAACCCTCGAGCGTGGTCTTGCCGAAGCTCGTGGTGAGCGCGACGTCCGCCGCGTCTCTGCCCCGCGCGATCAGGACGCGCCCGATGCGCCGTTCGTTGTTGCGCGGATCGAATGTGTACCAGCCGTCGCCGAGGTACGCCTCGAACCAGGCCGCGAAGTCCATCGGCGCGTATGGAGGCGGCAGCCCCGAATCGCCGAGGTAGCCGGTGCAGTAGCGCGCGGGAATGTTCATGCAGCGGCAGAACGCGATTGCGAGATGCGCGAAGTCGCGACACACCCCCTGGCCGTCCTGGAAGGCCTGAAAGGCCGTCTTCATCGGACTCGAAAGTCCGTAGCCGAACTCGATGTGATCGTGGACGAAGTCGCAGATCGCCTGGACTCGCTTCCAGCCGGTGGGGCCGCCTTCGAACAACCGCCACGCCGTTTCGGAGAGCAGGTCGGTCTCGCAGTAGCGGCTGCCGAGCAGGAAGAGCAGCGTCTCCTGCGGCAGCGTTTGCACGGCTCGCTGCTCGAGCGCGGACTCGACCGGGTCCAAGCCGCCGGCATCGAACACGAGCGCATTGCTCGAGAGCGCGATCCGACCCGGCGGCGCGACGATCCGGCTGCACCAGTTCCCGAACGAATCCCGGTAGCCGACGATCGGAACGGACGGGCGCATGATGACGTGATCCGGCTCGAGGATGTCCGAGGCTCGGCTGTAGTGGATGTTCAGCGTCAGGATCATGGGCGTCCACTGCGGGCATTGGTAGATCAGCTCGTAGCCAACGCGAATCTGAATGTGGGCCTCCTGCCGCAACACCGTGCACCCGACGTGCCGAACCGCGGTCGAGGCCCAGGCCTGCGGACCCATACGCAAAGTGTCACGGCCCGCCGGCTGCTCCAGCACTGAGCAGCCTCCGCCCGGGAAGCGGACAGTCGCTCGGCGGAGATGCTTGAATGGGGCCGCCGGCCGAGGCACGCGTCTTGCTCAGCAGGAACCCGGCATTCGAAGGGGAGTCCGATGCTGGCGGGCGAACGGCTGCCATACGAGCGAGCGTTCGGCTTCGACGAGGCGGTCGACTCCGACTGCCGGCCGCGTCCCCACTATGCGGCGCTGTTCGAAGAGCTCGCGCGGCTCCCGCCTCCCGAGCTGGCCTCGCGCGAGCGGCTGCGCGACGCGATCTTCCGCCGCCTCGGCATCACCTTCGCCGTGTACGGCGACAGCACCGGGGTCGAGCGGACCTGGCCCATGGACCTGGTGCCCCGGATCATTCCCGCCGCGGAGTGGGCGGTGGTCGAGCGCGGGCTCGCCCAGCGCGTGCGCGCGCTGAACCTGTTCCTGGACGACATCTACACCGGCGAGGCCGCGGCGATTCGCGACGGCATCGTGCCGCGCAGACTGGTGGTTTCGTCCAACGGCTTCGTGCGCGAAGCGGTGGGCATCCGCGTGTCGCACGGCGCACGCTGTCTGGTGGCCGGCATCGACCTGGTGCGCGACGGCGACGGCACCTACCGCGTGTTGGAAGACAACCTGCGCACGCCGAGCGGCATCTCCTACGTGCTCGAGAACCGCGCAGCGCTCGCGCGCGTGATGCCCGCGCTGTCTGCGCGCCACCGCATCCGGCCTGTACACCATTATGCGTCGTCGCTGTTGTCGTCGCTGCAGTCGATCGCGCCCAAGGCGCGCGGCTCGAAGCCGCGCGTGGTGGTGCTGACACCGGGCATCTTCAACTCCGCCTACTTCGAGCACGCCTTCCTGGCCCGGCAGCTCGGCGCCGAGCTGGTCGAGGGCCGGGATCTCGTGGTCGAGAACCACAACGTCTACGCGCGCACGACCAAGGGTCTGGAGCGCGTGGACGTGATCTACCGCCGCGTCGACGACAGCTTCGTCGACCCCGCGGTGTTCCGACCCGACTCGATGCTGGGCGTGCCGGGCCTGATGGGTGCGCTGCGCGCGGGCAACGTGGGGCTCGCGAACTCGCTCGGCTGCGGCGTCGCGGACGACAAGGCGATCTATCCCTACGTGCCGGCGCTGATCCGTTACTACCTGAACGAAGACGCGATCCTGCCCAACGTCGACACGTACCTGCTCTGGGAACCCGACCAGCGCGAAGCCGCGCTCGCGCGCCTGCACGAGCTGGTGATGAAGCCGGTCGCGGCGTCGGGCGGCTACGGGATCGTGATCGGGCCGCAGGCGACCGAGGAGCAGCTCGAGATCTGCCGCAAGGAAATCCTGTGCGACCCGCGCGCGTGGATCGCCCAGGAGCTGGTGCAGCTCTCGTCGCACCCGACCTTCATCGACGGGCGGCTCGAGCCGCGCCACATCGACCTGCGCCCGTTCGTCCTCGCCGGCGAGCGCATCGAGGTGGTGCCCGGCGGGCTCACGCGCGTGGCGTTGCCGAAAGGCTCGTTCATCGTGAACTCGTCGCAGGGCGGCGGCTCGAAGGACACCTGGGTGCTCGCCGAGCCGGAGGTCCACTAGTGCTCGCGCGACACGCCGAAGATCTGTTCTGGACCGGACGCTACCTGGAGCGCGCGGAGGACACCGCGCGCCTGCTCGACGTCACCTATCACGGCTTGCTCGAGGGCGGCGCGAGCGAGGCGGGCATGGCCTGGCAAGAGGTGCTCGACGCGCTGCAGCTCTCGAACCTGTTCCGCGCCCGACACCGTCATGTGACGGCCGAGGCGGTCGAGGCTTTCCTCGTGCTCGACGAGTCCCACGCGAGCTCGATCGCCGCCTCGATCGGGCGCGCGAGAGAGAACGGCCGCAACGTGCGCGAGCACCTGTCGACCGAGCTGTGGGAGGCGCTCAACTCGACCTACCTGGAGCTGCGCGCCGAGGGCCGCGCCGAGGAGCTAGCCGCGCATCCGCACGAGTTCTACCGGCGCGTGCGCTCGCGCTGCCAGCTGGTCGCGGGCGCGGCCGCCGAAACCATGCCGCGGCTCGACGCGTGGCGATTCCTCTTGCTCGGACGACTGGTCGAGCGCGCCGAGATGACCTGCCGCCTGCTGCGCGTGCGCGCGCCGCGCCCGGTCGGCGACGACCACCAGGACGAGATCCACTACTGGCTCGTGATGCTGAACGCGGTGTCGGCGCTCGAGTCGTACGCGCGCCGCTTCGGCGCCGAGATCACGCCTGCGCGCGTGCTCGAGCTGTTGGTGCTCTCGCCCGAATTCCCGCGCAGCGTGCTGTTCTGCCTGCGCGCCGCCGAGACTCAGCTCGGCGCGCTCGAAGGCGGCGTCGCGGCGCCGAGCGTGCGGCGCGCGCTCTCGCGCATGCGCGCGGAGCTCGAATACCAGGACGTCGCGGTGCTGCTCGAACGCGGCGCCGAAGACGCGCTCGAGCGCACGCGCCGCGGCATCGCACAGATCGCCGAGCGCATCGAGGCCTGCTTCTTCGCGACGGGCCCGAGCCCCGAACGCCACGTCTACGAGTCGATCTGATGGAAGTCTTCGACATCCGCTTCGTCTCGGAGTTCCGCTACCCGCAGCCGGTCTGGGATTCCCACAACGTGCTGCGCGCCTGCCCGTGCAGCGACGATCGCCAGGCGCTGCTGTCGTACCGCGTCGAGCTCTCGCCCACCGCCAGCGTGGTGACGTACCAGGACTACTTCGGCACGCGCGTCGACCTGTTCGGCGTCGCGCAGCCGCACCGCTCGCTCGAGGTCGCAGCCGAGATCCGCGTCGCGATGAGCGGCCCGACGCCCAGCGAGCCGCCGACCGCGCGCGGCGCGACTGCGGACGGCGCGTTCGCTGCCGAGCATTGGGAGTATCTGGTGCCGAGCTCGCACGCCTCCTTCGGCGAGAGCATCGTGAACGAGGCGCGCGAGGTGATCGCGGGCATCGGCGACGATGCCGCCGCGCGCGGCTTCGCGCTGTGCGAGCACGTGCGCCGCACGTTCCAGTACGCGCCGGGCTGGACGCACATCGGTATCGACGTCGCCGAGCTGCAGCGCGCGCGCCGCGGTGTGTGTCAGGACTTCGCGCACTACCTGATCGCGCTGTGCCGCAGCGTGGGCGTGCCCGCGCGCTACGTCAGCGGCTATCTGTTCGCCTCCGACAGCCGCGATTCCGCGCCGGTCGCCGACGAGGTGCTCGTGCAGACGCACGCGTGGACGGAGATCGCGATCCCGGGTGCGGGCTGGTGGCCGCTCGATCCGACCAACCGGATGGTCGTAGGCGGACGTCACGTCAAGATCGGCCACGGCCGCGACTACGACGACGTGCTGCCGCTGCGCGGTCTGTACCACGGCCCGTTCCACCACGAGCTGGAAGTGTCGGTGCGCATGCGCCGGCTGGCGACGCCTCAGCGCTTCGGGTAGCCGAGCTCGCCGAGCTTGCGCGCGATGTCGGCGCCGGCCGTGGCGGTCTTCACGTCCTTGTCGATCGCGACGATCGCGCCGTTCGCGTCGACGTAGAACGTCCAGCGCTTGGCGAAGAACCCGCCGACTCCCGCGACGCCATATGCCGCCGCGGTCAAACCGGTCGGATCCGAGAGCAGCACGTGCTTCGCTTCGAGCGACTTCGCGAACTCCGCGTTTTTTTCCGCCGAGTCGAGGCTCACCATGAAGACGGCCGCGCGGTAGGTGCCGATCGCTTCGGCGCTGTCACGCAGCGCCTTCAGCTCTTCCGTTCAACCGCCGGTAAAGGCCTTCGGGAACCAAGCCAGTACGACGCCCTCCTTGCCCGCGAATTCCGCGAGCGAGTGGGTCTTGCCGTCCGAGCCCTGCAGCGAGAAGGCGGGCGCGGGCGAACCCACCGCCAGGTCGGCGGCTGCGGCGCCCTTGGGGGTTGCGAACACGGCGAGTGCGAGCGTTGCGGCCAAGGCGAGTCGGTTCATCATGATCGGAGCGTAGCAGGCGCGGTCTGTGACAACATGGCGGACCGAGGAGTCGCTGCTTGAGAATCGCCTTTCGGATTCTGGCCGTGCTGGTTGCGCTCGCCAGCGCGGCCGTTTTCGCGCTTTGGTGGATCGTCTGGCCGCCGGCTCCGCTGCCGCTTCCCGAGCGCGGCGCGCTGCTCGACGGCGTGACGCTGATCGAGCCCGGCAGCTCGCGGCAGCCCGGCATGCGGCTGGTCGTGGACGGCGGGCGGATCGCGAGCGTGGGGCCGGTCGGAGGCGGCGCACCCGAAGGTCCGTACGCGGACATGTTCGTGCTGCCGGGTCTGGTCGATCTGCACGTGCACCATCCGCCGCCGTCGCTTCCCGGCCAGTCGGAGCTGTTCGCGCTGCTGCAGCTCGCCCACGGCGTGACCAGCGTGCGCGATGCGGGCGACACCGACGGCCAGAGCACCGCCCCCGCGCGCGATGGTGTCGCGATCGGAAAGTTCCCCGGTCCGCGCGTGTTCGCGTGTGGTCCGTTCGTCGACGGCGATCCGCCTCAGTGGCGGAACTCGCAGGTGGCGCGCACACCCGACGAAGGCCGCGCAGCGGTGCGCGAAGTCACGGACTCCGGCTTCGACTGCGTGAAGGTGTACAACCAGCTCGACGCGGAGACGCTGGCCGCGATCCGCGACGAAGCGAAGGCACGCGGTCTGCCCGTGATCGGCCATGTACCGCTCGGCGTTCCGCTCGAGGTCGCTTTGCTCGGTGACGGCCAGCACCTGATCGGGGTGGCCGAGCGCGTCGCGGACCCCGAGCTTCGGTTTCCGTGCGTGATGATCGACTGGCTCTCGGTCGACGACGCGCGCGTGGACGCCGTGATCGCGGTGAGCCTCGCGAACGGCCTGGCGCAAACGCCGACGCTCGTCACGATCGACCGCTTGATCGCGCAGGAGGACCGCGAGGCGGCCCTGCGCGAGCCCGACGCGCAACCGCTGCCCGCCTTCTACCGCGAGCTGATCTGGAGCCCGGATGTCGGCATGAGCAGCGCGCGCGACATCGATGCCGAGGTCTTCGCGATGCTGCGCCAGGCGCAGGCTGCGCAGCTTCGGACGGTGAAGCGGATGTACGACGCCGGCGTCGAGCTGCACACCGGCACCGACACGTTGGTCGCGTTCGTCGTGCCCGGCGCGGCGCTGCACCGCGAGCTCGCACTCTTCGTGCGCGCCGGTCTCACGCCCGAGCAGGCGCTCGCACTCTCGACGCGCACGTCCGCGCGCGCGCTTCGCGTCGAAGGGCCGGGCGAGCTGCGCGTGGGCGCGCCCGCGGATCTGGTCGTGTATCGCGAAGATCCCACGGTCGATCTGGCCGCACTCGCCGCGATCGAAGCGGCGCGATCGAGATGAGCGCGAGCACTCCCGCGATCCTCGAAGCCGCGCTGAACGGCGGCACGCGCAAAGCCACGAATCCGAACGTTCCGCGCTCTACCAACGAGCTGGTGAACGACGCATTCGCGTGTATTGATGCCGGCGCCGCGATCGTGCACACGCACATCGACGAGCCGGGCGCGCCCGCGGCGCGCGCGGCGGAGCTCTACGCCGCGCACTTCGCGCCCGTACTCGACTCCCGCCCCGACGCCCTGCTCTACCCGACGGTCGGCTTCGCGAGCACGTTCGAGGCGAGTTTTGGCCACTTCCCGATCCTGGTGGAGCAGATCGGCCTGCGGATCGGGATCATCGATCCGGGCTGCGTGAACCTGGCGAGCTTCGCGTACGTGAACACGCCCGAGTCGATCCGGCAGATGGTCGAGCTGTGCGCGCGACTTCGGCTGGGACCCAGCATCGCGATCTTCGAGCCGGGCTTCCTGCGCCACGCGCTCGCCTACTTCGATCGAGGCGCTCTGCCGCGCGGCGCGCTGATCAAGTTCTACCTGGGCGGCACGCACGCGGATCTCGGCTTCGGTCTGCCGCCGACGCCGCGCATGCTCGACGTGTACCTCGAGATGCTGGGCGATCGTCCGCTGCCGTGGTCGGTCGGCGTGCTCGGCGGCGACGTGTTCGAGCACGGGCTCGCGCGCCACGCGCTCGAGCGCGGTGGCCACCTGCACCTCGGCCTCGAGGACTACGCGGGCTCTCGCAAGCCGACCAACGCCGAGCTCGTACACGAGGCGGTGTCGCTGTGCCGCGCGGTCGGCCGGCCGGTCGCGAGCTGCGCGGAAGCCGCGCGGCTGCTCGACCTGCCTCGCTAGCCGCCCGAGCGGCCCTAATTCACGCGCCGGCCGCCCTTCCAGTACTTCTCGCGCAGCAGGAACTTCTGCAGCTTGCCGGTGGCGGTGCGCGGCAGCGCGTCGAGGAAGTCGATCGAGGTGGGGCACTTGAAGTGCGCCAGGTGATCGCGGCAGAACGCGATCAGCTCGGCTTCGGTCGCCGCCGTTCCCGGCCGCAGCACGACCAGCGCCTTCGGCGTCTCGCCCCACTTCTCGTGCGGCACGCCGATCACCGCGCACTCGAGCACCGCGGGGTGGCGGAACAGCGCGGCTTCGATGTCGGGCGAGCTGATGTTCTCGCCGCCCGAGATGATCACGTCCTTCTTGCGGTCGACGATGTGGATCGAACCGATCTCGTCCCAGACCGCGAGATCGCCGGTGTGGAAGTAGCCGCCGTAGATCGCCTTGGAGGTCTCGTCGGGCTGGTCCCAGTAGCCGGCGAACACCACGTTCGAGCGCGCGCAGACCTCGCCGACGGCCTTGCCGTCCCTCGGCACCGGCTTGTCGTCCGCGTCGAGCACGGCGATCTCGACGCCGAGCGCGGGCACGCCCGCGCGCGCGCGCCGCGCCCAGTCCTCCTTCTCCGTCCCGAACTCGGGCAGCGAGACGGTCAGCACGGGTGAGGTCTCCGTCAGGCCGTAAATCTGGATGAAGTCCCAGCCGAGCTCCTGCTCGAGTCGCTCGATGAACGCGGCTGGCGGCGGCGCGCCCGCGACGGTGAAGCGCGGCACCGTGCGGATCGCGTGCTTGGCCTTGTCGGGGTAGTCGAGCACCGCGCGCAGCACGGCGGGCGCCATACACGCGAACGTGACGCCGTGCTCGGCGATCAGCTCGTAGATGCGCTTGCCGTCGATTGCGCGCAGCACCACGTGCGTGCCGCCCATGCCGGTGAGCGCATACACTCCGCCCCAGCCGTTGCAGTGGAACATCGGCAGCGTCCACAGCTCGATGTCGTCGTGCGCCACGCGCAGGTGCGCAATCAGGTTGTAGGCGTTCAGGTAGCAGTTGCGGTGCGTCATCATCACGCCCTTGGGGCGTGCCGTCGTGCCAGAGGTGTAGTTCAGCGAGACCACGTCGTTCTCGCCGCGCACGGGCGCGGCTGGGGCGGTCTCGGGCTCGCGCGCGACCAGCGTGTTCCAGTCGAGCCAGCCCGCGGGCGCTGCGCCGCCGTCCTGCGCCACCACGTAGTTCTTCACATGCGTGAGCCGCGGCCGGATCTCCTCCACGACCTTCACGTACTCCCAGTCGACGAGCACGCTGCGCACGCCCGCGTGGTTCAGGATGTACTCGTGGTCGGCGGCGAGCAGCCGGTAGTTGAGCGGCACGAGGATCGCGCCGATCCAGCTCGTGGCGTAGAAGCTCTCCAGGAAGAAGTGCGAGTTCGGCGACAGGATGCAGACGCGATCGCCCTGCCGGACGCCCAGCCGCAGCAGCGCGTGCGCCAGGCGATTCACGCGCGCTTGCAGCTCGCGGTAGCTGAAGCGCAGCTCGCCGTCGACGACGGCGAGCTTCTCGGGATAGGTCTGCGCCGAGCGGCGCAGGAAATCGTCGACCAGAAGCGGTACTTGCACGGCCTGTTTCCCGCCTAGCTCATCATTATGACGCTGCGCGCCACCTCGCCGGAGTGCAGCGCGTCGAACGCGTCGTTCACTTCGGAGAGCTTGATCCGGCGCGACACCAGATCGTCCAGATTCAGCTTCCCGTTCAGGTACATGTCGACGTACTTCGGCATGTCGGTGCGGAAGCGGTTGCTGCCCATGCTCGAGCCCTGGATCTTCTTCTCGAACAGGAAGTCGAAGCCGGGCAGCTCGATCTTCTGGCCGAGCGGGATCATGCCGATCACGGTCGCGGTGCCGCCGTTCTTCAGCATCGCGAACGCCTGCTCCGCGGCGATCTTCAAGCCGATCGCCTCGAACGAGTAGTCGACGCCGCCGCTCGTCAGCTCGCGCACCTGCTCGACCGGGTCGCCCTTCTTCGCGTTCACGGTGTCGGTCGCGCCGAACTTGCGCGCGAGCTCGAGCTTCGACTCGAGCATGTCCACCGCGATCACGCGCCCCGCGCCGGCGATCGCCGCGCCCTGCACGGCCGAGAGGCCCACGCCTCCGCAGCCGATCACCGCGACCGTCGAGCCCGGCGCGACCTTCGCGGTGTTGAACACCGCGCCCACGCCCGTCGTCACGCCGCAGCCGATCAGCGCGGCGCGGTCGAGCGGCATGTCCTTGCGGATCTTCACGATCGCGTTCTCGTGCACGAGCATCTGCTCGGCGTACGAGGAGAGGTCGAGGAACTGCCAGATGGGTGTGCCCTTTTGCGAGAGCCGCGGCGCATCGGTGATCGGACGCCGCAGTCCCTGCTTGGTGCACAGCGCCGGTCGGCCGGAGAGACAGAACTCGCAGCTGCCGCAGAATACCGACAAGCACGTGATCACGTGATCGCCGGGCGCGACGTAGTGCACGTCGGAGCCGACCATCTCGACGACGCCCGCCGACTCGTGCCCGAGCACGGCCGGCATCGGGTACGTGTACGCGCCGGTCTGGAAGTGCAGATCGCTGTGGCACACGCCGGCCGCGACGGTGCGCACCAGCACCTCGCGCGGTCCGGGCTTGGAGATCTCGACGTCCTCGATCGTCAGGGGCTGCTTCACCGCCCGGAGTACCGCTGCTTTCATGTCGTCGTGCCCTTCCCAGCGCGGGTTCGCGCGGCTGCGATTCTGAAGGCCGGCGCGCGGCGGGTCAAAGGCGTCTAAGATGGCTCGCCGTGATCGCCGAGCACGAGATCCGACGACGCAAACTGGAGCTGCCCGGCCGAGGCCTCGCGCTCGCGCTGGTCGACTGGGGCGGCGACGGTCCGCTCGCGCTGTTCAGTCACGCCAACGGCTTCTGCGCCGACGCGCTGGGTCTGCTGGCGGAGCGCTTGCGCAGCCGCTTTCGCGTGATCGGCTTCGACTCGCGCGGCCACGGCGACTCCGACAAACCCGCGCCGCCCGGACCCTACGTCTGGGAGGAGTTCGTGCTCGACACGGTCACGGTCGCGGAGGCGCTGGTTCGCGAGCACGGCGCTGCACGCGTCGGGCTCGGGCTCGGACACAGTTTTGGTGGCACCTGCATGATGGCGGCGGCCGCCCGCCGGCCCGACCTGTTCGATCGAATCGCCCTGCTCGATCCGGTGATCCTGCCGCGCGAGGGGGATTTTTCGGGTTGGCGGCCACCTGCCGGCGAGCCGCATCCGGCCGCGGTGATGGCGCGAAGGCGCACGCACGTGTTTCCCTCGCGCGACGCGCTGCGCGAGAAGTGGCGCGCGAAGGGAACCTTCGGCGACTGGGATCCGCGCGCGCTCGAGCTGTACCTGCGCCACGCCTACTCCGATCTCCCCGATGGGCGCATCGAGCTGAAGTGCCCCGGCGAGATCGAGGCCAGCGTGTACGACGCGGGCGGCGGATTCGACCCGTGGCGGGAAATCGTCAAGCTCCATGTACCCGGGCTGC
Source organism: Deltaproteobacteria bacterium (assembly GCA_031396695.1). Classification (GTDB taxonomy): domain Bacteria; phylum Myxococcota_A; class UBA9160; order SZUA-336; family SZUA-336; genus VGRW01. The sequence goes on from JANNLG010000021.1 coordinate 12,221, forward strand.
TGCTCCACGCCGCGCGGGGAAACTTTCCGCTCGACTACCTGCGAACGTTCTGCGCCGAGGCCGACGCACTCGAGTGTCGCTCGCTCGACCGAGGGCACCTGCTGCCGATGATCGCGCCCGACGCCGTGGCCGACGCGCTGCTCGACTGGCTCGACGCGCGGGGCTAGCGCCGGTAGTCGGCCGCCTTGTAGAACTTGCGGCCGGCGAAGCCGCTCATCGCGGTCGGGTTCGCGTCCTCGAGCAGCTCGAGCGCGCGCGCCTTGTCGGCGTCCGTGAAGTCCTGCGTGAGCACGCAGAACTCGACCACGATCCCGTTCGGGTCTTCGGTGTAGATGGACGTGCACCAACCGTGGTCGATCTCGGCCACGTCGCGGCCGTAGGCGAGCCAGCGGTCGCGGCGCCGCGCGAGGTCGTCCAGGTCGCTCGCGCTGAAGGCCAGGTGGTTCAGGCCGCGCGGCAGTCCCAGCCCGCGCGAGATGTCGGCCGACCAGTCGTCGCCGACCGCGGAGTCCTGGATGTCCCAGAACGCGATCATCGCCTCGCGCTCGGAACCCGTGGAATAGAACAGGTGCTTCATGAAGCCGGTCGCGGAGCGCGCGATCTCGACCTTCGCGAGCTCGAAGCCCATCGCGTGCGTGTAGAACTCGTGGGTCGCCTTCGCGTCCTTGGTCGCGAACGCGATGTGGTGAATGCCCATGCGAGATCCTCCTCGGTGTGGGCCGAGGATGTCACAGACCCTCAGGCCCTGGAAGTCCTGCGCGCGAGAATCCGCGCTTCAGAGCGGTCCCCCTGCCAGCCCTCACGGTAGAAGACGACCTCGAGCGGCGCGCACAGGCGCAGGAGCTCGTTCGGCTCGAGCAGAAAGCGGCGCGACGGCTTCGCGTTCCGCTCCAGGTTCCGCACGGTCGCGATCTCGCACGCGAGCACGCCGCCGGGCGCGAGCCGCGCCGCGAGCACGGGGAAAAGCTCGCGCTGCAGGTAGTGAAAACAGCTGATTGCAGCGAACGAGCCGCCCTCGGAGAGCGGCTCGCGTTCGAGGTCCTGCACGCGCGTCTCGAGCGCGAGTCCGGCTCGCGCAGCGGACTCGCGCGCCCGGCGCAATCCCTCGCCCGAAACATCCACCGCCAGCGTCTCGAGTCCCCGCGCGGCCCAGAACAGCGCCACGCGTCCCGCGCCGGACGCGACGTCGAGTGCGCGCCCGGCACGCGGCAGCTCGGCGTCGAGCTCGGCGAGCCACGCCGGCGGAGCCGCGTCGGCCTGTCCGGCCTCGCGGTGGATCCGGTCCCAACGTTCGCGGTCGGCCTCGGCCATGCCGCGCTCAGCTTCCCTTCCAAACGGGCTTCCGCTTCGCGACGAAGGCGGCCTGCGCCTCGCGTGCGTCGTCGGTCTTGCGCAGAGGTCGGCCGAGCTCCTCCTGGCGCTGCCAGGCCTCGTCGAGCGGCAGCGCGAGCAGCTCGCGTACACCGGAGCGTGTCGCGCGCACCGCGAGCGGTGCGTTGGCGGCGATCGCGTCGGCGTACGCGAAGGCCGCGTCGAGCAGACCCTCGCTGGGAACGATCCGGTTCAGCAGCCCGATCTCGAGCGCGCGCGCGGCCGAGATCGGCTGCGCCGTGAGCAGCAGCTCGTGCGCGTGCACCCAGCCGATCTGGCGCGGCAGGAGCACGGTCGCGTTGCCGGTCGGGTACAGGCCGATCGCGACTTCCTCGAGCGCGAAGGTCGCGTGCGGGACCGCCACGCGCAGCTCGGCCGCCAGCATCAAGTCGAAGCCGCCTGCGCGCGCGTGGCCGTTGATCGCGGCGACCAGCGGCTTGCCGAGATCGAAGCCGGCTAGGAGCGCCGTCGACACGCTGCGCAGGCCCTCGAACGCCTCGGGATCGACGCGCTCACCGCGCGCGAACGCCTGCGAGATCGGGATCGTCTCGCGCATGTCCATACCCGAGCAGAACGCACGCTCGCCCGCGCCGGTCACGATCGCGCAGCGGATCGCGTCGTCGCGCGCGATCTCGCGCCAGGCTTCGGCCAACGCGCGCAGCGTGCGCGGATCGAGCGCGTTCGCGCGCTCCGGCCGGTCGATCGTCAGCAGCGCGACGTGCGGATGCCCTTCGGGCCTTTCGAGCCGCGCCGCCACGAGCCTAGTGGTGGAACAGGCGCAGGTGGGTGTGGACCATCGCGATGCCGTACTCGCGGCAGGCCGCCTCGATGTCCGCGTCGCGCGTCGAGCCGCCGGGCTGCGCGATGAACTTCACGCCGTGGCGCGCGGCGTGATCGATGTTGTCGCGGAACGGGATGAAGCCGTCGGAGACCAGCGAGACGCCGTCGAGCTTCGCGAGCCACGCGCGCCGCTCCTCGGTCGTGAGCGGATCGAACGGCGGGTCGAGCACCTCGCGCAGCGCGAGCTCCTCGGACGGCACGAGGTCGCCCTCGATGTAGCGCACGCGCCAGTTGATCCGGTCCTGGCGCTTCACGCCCTTCTTGAACTTCAATCCCAACACCTTCGGGTGTCGCCCCAGGTGCCACACGTCGGCCTTCGCGCCGGCCAGTTTCGTGCAGTCCACGCGCGACTGCTGGCCCGCGCCGATCCCGATCATCTGTCCGTCGAGCGCGTAGCCGACCGAGTTCGACTGCGTGTACTTGATCGCGATCAAGCCGAGCACGAGATCGCGGCGCGCCTCGGGCGTGAGCGTGCCGCAGACCACGCTCGACAGGTCGGCCGGGCTCACGCGCCGGTTGTTGCGGTCCTGCACGAGCCGCACGCCGAACAGCTCGCGGCTCTCGCGCTCCGGCGGCTTCCAGCCCGCGTCCACCTGCAGCACGATGAACGCGCCGCCCTTCTTCTCGCGCAGCGTGCGCAGCGCATTCGCGTCGTAGCCGGGCGCGATGATGCCGTCCGACACGACGCCCTTCAGGAAGTCGGCGGTGGCTTCGTCGACCGCGTCGGAGAGCGCGACGATGTCGCCGAACGAGCACTTCGGGTCCGCGCCGCGCGCACGCACGTAGGCGGTGGCGGCGGGCGTGAGCGGCTCGCCTTCCACTTCGTAGGCGCGCGCGAGGTCCTCGGGCAGCGGCACCGCCACCGCGGCGCCCGACGGCGAGACGTGCTTGAAGCTCGCGGCCGCGGCCAGGCCGAGCGCCTCGCGGGTCTCCGCCACGAGCTGCCAGGCGTTCAGCGCGTCGAGCAGGTTGATCGCGGAGGGCGTGCCCGAGAGCAGCTCGACCGGGAGCTTCCCGCCGTCGAGAGACTCGAGCGCGGCGTAGGTCTGATGGGGATTGCAGCCGTACTTGAGACGCATCGACTCGGATCCTCCCGGGAGGCGCGCACAGGATGCGCGATGCGGGTCGATTCCTCAACGACTCGTCGAGCGGAGCGCGGCAACTTCGCTGCACCTGTGGCGCGCCTGCTGCAGCGGCGGCCGGTCGAACTCCGTCTACGGCCAGCGCACGTTGGCACACCGGCTGCACTACCCGCTCCCGTACCCGTGGGAGAGCCAGCCATGACCCAAACCGAGCCTCGAACGGTCCAAGCGACGGACTCCGGGACCCTGCCGTCGCGCGCGGGCGAGACGATCGCGGAGGTGGCGTTCGCACTGCTCCTCGTCGGAGTCTGGCTGGTCACCTGCGTGGTGGGCTAGGCGCGAAACGCGCTCTGCACGGACGGGGTTGGTATGCTGCGCGTCCCCGTCCGGTGAACCCCGAGCGGTTCACGAGGTCCCCGATGCGCTTCGCCGTGCCCGCGCTGCGCCTTCTGCCGCGCAATCTGATCTCACGCGCGGTCGGCCGATTCGCGGCTGCTCGCCTGCCCCGCGCGCTGGTGCGCGCCGAGATCCGCGCCTTCGCGCGCGCGGTCGGCGTCGACCTCGACGAGGTGCGCGATCCGCTCGACTCGTTCGCGTCGCTTCAGGAGTTCTTCACGCGCGCGCTGCGCGACGGCGTGCGCCCCGTGGACGCAGCGCGCGACGTGCTGGTGTCGCCCTGCGACGGCGCGTTCGGCGAGTCCGGGATCGTGCGCGACGGTCAGCTGTTCCAGCTGAAGGGACGGCCGTACGGTCTGCGCGAGCTGCTCGGCAGCGGTGAGGACGCGGCCGCGTTCGAGGGCGGCGCGTACGCGACGCTGTATCTGTCGCCGCGCGACTATCACCGCTTCCACGCGCCGAGCGACGCCCGCGTCGAGCGCGTGACCTACTTGCCGGGGACGCTCTGGCCGGTCAACCGGATCGGCCTCGAGGGGGTCGACGGCCTGTTCGCGCAGAACGAGCGCATCTGCGCGTTCATGCGCGCGTCGCCCGGCGACGCACTGCTGTGTCTGGTGGCGGTCGGCGCGACGCTGGTGGGCAAGGTGCGCGTGACGTTCGACGCCCTCGAGACGAACCGGCCGGGCGCGCGCGAGATCCGGCGCAGCTACCCGGGCGGGATCGCGCTGGCGAAGGCCGAGGAGTGGGGCCGCTTCGAGTTCGGTTCGACGCTCGTGCTGCTTGCGCCGCGGGGCCGCGTCGCTCTCGATGCTCGCCCGCCGGGCACGCCCGTGCGGCTGGGCGAGCGGATCGGCCGACTAGCGCTTGCGTGAGGGCGCGCTCGGCTTGGGCTTGCGCGGCTTCGACTTCGACTTGGCCGCGGCCGCACGCAGCGTCGCCGCGTGCGCGAGCTCGAGCCAGCGGCGCAGCGCATCCACGTCCTCGAGCGCGTCGGCGGGCGCCTCCCAGTACGACATGACGATCGGCTTCGCGCGGTCGCTCGCGAGGTACTCGAACGGCCGGCTGCCGGCGGCTTCGAACTCGGCGACGGTGGTCGCGTCCGTTTTCAGGTACAGCACGTCCGAGAATACGAGTCCGACCATGCGCTCGCCCAGGTAGAGCCCGTGCCCGCCGAACATCGCGCGCGCGCTCGGCCGGCCGAGCCCGTCGGTCGCGTCGCCCACGAGCAGATCGAGCAGGTACGCGACGAAGCCGCTGGCCATGCGTTTCCTCCCGCTGCGCGTGCATTGTAGACTCCGCGCGATGGAGACACTCGACGGCGGCTGTCACTGCGGCGACGTGCGATTCCGGGTTCGCGTGGACGCCTTCGAGGCGAGCGAGTGCAACTGCTCGGTCTGCACGCCCAAGGGGATCCTGCACCTGATCGTGCCGCCCGAGCGCTTCGAACTGTTGAAGGGCGCCGACGCGCTCACGACCTACACGTTCAATACGGGCATCGCCAAGCACCGCTTCTGCAAACGCTGCGGCATGCACCCGTTCTACACCCCGCGCTCGCATCCGGATCAGATCGACGTGAACATCCGCTGCCTCGACGACTACGCGTGGCGCCGCTTCGCGATCCGCCCCTTCGACGGGCAGCACTGGGAAGAGAGCGTGGAGCAGATCCGCTAGGCGGAGAGCGCGTCGAAGCGAACCCCGGTCAGCTCCTCGGAGACCGCGAACAGGCGACGCGCGTCGGTGTCGGAGCGCGCGCGCGCGGAGCAGCCCACCCGTTTGGGCGCGCCCCATAGCTCCCCGAATCCGTCGGGTCCCCAGTAGTCGCCGCCTTGCACCTCCGGCGCGATCGCCGCGATCACCGTCGGCTGTGCGCCGTCGCTCGCGCTTTGCGCAAGCAGCCGATTGCCGAGGCTCGACGCGAGCGCGAACAGCCGCGACCCGTCCATGCGCGCGGCCACGAACTGCAGATCGGTCGCCGCCCAGCCCGGATGACAGGCAACGCAGATCTGCGTCCTCGGCCGCTTTCCCAGCCGGCGCTGCAGCTCGAAGGTGAAGAGCAGGTTCGCGAGCTTGCTCTGGCCGTAGGCGCCCCAGCGCGCGTAGCTCGTCTTCGACTGCAGGTCGTCGAAGCGCAGCTTGCCCGCGCGGTGCGCGCCGCTGCTCACGTTGACGACGCGCGCGCCCGGCGTGCCGAGCAGGAGCTCGAGCAACAGCCCCGTGAGCGCGAAGTGGCCGAGATGGTTCGTGCCGAGCTGCATCTCGAAGCCGTCGGCCGTCTCGCGGCGCGGAATCGCCATCACGCCCGCGTTGTTCACGAGCAGGTCGAGGCGCGCGTGCTTCGACGTGTAGGCGCGCGCGAACTCGCGCACCGACGCCAGGCTCGCGAGATCGAGCGGCAGCACTTCGACCTGAACGCCGGGCACGGCGTGTCCGAGCGCGTCCACCGCCGTCTTCGCCTTCTCCGCATCTCGACAACCGAGCACGATGCGCGCGCCCTTCTGCGCGAGCATGCGCGCGGCCTCGAGACCGATGCCGCCGTTGCCGCCGGTCACGATCGCCGTTCGTCCGTGCTGATCGGGCAGCGCGCCCACGTCGAAGCTCGCCATCGGCTATCCCCGCTTCTTGGCGGCGGCCAGTCTCGTCAGCTCGGCGAACGCCTCGCGCAGGTCGTCGGTCAGATCCCAGACGTCGGGCACGAGATCGCGGCAGGCGATCAAGCCGAAGTCGAGCTGATCGAGGTAGCTCTGCACGGTGATGTTGAGCCCCTGCCCCTCCGCGACCGCCGACACCGGGTAGTAGGAAAGCATGCGCACGCCGCCCAGGTAGAGCGGGTGGCGCGGGCCGGGCACGTTCGAGATCACGACGTTGAAGGGCGGGTTCATGCGATCGGCGATGCGCGTGCGCGCGACGATGCGCGCCGCCTGGCCGGCGACGTTGGGCGTCGCGAACTGCGTGAAGTCCTGCAGCAGGTTGGCGGGGATCGCCTGCTGCATGCGCTTGGCGGATTTCATCGATTCGTGGATGCGCATCAGCCGCGCGACCGGATCCTTCTCGTTCGTGGCCAGGTCCGCGAGCACGCTCGAGACGCGGTTGCTGTAGGTGGCCTTCTCTTCGACCGAGCGCACCGACACGGGCACCATCGCGATCAGCGGATCCTCCGGCAGCGCCGATTTGCGCTCCAGGTATGCGCGCAGCGCGCCGGAGCTCGCGGCCATGACAACGTCGTTCAGTGTCGTCCCGAAGGCGCTCTTGATCAGCTTCGCGTCGGCGAGCGGGATCGAGCAGAACGCCCAGCGACGGTGCGGCGTGATCGAGCGATTGAACGGCGTGCGCGGCGCGCGCGTCTGCGGAATCAGCGGCGCGTCGACCTGGTCGCCGCCGCGCTTGAACAGTCCGCCCACCACGGGCAGGCGATCGAGCCCGATCGCGTCGCGCGCCAGCGGCCCCAACTCGGGACTCTGCGCCAGACTGCGCACGGCTCCGGCCGCGAAACGCAGCGCGCGTCCGGGGCGCAGGAGCGCCGCGCCGATCCCGCGCCGCAGCATCTCGAGCTCGCCCGGAATCGAGTCGGGCTTCCAGGCTTGTTCCGGCGGCGCGACCTCGCTGCCGGTCGGGCTCGTGTCGAGCAGCGTCGACGTCATCTCCGCGCCCGAAACGCCGTCGATCGTGCAGTGGTGGATCTTGATGTAGAGCGCGACCAGGCCGTTCGCGAGGCCCTCGATCACGTAGATTTCCCAGAGCGGGCGCTCGCGATCCATCGGCCGGCCGTGGATGCGCGAGATCAGCTCGGAGAGCTGCAGGTTCGTGCCCGGCGGCGGCACCGCGATGTGTCGCAGGTGGAAGTCGAGATCGAAGTTCGGATCCTCGATCCAGTACGGGTGATCGAGGCCGAGCGGAACCTGCACGAGCCGGCGGCGGAACGGCGGCAGGATGTGGATGCGCTCGGAGATCGACTTGCGCATCACATCGTAGAGCGAGCCGCCCGGCGCGGTGCTCGGGTCGTACAGCGTGACGGAACCGACGTGGCCGAACTGCGCGCCCGTCTCCATGTAGAGAAAGCTCGCATCGAGACCCGTGAGCTGTTGCATGACCTGTCCTCCCTACGTGGCCGCGTGCTCCGCGACGAAATCCGCGACGATCCGATTGAAGAGCTCCGCCGACTCGAAATACGGCGAGTGACCCGCGCCCGCGAAGTCCAGCACGCGGCAGCCGGGAATGCGGGCGGCGGCCTCCTTCAGCGCGGCGGGCGGAAACAGCTGGTCGTGCTCGCCCGCGATCATCAGGGTCGGAACCGCATACCCCTCGAGCTCGGCGGGCTCGACGCGCGCCTCGCCGAGCGTGGCGAGCGCTTCCGGTGCGAGCCCGGGATTCAAGCCGGCGATCTGATCGTAGAGCTGCGTGAGCGCGGGCTCGCGGGCCGGGAAGTCCGGCGCGAGCGCCGGCGCGGCGCGCACGCCCTCGCCCGCAGCCAGGCGGCCGATGCGCCGGAACGCCTCGAGCACCGCAGGCGTGAAAACACCTCCCGGTGTACCCGAGAGCACGAGACACGAGATCCGATCCGGCCTCGCGAGCGCCGCGCGCAGGCCGGTCCAGCCACCCATGGACTGACACACCAGCGCCGTGCGCTCGATGCCGGCGTGATCGAGGATCGCGAACAAATCGGCCGCGAACTCGCGCGCGTGGAAGTGTCCCTGCGCGCAGACCGAGCGGCCGAAGCCGCGGTGATCGAACGTGATCACACGCTGCGAGCGCGCGAAGAACGGCACCTGCTGCCACCAGATCAGCGTGTTCCCGCCCGCACCGTGCGCGAACACGAGCGGCGAGCCCTCGCCGTGCGACTCGTAGTAGAGCGTGGTGTAGGGGCGCTGAACGAAGGGCATCGCCTGTCTCTCCGGGTGGCCCGCGTGCCATGATACGCCGATGGCGGCCGCGAAGGACCTCGAGATCTGGACGCTCTCCGTGCCCATTCCGAAGCTCGCCGGCGAGTTGGCCGCGCGCGCCGAGGCCGCCGGTTACGACGGCATCGCGTTCACGGACTCGCAGAGCCTGACCGGCGACGTGTTCGCGGGCCTCGCGCTCGCGGCCAGCGCGACCCACCGCATCGGCCTCGCGACCGGCGTGACCAATCCGGTGACGCGCCACCCGGCGGCGACGGCTTCCGCGATCGCGACCGTGCATGCGCTCTCGAACGGACGCGCGGTGCTCGGCATCGGGCGCGGCGACTCGGCGCTCTTCCAGATCGGCCTCGAGCCTGCGCCCCTCGCAGTGTTCGAGCGCTTCCTCCAGCAGGTCGCATCGTACTTGCGCGGCGGAGAGGTCGATCTCGACGGCTTCGCGAGCCGCGTGGGCTGGATCGCGAACCTCTCGCTGCCGCACGTGCCGGTCGACGTCGCGGCGACCGGCCCGAGAGTGATCGAGCTATCCGCGCGCGTCGCGGATCGGATCACCTTCGCGGTGGGCGCGAATCCCGAGCGCATTCGCTGGGGGATCCAGAAGGCGCGCGCCTCGCGGGCCGACGCCGGCCTCGATCCGGACACGCTTCGCTTCGGCGCCTACGTGAACGTCGCGCCGCACCCCGATGTCGCGGTCGCGCGCGAGCTGGTGCGCGGCGGTGTCGGCACGATGGCGCACTTCTCGGGCATGCGCGGCAGCTCCGCGGACGGCGTCGCGCCCGAGGATCGCGCGGTCTTCGCGGGCATCCACTCGCGCTACGAGCGCGCGAAGCACACCCTCGGGCGCGCGCGCCACGCGGCCGCGCTCGAGCCCGAGTTCCTGGATCGCTTCGCGGTGGTCGGGCCGACACAGGTCTGCGTCGCGCGCCTGCTCGATCTGGTCGAAGCCGGCGTCTCGAAGCTGATCGTGACCGGTGCGTCGTTCGACGCGGATCGCGACGAAGCCCTCCACTCCCGCGGCCTGTTCGAGCGCGAGGTCCTGCCCGCGCTGAAATGAGGCGCGCGCTCAGCGCACGTCGGCCTCGAGCACGATCGGGATGAACTCGCCTGGCCGGATCGAGAGCCGGTTCTCCTGGCGCGCGCCGTGGCTCTCGAACACGACGACGAACGCGACGGGATTCTTGGCCCCGTCGCAGGTCTCGGGCGGGAAATCCACGCCCACGCGGTAGCGCCCCGGCAGCGCAGCCTGGAATTCGACCGTCTCCACGCGCGGCGGCGGCTCCTCGCAACGCACGTCGTGATCGAGACGACCGCCTCCGCGCGAGGGCGAGTTCGCGAAGTAGACCGTCTCCTGTCTCGGGTCGGTGACGTAGAGGTCGAGATCCGCGCTGCTCCCGAACACGAGCTGCACGCGGACCTCGCCCGGGAGCGGCGGCATGAGCGGGTTCGCGGCGAGCTGCGCGGCGAGCTCGTTCGCCTCCGCCGCGCGCGCTTCGAGCTGCGCTTGGGAAGGACCGGCACCGCTCGTGCATGCACTCAGCGAGGCAAGCGCCAACAGGGCGAAACCAGGCGGTGTAAGGGGCAGCAGCATGCGAGTCAGCATCGTCGTCGCAATTCTAGCCTGCGGAATCGCCGCGTCGTCGTCGGCGCAGACGGCCTTCACGGGACGCATCGCGGATGCGCAAGGCGAACCGATCGAGGGCGCGCTGGTCTCGTTCAGCAGTGGCGATCCGCCACACTCGCTCACGGTGTACAGCGGCGCGGCTGGTGCATTTCGCACTCCGGCGCTTCGCGACGGCGGTCCTTTCTCGGTTCGCGTACGGCGAATCGGCTGGAAGGATCTCGAACGAGCGGGGCTCGCGGCCGCCGGCGGCTCCGTCTCGCTCGATCTCACCCTCGAGCGGGAGAACGATCCGGGCTCGGTCGCGGGGCAGCTGCCCGCGAACCGCTGGTATGCGCTCCTGCTCGCGCGCGTGAACGATCCGACGCAGCGCGAGGAGCTCGTCCGGCAGTGCACGTACTGTCACCAGCAAGGCAACTGGGCCACGCGCATGCTGCGTCCGGACGACCAGTGGGAGAAGGTGCTCTCGCTGATGGCGCGGATGGGCGCGGGACTGTCGCCCGAGCTGCGTGCGCAGCTACCCGCGCTCTTCAGCGCCGCGTATGACCCGAAGACCGCGGTCGCGGCGCTGACCGCGAACATGAGCGCGCCCGATTTCGCGCCGCCACCGGCGAGCGCGGTGCGCGAGGCAGCCGTCGAGGAGTGGGTGCTCGGCGGGCCGGCGTCGATGCAGCATGATCTCATGGTCCACCCCGACGGCAGCATCTACTCGGTCGACATGACGCAGGACAAGCTGTTTCGCCTCGACCCGTCGGTGCCCGGCGGGCGGCGCGAGTCGTTCGACGTGCCGCGCGGCGACCTGCCGCTCGGCGGCGTGTTCGGGGGCGCCGGCTCGCCCTCACCTCCCAATGCCAACGCGCACGTCGGCCCGCATTCGCTGCAGGTCGCTCCCGACGGCGCGATCTGGATCACGTTGGCGCTCGGCAACCAACTCGCGCGCTTCGACCCGAAGACGCGCGCGTGGTCGATCCATCCGCTCGAGCAGGGCTACTACCCGCACACGCTGCGCTTCGACGCGAAGGGCCGCGTCTGGTACAGCGTCGCCGCGTCGAACCACATCGGTGTATACGACCCCGGCGACGGCTCGCACCGCTGGATCCGCCTGCCGGCGCCGACGTGGGGACAGGCGTTCGCGTCGCGCGCGCTGCCGCTCTTCCTCTGGCTCGGCCGGCACGTCGACCTGTCGAGCACGAGCGCCGGCGAGGGCGTGAGCGCGCCGGTCCCCTACGGCGTGGACATCGCTCCGGACGGCGGCGTCTGGTTCAGCCAACTCAACGCGCATCGGATCGGGCGCATCGATCCGGACACGCTCGAGGTCGAGCTGATCGACACACCTTTCACGGCGCCGCGCAGGCTGCGCTTCGACGGTCACGGCCGGCTCTGGATTCCCGGCTTCTCGTCGGGGCTGCTGGCACGCTTCGACCCCGCGACGCGTCGGTTCGAGACCTGGCCGATCCCGATCGAGCCGCTCGGCAGCGAGACTCCGTACGCGCTGAACGTCGATCGCGACCGCGACCTGGTCTGGATCTGCGGAACGAACAGCGATTCGCTGATTCGCTTCGACCCGCGCACGGCCGAGTTCACGGTCTATCCGCTGCCGACGCGCGTCACCTACACGCGCGAGCTCGATTTCGACCCCGCAGGCCGGGTCTGGACCTCGAACTCCAATCTGCCCGCTTGGCAGATCGAGGGCATGCTGCCGCGCGTGCTGCGGCTCGATCCGCACGCGCTCGGCGGCGGAGTGCCGCTGGACGAAAACCCCGCGGCCGCACCATAATTAGCCATCTGGCTAATCGTGGAGGCGACATGGCGAAGCCCGAGACCGTGATCTGTCTGTACCGAGTGAAGCGCGGCAACGAGCGCAAGTTCGCGAAGCTGCTCGAGCGCCACTGGCCGACCCTGCGCAGTCTCGGCCTGGTGACACGCAAGCGCGCGCGCCACTTCCGCGGCGCGGAACAAGACGGTGCGCCGCTGTTCGTCGAGATCTTCGAGTGGACCAGCGGCGCGGCGTCCGAGCGCGCGCACGAGCACCCCGAGGTGGCGGCGATCTGGGAGCCGATGGACGGGCTTTGCGAGGCGCGCGCGGGCAAGCCGAACATGGAGTTCCCGCACGTCCAGCCGCTCGAGATCCGTGCCCGCGCGTAGTGCGCGCCGCGACGCGCGGCGCGAGCTCGACGACCTCGAAGGGGTCTTCGCCTGTCTCGCCCACGCCTCGCGGCGTCAGGTGCTGCTCGTGCTCCAGCACCACGGCGGAAGCATGACGGCGGGCGAGATCGCGAGCCGCTTCGCGTGCGCCTGGCCGACCACCACGCGCCACCTGCAGAAGCTCGAGCGCGCGGGGTTGGTCGTGGTCGAGCCACTGGGTCGCGAGCGCGTCTATCGCCTGAACGGAGCGCGCCTGCGCTCGGTGGTCGCGGGCTGGCTCGCGCACTTCGCGGCCGGCTCGCGGACGCGAACACGCGCGTAGAGCGCTGGCTGTTCTCGGGCTTGCGGCCGCTGCTCGATTGAGCGGTCCGGCGCCGGCTACCGGAACAGCTCTCCCAGGTCGTCGTACTGCCAGCCGACCTGCACGCCGTAGGTGCGCGGCGCGATTGGCCCGTTGAATGCGAACAGACCCGCCACGTCGAGTCCGCCGCCCTCCGTGACGCGGTTGAACAGGTTCTTTCCGTACAGCGTGAAACGCCACTGCGAGTCCATCGGCCGGTAGATCAAGCTGCCGTCGTACAGACTGAGCGCCGTCACGTTCGTCATCGGAGCGTTCCTGACCGTCGTCGCCTGGTGCGAGAGGTAGGTCCACCCGGCATGGACGCCGAGCATGCCGAAGTCCATGAGCGGAAACTCGTAGAGCGTCTCGAGGTGCATGTAGTACTTCGGCGTGCGCATCAGGTCGAGATCGGTGTTGTCGTCGATGCTGCCGTTGCCGTCGAGATCGGCGTCGAACTCCAGATACTTCGCGTGCAGGTAGCCGACGCTCGCCCAGACCGTGAGCTCGTCGAGGGGCTTCGAGATCGTCTCGAGCTCGAGGCCCCAGATCTCCGCGCTGCCCGCGTTCTGCGTCAGCGTCTCCTGCGGCGAGATCGGATTTCCGGTGGGCACGATCACCGGGAGCTGCATGTCCCGGTATCGATCGTAGAAGCCGGTCAGGTTCACGCGCAGGTGTCGGTCGAGCCAGTCACTCTTGACGCCGGCCTCGATCGAGCCGCGCGTTTCGGATCCGTACGGGCCCACCGATTCCGGGACGATGCGCGCGGCGCGGCCGTTGAAGCCGCCGGCGCGGAAGCCGGTCGAGTACTGCACCCACGAGAACAGGTCGGGCGTGAGCTGGAAGTCCATGCCGACCTTGGGCGTGAACTTGCGGAAGCGCGCGTCGTCGATCGCCTGTCCGGCGCCGCCCAGCGTGAGGGACGACGGCCTGATGTCGAAGTCCTTGTCGTCGACTGTCCAGCGGCCGCCCGCGTAGGCGTTCATGATCGGCGTGACCGCCCAGATCAGCTGCCCGAAATAGCCGTTGCTGTACATGCTCTGGTGCGCCTTGCCCACGGTCGTGAACGAGGCAACGCCGGGTGCGCCGCTCGGGCAGCCGGGCAGGAATACGCAGGCGTCCAGCATGGTCGAGCCGTTCAGCGTGTACCGCGAGTCGTAGTAGTGCCAGCCGAGTGTCAGGTTCAGGACATCTTCGATGATGTCGCCGGCGGCGCGCAGCTCCTGGCTGAACTGTCCGGCGCTCTGCGGGCGCTTGGTCTCGAACAGCACCAGCGGCTCCGCATCGAAATCGGTCCAGATGTCCTCCTTCGCGCTGCGCCAGCCTGTGATCGACGTGAACGTGACCGGTCCGGCGTCGTAGTTCATGTCGAAGATCAGGTCGGCGTAGTCCATGTGGTTCCGCTCTTCCATCTCCTGGTTCACGCCGAACAAGCTGCCGCCGTCGTCGACGAAGCCGAACGCGGCGAACAGGGATCCCGGTGGGCTGGCGGGATTGAGCGGCGCGCCGCCGCTGCGGTCCTTGAAGTTGTCCCAGATCACCGTCAGGTCGAAGGCGTCGTTGGGCGTGAACTCGAGGATGCCGCGCATCCCCGTGTAGTCTTTGTCGAACAGCCGTCCGCCGGCCTCGTTCCGGAAGTTGCCGCTGGACTGTTCCTTCATGAAGGAGATGTTGGCCGCGACCTTCTCCGGCACGATCGGGACGTCGAGCGCGAGGCGGTAGTCGCGGAAGCCGCGATCCCCGACGGTGACGGTGCCGCGCTGGCTGAAGTCGCCGCTCGGCCGGCGCGAGCGCACCACTACCATGCCGCTGGTGGAGTTGCGACCGAACAGCACGCCCTGCGGACCGCGCAGCACCTCGACCGACTCGGTGTCGTACAGGTTCAGGAGCGCGCCGGAGTTGCGGCCGAGGTAGATGCCGTCCATGACCACGCCGACCGCGGGCTCGAAGCTCGACTCGATGTCCTGGAAGCTGCCTCCGCGGATCGCGAACGCCGTCGCGTTGAACGCTCCGAGGGAGGTGAGCATCACGTTCGGTGCGCCGCCGAGATCCGAAATGCTGAACGTGACTTCACGCTCCATCGACTCCTGACTGAACGGCGTCAGCGCGACGGGCGTGCTCTGCTCCTTCTCGGCGACCTTGCGCGCGCGAACCGTGATCTCCTCGATCGCGCCGGACTTGGGCTTGGGCTCCGCCTTCGCGGCCTCGGGCTCGTCCGCCCGACCGGACCCCGCGCTGAGTGCGCTCGCACACAGCCCGACCGCCAGCGCGTTCAGGATCCCTCTCTTGATCGCCATGCCCGACTCCCCCTCGCGATGAGCAGCGGGCCGCGGAAGACGCGCGCCCGATTCCGGTGAGTTCGGTCACGCTCGCGCGCGGCTTTATTGCAGCTGCGGTCAATCAGGGTTCAGCAGCGCCGCGATGTCGCGAAAGGCGACGACAACAGCGGACAAGTAGACTGAACCGCGCACATGCAGCGTCTGGAACGCGCCGAATTCGAAGCCGCGAGCGTGGAATACGACTTTGCTGTCGCAGCGGACCTGGCGATCGACCGCTTCTGCTCGCTTAGCGCCTGGCTGCTTTCGTTCCACGACGCGTTCCGGCCGCACGCGGACCTGCTGTTCGCGCGCGATGGACACGCGTTCGTCGCGCTCGAAGCCGCCGAGGAGCCGACCGTCGGCCTGCTGCTGCAGCCGCTCGAGTCGATGTGGGGCTTCGGATCGGCGCTGGTCGGCGTCGGCAGCTGCGAGCTGCTGCGGCAGGTGCTCGAGTCGGCCAGCGCGGAGCTCGCGCGCGCCGCCCTGCTGCTCTCCGGTGTACCCGTCGAGCGCGCGCGGCTCGAGCCGCTCGTGCGCATGCTCGCGGAGCGCTACGCGTTGCGCCCCCTGACCGAGACCGTGCGCTACCAGGCCTCGCTCGACGGTGGCGCCGACGGCTGGCTCGGTCGGCGAAGCCGGGATTTCCGGCGCGGGCTGCGCGCGGCGCGCAGGCGAACCCACGAAGCGGGCGTGGTGTTCGAGTGCGCGCGCCCGATCGACGCCGACGCGACCGCGAGCGTGTACGCGCGCGTGCTCGCGATCGAGCGCCACACCTGGAAGACGCACTCGGGCAACGGCGTCGAGCACGGCCCGATGCGCGAGTTCTACGCGCGCATGCTGCCGCGCCTCGCCGCAAGCGGCGCGCTGCGCGTGCTGTTCGCCTGCCGCGATGGCGTCGACGTCGGCTACTTGTACGGGGGAATCGCGAGCGGGCTGTTTCGCGGACTTCAGTTCAGCTTTCGCGAGCAGGAGCGGCGGCTCGGGCTCGGCAACGCTCTGCAGGCGGAGATGATCGAGCGGCTGTGCGCGGAGGGACTCTCGGTCTACGACCTGGGCTCGCAGTCCGACTACAAACGCCGCTGGGCCGAGCCGGGGCTCGTCACGATCCGCCTGCTCGCTCGCCCCCGTTCCTGACCGACGCGGTCTTGCTCGCGGACCCGGCCTTGCTTGCGAGCCAGCGCGCCGTCGCGGAGCGCGTGGCGTGGTACTCGAATTCGATCGAGCCCTTCGCGCCGTAGGCCGTGTTCACGCGCCGGGCCGAGAGCTGTGCGACCAGCCGCACCGGCATCACCACGCCCATGAAGCGCAGCCCGTTCTCGGCCAGCAGCGGGTAGAAGTAGTCGACGATCCACGCCTGGTCTTCCAGATCGACGACCGAGAAATCCGCGATGTCGGCGAGCCAGCAGCTCGCGCGCCGCTCGCGCGAGGCGTACACGCACGCGTGTGCGGGATTGCGCAGCCGGTCGCCCTTGGCGAAGCCGTGCCACTCCGCGATGTGATAGCCCGCGCGGGTATCCCAGAAAAGCTTGAGTACGTCGTCCTCGAAGACCAGGCGCAGATGATCCATGAGCCACGCGTCGTCGCGGCGTGCTTGCGACTTGAGCGACGAACTAGCCGCGCGGCAGTCCGAGCACGCGTTCCGACAGAATGTTGCGCTGGATTTCGCTCGAGCCGCCGTAGATCGTGTACGCGCGCGACCAGAGCTCGCGCCACTGCCAGATCCCCGCGTCGAGACCGCGCGGACCGTCGAGCCAGAGCTGCCCATAGGCACCCTGCACGTCGGTCGCGAGTCGCATCAGCGCTTGCTCGAACTCCGACTGCTGCAGCTTGAAGCGGCTGGTCTCCGGCCCCGGAGGGCGGCCGTCGCGCTGGTCGGCCAGCGTCTTCAGCACGCCCTGGCGAAGCGCCTCGAACTCGATGCGCAGGCGCGCCCAGCGCTGGCGGAAGCGGGGATCGGCGCTGCGTCCCGTCGCGCGCATGCGCTCGGCGATCTCTTCGAGCAGATCGCCGTAGCGCGCGATCGAGGCGTCGGCGCCGCGCTCGTGGCGCAACACGTGGTTCGCGATCGTCCAGCCCTGCGTCGGCGCTCCGACCATGTTCTCCGCGGGCACGCGCACGTCGTTGAAGAACACCTCGCAGAAGTCGCGGTCGGTGGTCGCGTTCACGATCGGCCGCACGAGCACGCCCGGGCTGCGCATGTCGATCAAAAGGAAGCCGATGCCCTCGTGCTTCTTGGCCGCGGGATCGGTGCGCACCAGACAGAAGATCCAGTCACCGTGCGTGCCGTTGGTGGTCCAGATCTTCTGTCCGTTCACGAGCCAGCCGTCGGAGCTCGGCTCGGCGCGCGTGGACAAGCTCGCCAGATCCGAGCCCGAGCCCGGCTCGGAGTAGCCCTGCACCCAGATCTCGTCCGCCGACAGGATCTTGTCGAGGTGGCGCTGCTTCTGCTTCTCGCTACCGAACTCGAGCAGCGCCGGCGCGCACAGCGTGAGGCCCATCGTGTTCGCGAGCGGCGGCGCCTTCGCGCGCTGGAACTCCTCGGCGCGCACCAGCTCGTGTTCGAGCGAGAGCCCTTGCCCGCCGTACTCGCGCGGCCAGCGCAGGCCCATGTAGCCGGCGCGGTACAACACGCGCTGCCACTCGCGCAGATCGGGGAAGCGCTCCTCGGCGACCTCGAACTGTGTCGCCCAGCGCGCCTCGCGCCACCAGGCCGGAATGTTCGCCTCGAGAAAGGACCGCAGCCCGCCGCGGAACGCGTCGATCTCCACGCTAGCGTCCGCCGGCCGTCCGCTGCTCCGCCATCGCCTCGCCCTGCTCCGCGAGCACACGCGCGACGGCCGGATGCTTGCCGGTCGGGTTCACCTGCTCGAACTCGGCGGAGCCGAGTCCGCCGGGCGGAGCCACGATCTCGACCGGCGGGTTCTTCGCGTAGATCGCGATCCGCACGCGCGACGAGTAGGGCGACAGGTTGGCGTTGTAGAGCTTCATCCGCGGATCCTCCTCGAGGCGTGCCACGCGAATTCGCACGCCGCGCGAAATCCTACACGAGCGACGGCGCGGATGGCGCTGGTGGGCGTTCCCGACGCGCGCGAAGCCTCGACGAACGAGCAAGGATCTCAATCCGCCGGAATCCCCATCCGATCCGGGAAGGGATGCGGACTCCCTACCTACGGGCGCACCTACGGGTGCGAGTGGAAGCCCTCGCCGGCGCGATTGCGCTGCTCGCGCTCGTGCACTCGGCGAGCGCGTTCGCGCAGTCCGAGGCGCAGGCGCTCGCGCAGGCGCCGCGCGTGGTCGTCGCACCCGCCAGCTTCCCCGCCGAGCTCGAGTTCGCGCGCGAGCCGCTCGCCGAGCATGTGCGCATCCTGCTTCGCGAGGCGGCGGTCGAGGTGGAGCCGGGCTCGCAGCTTCGCGCGCGCATGGCCGCGGCCAGTCCGAGCGACACTGCGACGAGCTGCGGGCGAGTCGCGCTCGCCGCCGCGAGTGGCGCGAGCTTCGTGTTGCTCGCCGATCTGCGCGCGGGCGAGCGCGGCGTCGACGTCGCGCTGCGCGTCTACGAACCGACCGCCTGCACGCTCGAGAGCGCGGCGCGCGCGTCGGGAACCGCGCTCACGCTCGGTGTGGCGCTCGACGAGGCGCTCGCGCGCGTGCTTCCCAAGCTGGGAGGTTCAGCGGACCTGCTGCCCGCCGCGGCCTCGAGCCTGGGGCAGCTCGCCGCGGAGAGCCGCGCGCTCGCACAGCTCGAGTCGCTCGAGCTCGCCCGCGCCTGGCGCGCGCTCGACGGCGACACCTCTCTGCTCGCCAACGCCCTGCGCTCCCGGATCGACGCCGCTGCCGCTTCGCGCGACGCATCGCCGGCCGAGCGCGTCCGCCTGCACACCGCGCGCGGCGAGGCGACACCGAACGACGTCGCCGGGCGACAAATCATGATGCAGGCCGCTCGCTCGCTGGACGGCGAGCCGACCGACGCCCGAGTCCTGCTGGCGGCCGGCGAGCTGCAGCTCGCGCGGGGCGAAGCCGACGACGCGCGGCGCTACCTCGAGCAGGCCGCCGCGCTCGCGCCGGGCAACCCCGATGTTCAGCAGAGCCTCGGTCGCGCCTTTGCGCTGCTCGGCAACGATGCCGGCGCTCGCGCGAGCTTCGAGCGCGCCGCTCAGCTCGAACCCGATTCCCGAAGCGCGCTGGAAGAGCTCGCGCAGCTCGAGGCCCACGAACCCGCGCGCCAGGCGGCGGTGCTGCTGCGCGCCGGCGAGCGTGCCACTCGGGTCTACGACGACCGCGGAGCGGAACGCGCGTTCGCGAAGGCGCTGCTGCTCGACCCCCGCAACGCGCCCACGGTCTCGGACCGCAAGGCGCTCCTGTACGCGCGTCTCGGCGACCCCGAGCGTGCGCGTGCGACCTGGCAGGAGGCGCTCGAGATCGGCGGCGTTTCGCCCGCGCGTGTGCTCGGCACGGCACTCGCGAGCCGAGCGCTCGGCGACTCGAACGCCGCCGAGGCGGGTTTGCGCAAGGCGCTGGAGCTCGACCCGAAGAGCGGCGGCGCCGCACTTGCCCTGGGCGGGCTCTACACCGAACAGGGTCGCTTCGACGAGGCGCGGCCGTGGCTCGAGCAAGCCGTCGCGCTTTCCCCGCGCGACCCCGCGCCCAAGGTCGGACTGGCCGTCGTGTTGCATCAGGCCGGCCAGTCGGACGCCGCACTCGAGCTCTTGCGCGCAGCAGACCTGGCTGGCGGCCCGACCCCGAGCGCGCTGCGTATGCGCGCGACCATCCTGCGCTCGCGCGGCGACACAGCGGGTGCGCTCGCGACCCTCGAGCACGCGATCGAGCTCGAGCCGATCGACGCCACGCTGCGCGGCGAGCTGGCCGACGCGCACGAGCTGCTGGGCGATTCGACCTCGGCCGGCTTCGCCCGCAACCACGCCACGCTGCTGACGCGCGCCGAGCGGCCGCAGCCCGCGGAGGAAACCGCGCACGGCCCCGAAGCGGGCGAGGCGCAGAACTCCGAGCTCGGTTCGGTCGACGAGCGGCTCGCCGAGCTGGTCCAGAGCTTCGTCGCCGTCGAGGGCGACACCGGCCGCGTCGCGCTGATCGGCGTGCGCGAGCGCAACGACTTCATCGCGAATCCGGTCGCGTGCTTGAAGGCGCCGCGCGTGTGCCTGATGCCGCGCGTTCCCGACCGCGTCGCGCTCGATCGCGCGCTCGGCCAGGTGATCGGCGGCCAATACGCGCTGGTCCCGCGCGCGGAGCTCGACGAGGCGCTCGAGAACCTGGCGAACCGGTCGCTCGTCGCGGGGCTGCTCGCGTTCGAGCGCCAGGACTCGCTCGACGCGAACTCCGTGAGCGACCTGAACCTCGCGCTGGGTGGCGACGCGCTGTTCCTCGCGCGCATCGAGCGAGTGCCCGACGCGCGCGCCGAGGCCGCCGCGCAGTGCAGTGGCGAGACGCCCTGGCGACTCGAGCTGCGCCAGCTCTCGGGCCGCTCGCCGGTTTCGACGCGCATCCTCGGCAACGCGCTTTGCATCGACGCGCGCGGCGAGTACTCGCGCTGGAACCGCCTGGTGCTCTCGCTGCTCGGCGCAGTCGGCCTCGCGCTCGCGTTCCAGCTCGTGCGCGGCTGGGGCAGCGTCTCGGTCACGGTCGACCTGCCGCCGCAAACGCGCGCGCTCTTCAGCATCAGCCTCTCGCGTCGGCCGCGGAAGCTGCAGGGCGCAAACAGCCAGAAGAACAAGGAGAAGGCGAAGTCGCTGATCGAAGAGGGTCTGCGCCGCCTGAACCGCTACGAACGCGTGCTGCGTCAGGGCAGCCCGGTGGACTTCACCTGGATCCCCGCGCGCTGGCGTTCCTTCTACGTGACGGTGCGCGGGCCGCTGATCAACTCCGCGACCGGCGAGCTGATCGGCGACTTCCTCGAAGAGCAGCTCGTGCGCGTGCGGCGCGGCAAGCGCGCTCCGGTGAAGTTCGACCTGCGCCCGAAGGAGACCGTGCTCGAAATCACCGTGAGCGGCGCGGACAAGGCGGCGGGCGCGGTCGCGCTAGCGCTGCGCGGCGTACCCACGTCGCTGCGCTACGCGAATGAAGGCGGCGTGTTCCTGTACCTGCAGCCGGGCAAGCACACGCTGCTGGTGGGCGCGGGTGACCGCCTGATGGAGAAGCTGTTCGAGATCCGCTCCTACGACACGATGAAAATGCACATCGAGATCGGGCGCGTGCAGGAGTGGCTGTTCAGCGGCTCGTCGGCGGCCGTGACCGCCTACCTGGAAGGCGACGTCGCGCGCGCGGCCGACGAGCTCGAGCGCGCGGGCGAAGCGAAGGCGGCGAACAAGCTGCGCGCCAAGCACTTGCGTGCGAAAGGCGCGACCGAGCCCGCCGTCAGCGCGACGGTCGCGCCGGCCGATCCGCGCCCGGCCGCGAAGCTCGCCGAATCCGCGCGCGATCCGCGGAGCGCGGCGGCTCTGTTCGAGGCGGCCGGTGAGTTCGCCGACGCCGCCGACGCATACCGCGCTGCGGGAGATCTGGCCGCGGCGGCGCGCGCGTACGAGCGCGCGGGCGATTTCGCGAGCGCGATCGACTGCGCGAAGCAGACCGAGGACGACGAGTACCTGCTCGCGCTGTACGAGAAGAACGGCGACTCGTTCGAGGCTGGCGAGCTGGCCCGAAAGACGCGCCAGACGCAGCGCGCGATCCACGCGTTCTCGCAGGTCGACCGGATCGATTCGAACTACCGCAAGGCGTGTCAGCGGCTGGTCGAGCTGAATTCGGAACGCAACCAGTTCGCGCCGGCGCTCGAGAAGCTCGAGGAGTTGGTCCTGCTCGAGGGCGGCGAGCAGGCCCCGTTGCCGCTGCGCTCGCTGCTCGCGCGTCTGCTCGAGACGCTGGGACGCGGTCCGGAAGCGCTCCTGGTCTGGGAGTCGATCGAAGCGCGTGACGCGGCCTTCCAGGATGCGTCCGCGCGCGTCGCTGCGCTGCGCGCCAAGCACCGCCCGCCTGCCGCGCCCGCCGCGAGCGCGCCGGCCGGCGCGAGTGACGCCGCCGAGAGCCGCTACGAGATCCTCGAGGAGCTCGGCCGCGGCGCGATGGGCGTGGTCTACAAGGCGCGCGACACCCGCCTGGGTCGCACCGTCGCGCTGAAGCGCCTGACCGACAACCTGCGCGGTCACCCGACGGCGATCGCGTTCTTCGAGCGCGAGGCGCGCTCCGCCGCGGCGCTCTCGCACCCGAACATCGTGGTGGTCTACGACGCGGGCCAGGAGAACGGCCACTACTTCATCACCATGGAGCACCTGCAGGGCACGACGCTCGAGCAGATCCTGAAGCAACGCGGCGCCATGGCCGCTCAGATCGTCGCCTCGCTCGGCGTGCAGATCTGCGCGGGCCTGCACTACGCGCACGCCAACAAGATCATCCACCGCGACATCAAGACCGCGAATCTGTTCTTCACGCGCGAGCGGACCGTGAAAATCATGGACTTCGGCCTGGCCAAGATGGTCGAGGAGGTGCGCAAGGGCGCGACCATGATCAGCGGCACGCCGTACTACATGGCGCCGGAGCAGGCGCTGGGCGAGAACGTCGACCACCGTGCGGATCTGTACGCGCTCGGGGTCACGTTCTGGAACCTGCTGACGAACGCGTTCCCGTTCGAGTCCGGCGACGTGACCTTCCACCACCGCAACACGCCCGCGCCCGACGTGAGGACGCGCGCGCCGGCCGCGCCGGCCGAGATGGCGGCGTTGGTCGCGAAGCTCATGGCCAAGCGACCCGACGCGCGCTTCCAGAACGCCGCGGACGTCGCGCAGGTGCTGCAGCAGATCGCCGCGAGCGCGCCCGCCCCGAATCCTGGCTGACGCGAACGCGCCGAACCGGAATCAGCTGCGCGCGCCGAGATCCAGCGCGCGCAGCCGCCGCAGCAGTCCGCTCGGCAGCTCGAGGTTCGCCGCGCGATCCGTCACCAGGCACACGACGTTCGCGCCGGGCGCGATCCGCGCGGACTGCAGCGCGGGCTCGAGCTGGTCGAGCGCACTCGCGCAGACACCGCGACAGCCCAGCCCCTCGGCGATGATGTCCCAGCGAACCACTTCGGATTCGCCGTCGAACGCGATGTCGCGCGTTCCGTGTCCGTGGCGCGCCTCCGCCAGCGGAGTGCGCTCGGCGAACACGATGGTCGTGATCTTCAGCCCCTCGCGCGCGGCGGTTTGCATCTCCATGATGCTCTGCTCCGCCGCGTCTTCACTCGTCACGCACACGATCTCGCGCACGGGATCGGCGAGCTTGGCGCCGATCGCGACCGGGATCCCCGAGCCGACCACGCCGTGCCGATCGACACTGCGGTGGTACGAGCGCGCGCGAGTCGGCGGCAGCGACCAGTGCGACCACAGCGCGGTATGCACACCGTCGACGGCGTAGATCGCGTCGCCCCCGAACACGCGACCGATCTCCAGAATCGCGCGGCGCGGATGGATGTCCGGCCCGGTAGCTCGGTCGATCGCGGCGAACTGCTCCGTGTACCAGGTGCGCGCGGCCGCTGCGTAGCGAGCCAGGTCGTTGGTGTCGGCGCCGTGCACGCGACGCGCGCGCAGCAGACCGAGAGCTCGACCAGGCCGGTCCGCGTGTCGATGGCGACGTCGAGCGCGAGCGGCCGCGTGCCACCCAGCGCGCGCGGCGCCAGATCGATCTGGATCCACGACTGGCGCGCGCCGTCGGCCAACTCGTCGTCGAAGACCGGGTCCAGGTCGCCGAGTGGCGAGCCCACCACGAGCACCACGTCGGACTCGCGCAGCGCGGCCTGCGTGCCCGTGCTGAAGCCGCACAACCTCTGCGGGTGATCGAGCGGGAACGCGGACCGGCCGCCCAGGCTGGTCACGACCGGACAAGCGAGCAGCTCCGCGAGCTCGAGAAGTGTCGCGTTCGCGCCGTCGCGGTCGACCCCACCGCCCGCGACGACGAGCGGCCGCTCGGCGCGCGCGTTGCCGAGCTCGTGCAGCGCGGCGTGGGACAGCTCGAGCAGCACCGGCCCGGGCCGGCCGAGCACGAGCTCGTGGAAGACCCGGTGCACGATCTCCGGGATGCGCTCGCGCGTGCGCGCCGACGTGCTCCACTTCGCGGCCAATCGGTACAGATCGAGCTGGTCCTGACCCGGGAAGGCGGGCGACGACGCCGGCCGCGCAGCGGCGCCTGCTGCGCGCGTAAGCGAGCGGCGCTGCGAGTGTGGTATGAGACTCCGCGAGGAGTAACCATGCCCGAGCTCGATCTCTGCATCCGCAACGCGCGCATCGTCGACGGCACCGGGAAGCCGGCCTTCGCAGGGGACGTCGGCATCCGGGGCGACCGCATCATCGCCGTCGGACGGGTCGAGGCATCGGCCACGCGCGTGATCGACGCGAAGGGGCTCGTGCTCGCGCCGGGCTTCATCGACATCCACACCCACTACGACCCGCAGATCTGCTGGGACCGGCTCGCGACCCCGTCGATCGAGCACGGCGTCACGACCGTGGTGATGGGCAACTGCTCGCTGACGCTCGCGCCCGTGAAGCCGGGCCAGTCGCAGAAGCTCGTGGCGATGTTCTCGCGCATCGAGGACATCAAGGAGCCGACCTTCGCCGCCGGCGTGCCGTTCACCTGGGAGAGCTTCGGCGGCTACCTCGACCACATCCGCTCGGGCCTGGGACTCAACATCGGCGCGTTGGTCGGTCACTCCGCGCTGCGCTGGTACGTGATGGGCGCCGATTCGCAGGAGCGCATCGCCACGGACGCCGAGATCGCGCAGATGTGCCGGCTCCTCGAAGAGGCGATGGCCGCGGGCGCGATCGGCCTCTCGACCTCGTACGTCGACATCGACGAGAACATGAAGCCGGTGCCGAGCCGCTTCGCCGACATGCGCGAGAAGATCGCGTTGTGTCAGGCCATGGCGAAGAGCGGCCGCGGTGTGCTGCAGACCGTGCCCTACTTCATCGATATCGAAGAGCAG
>JANNLG010000037.1:0-1732 GCA_031396695.1 Deltaproteobacteria bacterium
GGGGAAGATCGGGAAGATCACGTGCTCGCGCGTGGTGATGAAGTCGTGGACCATCGACGGCCACGGCGCATGGATCGGCACCTCGCGCGTGACCTTTCCGTCGGCCGAGATCTCGTAGTACACGACGTACGGCTCCAGCGCGGAGTAGCGGAAGCCGAGCATCTGACCGGTCTCGGGATCGAGCTTCGGGTGCGCGGTGAACGTGCCGTCGCGCAAGCTCCCGTCGTAGGTCGTGGTGCAGACGGTGTGCAGCGTGCGCGGATCGAGCTCGACCGGCGGCAAGCCGCCCTCGACCAGCGCGAGCAGCTTTCCGCCGTGCCAGACGACGTTGGTGTTGGCGGGTCCGCCGGGCACGCCATCCGTGCGCGGATCGGGCGGCGCGCTCGAGCCCATGAAGCTCGACCAGAGCGCTTCTCCCGCGGCGCGCTCCGCCTCGAAGCGCGGCGTGCGCACGAAGCGGTTGCGGTAGTCGACGCGGCCGTCGCGCACGAAGAAGCCGTGGATCATGCCGTCGCCGCTGAACGGGTGATAGCCGCCGCGCGGCGCGAACTGCGGGTTGGGGCCGTTGCGGTACAGCGCACCGAACAGCTCGCGCGGGATCTCCCCCGTGACGGGCAGGTTGATGATCTCGCCCTCCATCGGCCAGGGCTCCCAGACACCGGAAAGGAACGGGTGCTTCGGCATCGCTTGGTTCATGTCGTCTTCCTCGGTTGGTTCAGCTCGACGAGATTTCCGGACGGGTCCCGGAAGAACGCCTGGCGGCCCGCGCCAGGGATGGTCATCGGCTTGCTCACTTTCACGCCGCGCGCGTCTAGCGCCGCACAGACGTCGTCGATGTCGTCGACGCCGAACGCGAAGTGCTGGCCCTCGGGCGCGTGGTGATCCGCGACTTCGATCAGATGGATCTCCTGCCCGCCCGCGCGCAGCCACAGCCCCTTGAACGGGAAGTCGGGGCGCGGCAGCGTCTCGAGACCGAGCACCTCGGTGTAGAAGCGACCGGTGACCTCCGCATCGTGGACGTTGATCGACACGTGGTGGACCCCGCCAAGCTTCATGGTCGCGATGGTATCATCGCGCTCCCATGGCCGACATCCGCAAGATCAACGTCCCGGAGCTGGGCAAACTCAAGGCCTTCTCGCACGCCACGCGCGCGGGCGGCTTCATCTTCGTGTCGGGCACGCTCGGCACCCAGACGGGCTCGTTCGAGCTCGTGCCCGGTGGGGCGAAGGCCGAGACGCGCCAGACGATCCTGAACATCCAGGCGATCCTGCGCGGCGCGGGCGCGGAGCTCACGGACGTCGTGAAGGTGAACGTGTTCGTCACCGACATGGCGAAGTTCGGCGAGATGAACGAGGCGTACCTGGAGTTCTTCCCCAGCGATCCGCCCGCGCGCATCACCGTCGGCTGTTCGGCGCTCGCGCTCGGCGCGTTCGTCGAGATCGATTGCGTGGCGTACAAGCCGTGAGGGTGTGGCTCTCCGTCGACATGGAGGGCATCTCGGGGCTGGTGCGTTGGGCCGACGTGATCTCGAGCGGCATGGACTTCCAACGCAACCGCCGCTTCATGACGGCGGACGCGAACGCGGCGATCGCCGGCGCCTTCGACGGCGGCGCGACCGAGGTCGTGGTCGAAGAGAACCACGGCGTCGAAGAGCTGTGCGACCTGGTGCTCGACGAGATCGATCCGCGCTGCCGCGTGGTGCGCGGCGCGGGCCGGCCCGCCGCCAGCACGA
>JANNLG010000087.1:0-7047 GCA_031396695.1 Deltaproteobacteria bacterium
CCCGGCACGGACGCAGCGCTGCCCGAGCGCTTCCACTCCGGCTCGCCCGCGGGCAAGCGCGTCTGCCGCGAGGCGATGCTCGCCGAGCTCGGACTCGAGCCGCCCGAGCCCGGCCGCTTCCTGGCCGCGATCGGGCGGCTCGCCGCGCAGAAGGGCTGGGACGTGCTGATCGAGTCGATCGCGGGGCTGGTCGCGGCCGGCGCGTCGATCGCGCTGCTCGGCGACGGCGAGCGCGCGATCGCGGACGCGCTGCGCGCGGTCTCGGCGCGTTTCCCTGGCCGCGTGAAGGCGATCATCGGCTGGGACGAATCGCAAGCGCGCCGCTTGTACGCCGGCATGGACGCGGTGCTCGTGCCCTCGCGCTTCGAGCCCTGCGGCCTGGTTCAGCTCACCGCGCAGCGCTACGGCGCGCTGCCGATCGCGCACCGCGTGGGCGGACTCGCCGACACGATTCGCGACGGCGAGACCGGCATCCTGTTCGCGCCGCTCTCGGCCGCGAACCTGCTGGCCGCGGCAGAACGTGCGGCGCAGCTCGTGCGCGCGCGCGGCCACGAGCGGCTCGTGCGCGAGCTCTTGAAGCTGGACGTGTCCTGGGCGCGGCCGGCCGCGCTCTGGGAAGCCGCGCTCGAGGAGGTCGCGCGCGAGGCGCGAGCGCGAATTTGAGCCCGACCGGCGCGAGCATCGGAGCCCCGACACCGCTTGGTGCCAGCTGGGACGGCTACGGCACGAACTTCGCGCTCGCCTCCGCGCACGCCGAGTCGGTGGAGCTGTGTCTGTTCGCGAGCGCCGACGCGCCGACCGAAGCGCAGCGCATCAGCCTGCCCGGTCGCGCCGACGACGTCTTCCACGGCTACCTGAAGGGCGTGCGCCCCGGCCAGCTCTACGGCTACCGCGTGCACGGCCCGTGGGCGCCCGAGGCCGGCCAGCGCTTTAACGCCCGGAAGCTGCTGATCGACCCGTACGCGCGCGCGCTCACCGGTTCGGTTCGCTGGCATCCCGCGCTGCTCGCGCACGAGGCCGACGACGCCAGCCGCGCGAGTTCGCTCGACAGCGCGCCGTACATGCCGCGCGCGCGGGTTGTCGATCCGACCTTCGACTGGGGCGACGACGCGCCGCCGCGCGTGCCCTGGAGCCGCGCCGTGCTGTACGAGTGCCACGTGAAGGGCATGACCATGCGTCATCCGGATGTTCCAGAGGCTCTGCGCGGGCGCTACCTCGGGCTCGCACACCCGGCCATCGTCGAGCACCTGCGCGCGCTCGGCGTGACCACGCTCTCGCTCCTACCCGTGCACCACTCCGCACCCGACGCGCACACCGCGAAGCTCGCGCTGACCAACTACTGGGGCTACGCGCCGCTCGCCTACTTCGCGCCCGACGCGCGCTTCGCCAGCGGCGACCGCGGTGAGCAGGTCGACGAGTTCCGCGCGATGGTGCGCGGGCTGCACCGCGCGGGACTCGAAGTGCTGATCGACGTGGTGTTCAATCACACCGCCGAGGGTGATCCGCGCGGGCCGACCTATTCGCTGCGCGGCATCGACAATGCGACCTACTACCGGCTCGAGCGCTCGAACCCGGCGGAGTACGAGGACTGGAGCGGCTGCGGCAACACGCTCGACGTGCGCGAGCCGCGCTGCCTGCAGCTCGTGGTCGATTGTCTGCGCTCTTGGGTGCGCGAGCTGCACGTCGACGGCTTCCGCTTCGACCTGGCGAGCGTGCTCGGCCGCGATCCGCACGCTTTCGACGCGCGCGCGCGCTTCTTCGGAATCGTGCGCCAGGACCCGACGCTGCAAGGCGTGAAGCTCGTCGCCGAGCCGTGGGACGCGCGCTCCGACGGCTACGCGCTCGGCCGCTTCCCGCGCGGCTTCACGGAGTGGAACGACCGCTTCCGCGACGGCGCGCGCCGCTTCTGGCGCGGCGATGCCGGCCTGCTGCCCGAGCTGGCGACGCGGCTCGCGGGCTCGGCCGACGTGTTCGCGCACGACCGGCGCACGCCCCAAGCGAGCTTGAATTTCGTGACCTGTCACGACGGAATGACTCTGGACGACGTGGTGAGCCACGCGCGCAAGCACAACCAGGCGAACCGCGAGCAGAACCGCGACGGGGTCGACGAGAACTTCTCGTCGGGCTGGGGCGCCGAGGGTCCGAGCGTCGCGCCGCAGGTCGTGCGCGCGCGTGGACGCGCGAAGCGCAACCTGATTGCCACGCTCGCGTTCTCGCTCGGCGTGCCGATGCTCTCGCACGGCGACGAGCTTTCGCGCACGCAGGGCGGCAACAACAACGCCTACTGCCAGGACAACGCGCTCACCTGGCTCGATTGGCAGCTCGACGACGAGCGGCGCGCGTTCCTCGAATTCGTGCGCCGCGCGCTCGCGCTGCGGCGCGCTAATCCGGTATTCGCGCGGCGCGCGTTCTTCGACGGCGATGCGGCGCGCAACGTGGTCTGGCTGCGCCCCGACGGCGAGGCCTTCGAGCCCGCCGACTGGCAGGACCCGACGCGCCACGCGCTCGGCATGTGGATCGCGGGCAGCGCAGCGGACCTGCGAGACGATGCGGGCAGTCCGCAACACGGCGAGGATGCGCTGTTGCTCGTGAACGGCGGCGCGCGCGGCTGCTTCTTCGCGCTGCCGAAAACCCCGCGCACGAGCCGCTGGCGCGCGCTGCTCTCGTCGGCCTGCCACACGCCCGGGCATCCGCGGGGCGGCCGGGTTCGGCTCGCGGCGCACTCGTTCACCTGGCTCGGCGCGGGCGCCGACTCGTGAGCGGCCCCGCGGACGAGAAGGCCGAGCGCGCGCGGCTCGTCGCAGGCACGCACCCCGACCCGCATCGCTTTCTCGGCGTGCACGATGCGACACGCGACGGTGTCGAGACCGGCCGGGTCTTCCGCGCGTTCCATCCCGACGCCGTGCGCTGCCAGGCGTTCGTCGACGGCAGCGACGCGCCGCTCCAACTGCTCGCGCTCGGCTCCGGCGTGTTCGCGGGCGAGCTTTCCGCGGGCGCTGCAAAGCGCGTCCGCGTCCGCTTCCACTTCGCCGACGGCAACGCCTGGGAGCGCGTCGACCCCTACGCGTTCTCGCCCACGCTCGGCCCGCTCGATCTGCACCTGATCGCAGAGGGCAATCACGAACGGCTCTGGGAGGCGCTCGGTGCGCGTCCGCTCACGCACGAAGGTGTGCAGGGGACGGCCTTCTCGGTCTGGGCGCCGGGCGCGACGCGGGTGAGCGTGGTGGGCGACTTCTGCGGCTGGGACGGCCGGCTCTGCCCGATGCGCTCGCTCGGCGGCTCCGGCGTCTGGGAGCTGTTCGTGCCTCTGCTTTCGCCCGGCTCGCTCTACAAGTTCGAGCTTCGCACGAAGGCCGGTGAGCTGCGGCTCAAGACCGACCCGATGGCGCGCGCCATGGAGAGCGCGCCCGGCACCGCCTCGCGCGTCGCGCGCTCCACGCACGTCTGGGGCGACGCCGACTGGTGTTGGCGCCGCGGCGAGCGCGATCCGTTGCGCGAGCCGATGGCGATCTACGAGGTTCACCTGGGCTCGTGGCAGCGCGTGCCCGAAGAAGGCGATCGCTCACTCTCGTATCGCGAGCTCGCGCCGCGCCTCGCCGACCACTGCCGCGCGCTCGGCTTCAACTACGTGGAGCTGCTCCCGATCATGGAGCACCCGTTCGTCGGCTCGTGGGGCTACCAGGTCGCGGGCTACTACGCACCGACCGAGCGCTGGGGCACGCCCGACGAGCTGCGCTTCCTGATCGACCATCTACACCAGCGCGACATCGGCGTGATCCTAGACTGGGTGCCGGCGCACTTCCCGAAGGACGACTGGGGTCTGCGCCGCTTCGACGGCGAGACGCTCTACGAGCACGCCGATCCGCGCCGCGGCGAGCATCCCGACTGGGGCACGCTGGTGTTCGACTTCGGCCGCGTCGAGGTGCGCAACTTCCTGATCGCGAACGCGCTCTACTGGCTCGAGGAGTTCCACGTCGACGGGCTGCGCGTCGATGCCGTCGCGTCGATGCTGTACCTGGACTACTCGCGCGAGAAGACCGGCTGGCTGCCGAACGCCTACGGCGGGCGCGAGAATCTGGAAGCGATCGAGTTCCTGCGCCGGCTGAACGGGCTGGTCGCGCGCAAGCACGCAGGCTGCTTCACGATCGCCGAGGAGTCGACCGACTGGCCCGGCGTCACGACTCCGGTGCACGAGGGCGGGCTCGGCTTCACCTTCAAGTGGAACATGGGCTGGATGCACGACTCCTTGCGTTTCTTCGCGCGCGATCCGTCGCACCGGCGCTGGCACCACGACGAGCTGACCTTCGCGATGCTCTACGAGTACGACGAGAACTTCGTGAATCCGCTCTCGCACGACGAGGTCGTGCACGAGAAGCGCTCGCTCTACTCGAAGCTGCCCGGCGACGAGTGGCAGAAGCTCGCGGGTCTGCGGCTGCTGCTCACCTACCAGTGGACGCGGCCCGGCAAGATCCTCGACTTCATGGGCACCGAGCTCGCCCCGCCGTCGGAGTGGAACCACGACCGCAGCCTCGACTGGCACCTGTCGGCCGAGCCGGCGCGCGCGGGCCTGATGCGCTTCATGGCCGCGCTCGGACACGCCTACCAGCGCGAGCCCTCTCTTTGGCGCTGGGACCACGACCCCGTGGGCTTTCGCTGGATCGACTGCGCCGACCGTGAGCAGTCGGTGGTCTCGTACCTGCGCACGGACGGCGACGCGCACGCGCTGGTGGTGTTGAACATGACGCCCGTGCCGCGCGACGGCTACCGGATCGGCGCGCCGACGCCGGCGCGCTACCGCGTGCTGCTCTCGAGCGACGCGCCCGAGTTCGGCGGCAGCGGCGCGGCGGTCGAGACGCACCACACGCCCGACGAGATTCCGTGTCACGGCTTCGCGCACTCGCTGTGCCTGCGGCTGCCGCCGCTCGCCGCGCTGGTCCTGGTGCCCGAGTCTTGAGTCCGGCGTCGCGGCCGCGGCTCGCGCGCCTCGCCGATCGACTCGGCATCGTGCCGAGCTACTTCGACCTCGGCGGCCGCGAACGGCGCGCCAGCGACCGAACGAAGGAAGCGCTGTGCGCGGCGATGGGCTCGCCGTGTTCGACCGAGGCCGAGGCGGACACGAGCCTGGCGGCGCTCGATGCGGCCGCGCGTGCGCGCGTGATCGAGCCGGTGCGCGTCTGGCGCGACCACGCGCGCGGCGCACCCGGCCTGCGCGCGACCCTGCCGTCGAGCTTCGAGCCGCTCGAGGCCGAGCTCGAGCTCGCGTTCGAGGACGGCTCGACGCATCGGGGACCGCTGCGCGTGCCGGCCGGCGACGGCCTCTCGAGCGCGGAGCTCGCCCTGCCCGTTCGCATTCCGATCGGGGTCCACGTGCTGCGCCTGCACCTGCACGGCCCGACCGGACGACGGTCGTTCGAGCAGGCGCTGATCGTCGCGCCGCGCTCCTGCCTGCTCGCGCGCGAGGCGCTCGGCGACGCGCGCGCGCTCGGGCTCTGGGCGAGCCTCTACACCGTTCGGAGTTCGCGCGGTTTCGGCTTCGGCGATCTCACCGACCTCGCGCGGCTCGAACAGATCGCGGCGCAGCTCGGCACCGACTTCGTCGCGATCAATCCGCTGCACGCGCTGTATGGCCGCGGCGACGCGATCGCGCCCTACAGCCCGAAGAGCCGCATCTGGCAGAACGTGCTCTATCTCGACGTCGAAGCCGTGCCGGAGCTCGCGAGCTGCGGCGCGGCGCGCGCGAAGATCGCCGCCGCTCCGCTCGCGCATCTGCGCGAGGCGAGCGCGCTCGACTACGCGGCCGTGCTCGACACGAAGCTCGCCGTGCTGCGCGAGCTGCACGCCGAGTTCGCGCGCCGCGAGCGCGCGCAGCCGAGCGAGCGCGGTCGGGCCTGCGCCGACTTCCGCGCGCGGGGCGGACGCGCGCTCGAGGACTTCGCGAGCTTTGAAGCCCTGCAGGCGGAGCTCGCCGAGCCGGACTGGCGGCGCTGGCCCGAGCGCTTCCGCGATCCGCACTCGCCCGCCGTCAGCGAGTTCGCCGCGCGGCACGCGCTCGAGCTCGACTTCCACGCCTGGCTGCAGTTCGAGCTCGACGTGCAGCTCGAACGCGCGACGCGCACAGGGCGCGAGGCCGGGCTCGCGCTCGGACTGGTGAAGGACCTGGCGATCGGCAGCGCGGCCGACTCCGCCGACGCCTGGGCGAACCCCGGTCTGTTCGCGCAGGCTGCCTCGCTGGGAGCGCCGCCCGACGCCTACGCGGCCGACGGCCAGGACTGGGGTCTGCCGCCGCTGATCCCGCAGAGACTTCGTGAGGATGGCTACGCCTATCTGCGTCGCGTTCTGCGCGCGGCATTCCGCTGCGCCGGCGCGCTGCGCGTCGACCATGTGATGGGTTTCGCGCGCCAGTTCTGGATTCCCGCCGGGCGACCCGGAAGCGAGGGCGCGTACGTGCGCCAACGAGCGGACGAGCTGTTCGGAATCCTCGCGCTCGAGAGCCGTCGCGCGCGCGCGCTCGTGATCGGCGAGGACCTCGGCACCGTGCCGCCCGAGCTCGGGCCGGAGCTCGCGTCCTGGGGCATTCTGTCGACTCGCGTGCTCTGCTTCGAACGAAATGGCCCTCGCTTCCGCGCGAGTCGGGACTACCCGGCTCGCGCGCTCGTGCTCGCGACCACGCACGACCTGCCGCCACTCGCGGGCTACCTGGCGGGACGCGACCTCGAGCTCCGTGCAGCACTCGACCCGTCGCCGCGCGCGTCCGGCCTGCCGCAGGCGTTGCAGATCCGCGCCCGGGAACGCGAAGCCCTCGTCGAAACGCTGCGCGACGAGGGCGACCTGCCCGCGGCTCCGACACCGGTCGACGACGCCGCGCTCGCCGCGGCCGTGAATGCGCACCTCGCACGCACGCCCGCTCGGCTGGTCGCGGTCGGGCTCGATGACCTGGCCGGCGAGACCGAACCGTTGAATCTTCCCGGCGTGCCCGTGCAGCGTCACCGGAGCTGGTCGCGGCGCATGCAGCGTACGCTCGACGAAATTGCCGCAGATCCGCGCGTG
>JANNLG010000094.1:0-4248 GCA_031396695.1 Deltaproteobacteria bacterium
CCGCGGGACCGACCACAGGCGCCTCGGCGCCGTTCTCGAGCACCACCGTCTGCAACATGTCGCGCTCCAGCACGTGTGGATCGCGCGCGGCCTCGGCGTAGGTGCGCACCGGCGACGCCGGCAGGCCCACGGCCTCGAGCCGGGAAACGACCTCGCGCACCGTGAGCGGACCGACCCAGTCCGAGACCAGGACGTTCAGCTCCGCGCGGCGCGCGACGCGATTCTGTGTCGTGGCGTATTCGGGGGCGGTCTCGAGCTCGGGCCGACCGAGCAACCGCACGAGGATGCGCCAGTGCGCGTCGAGAAGAACGCCGAGCATGACGAAGCCGTCGCTGCACGCGTACACGCCCGCGGGCGCGGCGACCACGAACTGGCTGCCCATGCGCGGCAGCGGCACACCCAGCGCGGCCAGCATCGGGTAGCCGTTCGACTGGAACAACAGCGCGTCCTGCAGCGCGACGTCGCAGTGTTGTCCCTCGCCGGTGCGATCGCGGTGGCGCAGCGCGGCCATCGCCGCGAGCGCGCCGTGCAGGCCCGACACGTCGTCGCCGATGAAGGTCGGCGCCTTCACGGGCGCGCCGCCCGGCTCGCCGTTCAGCGAAAGCCAGCCGCTCGCGGCCTGCGCCATCGGGTCGTAGCCCGCGCGCTCGCGGTCGGGCCCGAACTGTCCGTAGCCGCTGATCGAGACGTACACCGTATCGGGTCGGACCGCGCGCACGTGCTCGTAGCCGAGGCCCCAGTCATCCATCGTGCCCGGGCGGAAGTTCTCGACCACCACGTCCGCGCGGCGCGCGAGCGA
This sequence comes from Deltaproteobacteria bacterium, assembly GCA_031396695.1. Classification (GTDB taxonomy): domain Bacteria; phylum Myxococcota_A; class UBA9160; order SZUA-336; family SZUA-336; genus VGRW01. Next base: position 800 of record JANNLG010000094.1, read on the forward strand.
CAGGAACACGTCGCGTCCCTCGGGCCGGCGCAGGTCGAGCGTCAGGCTGCGCTTGTTGCGGTTCGCGGTCACGTGCATGAACGAGAGCTTCGGCTCGCCGTCGGGCAAGAGCGGCGGCAGCCGGCGCGCGACCTCGCCGCCGGGCAGCTCGACCTTGATCACGTCCGCGCCGAAGTCCGCGAGCACGCACGCGCACATCGGCCCGGCCCAGGTCGTGGTGGCTTCGAGTACGCGCAGGCCGGCGAGCGGACCCGTCAGGTCCGTGCGCGCGCGCCGGAAGAACTCGGCCTTGTTCAACGCGCGGCTTTGTTCAAGCGGTGCTCAAACGGGAGTGGGCGCGCAGCCGGCGGCGCGGCTCGAGATGCCGACGCCGCGACGCCCCTGGCGGACCGTGTTGCGGTCGTGCCCGTTCGTGCAGTAGCCGATCGAGATGCCGCTCACCGGATCGGCCCAGGCGATCTGTCCACCCGCGCCGCCGTGTCCGAACGCGAGCTCCGAGTTGGTGTGACCGAAGCCGCGGTAGGTGCGGTCCTTGTCGCCGGCGATGATCAGACCGAGCGCGCGGTTCGCGGGCTTCTTGAACAGCGGGTCGCGCAGATCGCCGGAGCGGATCTCGCGCGCGCTGGCCAGCATCGCCGGTTTCCACAGCTCGCGTCCCGCGAGCGCGCGTCCGCCGTCGAGCAGCGCTTGGTAGAACAGCGCGAGATCGGCCGCGGTCATGGTGCCGCCGCCGCCCGGAATTCCCGCGACGCGCACGTCGGTCTGGTTGAAGCTCGCGATCGCCTCTTCGGTCACTTCGGTGACGGGCGGTACGGGCATGCCGAGCGCGCGGTAGTCGGCTTCGGTGAGCGCGTCGCCCACGTGCACGCAGTCCGCGAGTCGGCCGTGAAGCGCGGGCGGCAGGCCGACCCAGAGATCGCCGAGTCCGAGCGGCTTCGAAATCCGCTCGCGCACGAACTCGCCGTAGCTCATGCCGGAGATGCGCTCGATCAGCTCGCCGATCACGTACATCGACGACGACGGGTGGTACTCGAAGCGCTCGCCCGGCTTCCAGTTGAGCTTCCAGGCCGCGAAGCGCGCGAGGCGCTTCTCGCGGGAAAGGAAATCGCTCGGCACGAAGGGCGCGCGCGGAAAGCCGGCCGTGTGCGTGAAGAGCTGCTCGACGGTGACGGCGTCCTTGCCGTTCGCGCCGAACTCGGGCACGAGCTCGGCCACGCGCGCGCGGATGTCGAGCGCGCCGTCCTGGATCAAGAGCCACGCCGCGGCCGACGTGATCGCTTTGGTCGACGAGAACACGCAGTAGAGCGTGTCGTTGGTGGCCTGCGCCTCGACGCCGCCGTGTGTCACCCGACCGAACGTCTTCATCGCGGCGATCTTGCCGTTGCGCGCGATCGCGATCTGGGCCGAGGGCAGCACGCCCTCGTGAACTTCCTTCTCGGCGCGCTCGAACAGCGCATCAACGAGCTTCGCATCGAGGCCAACGGATTCCGGTGTAGAGGCGACGTGTCTTGGGTCGATCATCGTTCCAGGGTATCACCCAGCGCGTTCGTCCGGGTCATCGATGTCCTCGCCGCGCTTGATCTGGAACGAGAGGCCGGCCTGCTCGACTCCGCCCTCGGCCCGTTCGAGCGCAGCCGGGCCGAAGCGCGCGCGGATCGCGTCGAGCGCGGAATTCAGGCGCGTGCGCCGCTCACGGCCCTCCGCGGAGGTGTCGAGCAACGAGAGCTGCTCCGGCCCGATCGGCTCCAGCCGCTCCGCGCCGAGGCCCACCAGCCGAACCGGCTCTTCCAGCGCGGCGCGCGCGAGCAGCGCGCAGCCGGCCGCGGCGAGCTCGGCTCCGTCGTCCGACGCGATCGCCAGCGTGCACGAGCGCGACAGGATCGGGAAGCGGCCTCCGCCCAGCGGGCGCGCGAGCTTCAGCTTGAGGACGACGCCGCGCGCGCGCAGGCCGTCGTTGCGGAGCCGCCGCGAAACCGCTTCCGCGTGGGCGCGGATCGCGCGCTCGAGCACGACCACCGAGGCGACGTCGGATTCGAAGGTGTTCTCTTCCGAGTACGATTTCGCCTCGCGATACGGTTCGACTTCGCGCGCGTCCTCGCCGCGCGCGAGCCGCGCGGCCTGCGGCCCGAAGCTGCCGAGCAGCGCGAGAAGCTCGGCATCGGCGCGGCCCGCGAGATCGGCGATCGTGAAGATGCCCACGCGCTCGAGCCGCGCGCGCGTGACCGGTCCGACGCCCCAGATGCGACCGACAGGAAGCGGCGCGAGAAACGCGCGCGACTCGCCGGGCCGCACGACCAGCATGCCGTCGGGCTTGGCCAGGTCGCTCGCGATCTTCGCCACCAGCTTCACCGGTGCTAGCCCGGTCGAGACCGCGAGCCCGGTCTCGGCGCGCACCTCCGCGCGCAGCTGCATCGCGGTCCGCTCGGGTGGACCGAAGAGCTGCTCGGTGCCGGTCAGGTCCAGGAACGCCTCGTCGACCGAGATCGCCTCGACCGACGGCGTGAAACGCTCGAAGATCGCGAAGATGCGCTTGCTCTCGCGCCGGTACACAGACATGCGTCCGCGCACGAAGATTGCCTGCGGGCACAGCTTCCGCGCTTGCGCCGAGGGCATGGCCGAGTGGATGCCGAACACGCGCGCTTCGTAGCTCGCGGCCGCGACCACGCCACGCGAGCTCGAGCCGCCCACGATCACCGGCTGACCGCGCAGGCGCGGGTCGTCGCGCTGCTCGATGGCCGCGAAGAACGCGTCCATGTCCGCGTGCAGGATGGCTCGCGCGGGGGGCAGCTTCTCCACGGCCGCCAGCTTGGCCCCGCGCCGCGCCCGCGCGCAAGCACGGTTGCGCAGCGGCCGATACGACAGACGATGTCGAACTCCCGCAGCGACGAGTCCGCGCCCGCAGACACCACGGCGCTGGTGGCGGGCGTGGCGCACGAGATCAACAACCCGATCACGTACGTGCTCGCGAACCTCGCCGAGCTCGAGCGCTCCTGCGGCGCGCTCGGCGACACATTGGTCGGCTACCGCCAGGCGCTGCGCGAGTTCGCGGGCCCGGACGCCGAGGCGCGCATCTCCGACGTCGAGTCCAAGCTCGAGCAGTGCGGCGGCCTCGAGCTCGCCGCCGAGCTGCTCGCCGACGCCACCGAGGGCGCGGCGCGCATCCGCGACCTGGTGCGCAACCTGCTCTCGCTCTCGCGCAAAGGCGAGCGCGCGATCGCGCGGCTCTCGATCGCCGACGTGCTCGAGGAGACCGTGCGTCTGGTCTCGCGCTCGCTCGCCGCACGCGCCGAGCTGGTGCGCGACTTCCGCGCCACGCGCGAGATCGAGGGCGACCGCACGCGGCTCGGCCAGGTGTTCCTCAACCTGCTGCAGAACGCGATCGACGCCTGCGCACCCACGCCCGAGCGCACGCACCGCATCTGCGTGCGCACGCGAGACACGGCGGCGGG
>JANNLG010000140.1:0-9286 GCA_031396695.1 Deltaproteobacteria bacterium
ACCCGATCTTCGCTCGCCATCGGCTCGCTGCGCGCGTCGCTTGCGGGGACGCGCCTCGGGCATCGCTGCCGGAGCCTCGGGCATCGCTTACGGAGCGTGTCGGTGTGGGCGACGGCGCAGCGCGCGGACGCCCGCGCGCGAAGCCGCAAGCCGCGCAGCGGCGCGCAGCGAGCCGCAGGCGAGCGTAGTCACCAAGTGACAAGTCACATCCTGCGATCGAGCTCCACGGCGTAGCGCAGGTCGGAGAGGAACTCGGGAATCGCGGCGCTCACGCGGTGCCAGTTCGGGATCAACGGCGAGCGCATCGGATCGCGCACGAACGCGAGGCCGGCCGCGCGCAAGCCGGCAGTGAAGGTCTCGACCACCAGCTCCTCCTCGTGCGGATCGAAGCGCAGTCCGTTGATGCGCGAGTCGTCCGAGTAGGCCGTGATGGTGTCCTGCGCCTGGCGCAAGTACGCGGAGCAGAGCGTGTTGAGAAAGCCCGCGTCGAACTGCACGCCGACGCTCGCCAGGTTGCGGAACAGTGACGTCGCGATGTCGATCACCATGCGGTGCAGGCCGCGCGATGGATCGAGCGGCGAGAGCTCCTGGTGCTTGTGGTCGTAGTTGTCGCACAGCTCGACCTGGCAGATGCGCTGCGACGCCGCGTTGCGAAAAACTTCGGCGAGCAGGCCGACTTCGAGACCCCAGTCGCTCGGGATGCGCACCTGGCGCGCGAGCGCGGTCTTCATCGAGAACTCGCCGGCGAGCGGGTAGCGGAAGCCGTGCACGAACTCGATCAGCGGCAGCTCGCGGCCCAGCGTGCGCTTCAAGGAAAGGATCAAGGGCGTCACGAACAGGCGCGTCACGCGGCCGTGCAAGCGATCCGTGGCGCGGCCGTAGTAGCCCTTGCAGTAGTCGTAGTCGAGGTGTGGCGACAGGATCGGGTAGCAGAGCCGCGCCAGGAACTCGCGGTCGTAGGTGAGGATGTCGCAGTCGTGGAAGGCGAGCGCGTCGGCGTCGCCGAGCGCGAGCGCCGCGCCCGCGCCGAGCCAGACGGCGCGGCCCTTGCCGTCGGGTCCGGGTTCGAGACCACTCGCGCGCTGGCGTTCCAGCAGCTCACCCACGGTCGGTCCACTGCCCCACACGCACACGGCTTCGGGCAGCGAGCGGAAGAAATCGCGCACGCGCCGGAAGTCCTCGGGTTCCTTCGTGCCCGACACCGAGACGATCACGCGGTGCAGGTACGAGACCTCGCGCAGCACTTCGACGATGCCGCGCAAACCCGGGCCGTTGATCTCCGTGTACAGGCACGGCAGCACCAGCGCCATGGGCCGCTCGCGCGCGTAGTGCTTGAGCTCGGCTTCGAGGCGCGAGAGCGACGGCGGACCCAGCCGATGCAGGGTCGTGATCACGCCGTTCTGATAGAAGTCGCTCATCGGAGCGACGAGCTTACCACGTCAGACTTCGTAGGCCTCGGGCAGGGTCTGAGACAGGAAGCGAAGCGTCTCGGCGTCGACCTCGGTGAAGGTCAGCGCGACCTCTTGTGTAAAGCCGTCGAGCTCCGTCACGCGCACGAGCTTGCCGACCACGGAGAGCGTGCGATCGCCGATCGTGAGCAGCACGCGCAGAGCCTCGCCGAGCTCGACCTCGAGGCCGACGCACTGGAAGCGGATGCCGCCCATCGACACGTCGAGCGCGTGCGCGAGCGCTTCACGCGAGTCGACGCGCGCGATCGAGACCAGCGACTCGGTTTGTACACGCGGATACTTGCGGCGGTCGAACGTACTGTCTTTGTCCAAGCGGGCCCTCTCCTCCCCCGTTTCGGACGGGGCATGAGAGCGGCTGAAGCCCGCTGCTGGAGCTGGCGCGCGCGGGTCAGAAAAGGCGCAGTTGACGGCCCTCGGCGCCGGGCAGCGCGCGCTCGAGGCCGCCGACCGCGAGCCGCAGGCGGCGGATCGCGCGCGCTCCCGCGTGCGTACGCGCCAACAGCGCCACACCCGCATCCGAGAGCTCGCGCGCGTCGCTCGAGGCCGCGTCGAGCGTCTCGGTGCGCGACGTGCGCGTGCCGTCGAGGTACGAGATCGCGAGCGTCACGCTGCGCGCCGTTCGCCGCTCGCGCGCGAGCGTGACGCCGATCCGCTCGGCGAGAGTCTCGATCGTCTCCGCGAGCGAGCGCAGGTCGACGCTCGGCTCGTCGAGCGTCTGCTCCTGCGAGAGCGTGCGCGTGCGCAGCTTGGGCGCGAGCCGGCCGCGGTCCGCGCCGCGAGCGTACTCGAGGAACGCGTTCGCGCGCGCGCCGGTGAGCTCGGCCAACCGCGAGGCCTCGAGCAGCCGGAGCTGCGCAATTCGGTGTATGCCCTGCTCCGCGAGCTTGCGCGCCGTGGAGGGACCGAGCCCCCAGATCTCGTCGACCGGAAACGGCCCGAGGAAGGCCTCGACCTCGGCCTCGGTCACGCGCCGGATTCCGCCCGGCCCCGCGTGCTTCGCGGCCAGCACCGCCGCGAAGCGGGTCGGCGCGATGCCGGCCACCGCCGCGACGCCGAACTCCGCCTGCAGCCGCACGCACAACTCGGCCGCGCGCGCGAGCGTGTCGCCGGGCGGCGCCAGCTCGATGAAGGTGCCGTCGAGTCCGAGCTCTTCGATCCGCTCGCTGTCCGCGCGCAACAGCTCGCGCAGCTCCGCGACCAGCTCGCGGTAGCGCTTCAGGCGCGTGCGACGCAGAACTGCGTCGGGGCAGAGCTCGAGCGCCTGGCGCGTCTCCATGCCCTCCGTCACGCCGCGCGCGCGGGCTTCGCGGCTCACGCTCGTGACCGTGCCGCGCTTGGCCGGATCGCCACCGACGATCACCGGCCGGCCCCGAAGCGCGGGATCGTCCGCCTGTTCGACGGCCGCATACAGTCCGGGCACGAGGATGAAGACGATCATGGGTCCGCGGGCTGCAGCTCCCAAGTTCCTTTCTGATGATAGGAAACGTCGCTCGCGTGCATCCACAACGGGCGCGGCTGGCCGGACAGCCAGTCCGCCAGCGCGTCCGCGTAGTGCTGCGAGCCGGGGTGACCCGACTGGCCTCCGGCCAGACCGAACAGCGCGTGCTCGGGATCCCCGAGATCGACCGCGTAGCGCAGCGCGGGACCGAGCTCGAGCGCGCCGTCCGGTAGATCGCCGTTGAACATGGTCCAGACCGAATCGGGATCGCCGGGCGCCGCGAACGGGCCGCTGCCCAGCCGCCGGCCGACCCACGCGAGCGGGCCGTTGCCGAGCCGCTCGAAGGCGTGCCGCAGGCGCAGCTCGTGCACCTCGCCCCAGGTCCACTTCTTCGGGTTCGCCGACACGCGCGAGCGCATGAAGCTCCAGGTCTCGTCGAGCGCGGCGTCGCGCGAGAGCGAGACTTTCTCCGGGCCGACCCGGTCGAGCGCGCGCGCGAGCGCGATGCCGGGCGCGGGCTCCGCTTGCTCGAGCAGCGCACGCGAACCCTTCGAGAGGCTCAGTCCCTCGAGCAGCTTGCCCGACAGGCGCTGGCGGAACACGTGGTAGAGCGACGCGCCCACCGAGTCGGTGGCCGTCGAGCCGTCCCACTCGAGCAGCATCGCCTTCACGCGCTGCGCGGAGCTCGAGGCCGGCTCCGCGCCCTCGAGCAGTAGCCGAACGGTCGCTGGACCGCGACGCGAAACGGTGTCGCGCTGGACCGCCACCAGCGCTTCGACGTCGAGCGCGCCTTCGCGCGCGAGCAGCTCGCGCACGCGCTCGGCGCCGCCTTGATTGCTCCACAGCCAAGTGATCGGCGCGTTGAAGCTGGCGGCGTCCGGGTGCGGCGAGACCACCTGCACCGGCAGCGCCGTGCCGTACGACGATGGCAGATCCTCGAAGTCCGCGGTGCCGCGCCAGTCGTAGAAGCGCGACGCGCCCGCGAGCGGCAGAAGACCCGTGTCGATCGAGCGCACCGGAAGATCGCCGGCGACCTGCGTTCCCGTCGCGCCGCCGGCGTCCGCGTACAGGAACGTGGCGGCGGGCGCGGGCAGCTCGCGCAGCGCCGACTGGAAGCAGGCCCAGTCGCCGCAGCGCTGCAGCTTCAAGCCCGACTCGATACCGCTCTGACGAGCCTGCCCGGTCCAGCGCAACGCGAGCGAGTTGGCGCGGGGCTCGTCGGGCCAGACGCTGCGCAAGAGCGGCCCGTGCTCGGTGACGACCACCGTGATCGGCTGCGGCGGCCGACCGCGCACGCCGATCGATTCGACGCGAACCTGCGCCTTCTGCCAGCGTCCGCCGCGCTCGTAGCGGCCGGGATCGTTGGGATCGAGCGCCTCTTCGTACAGGTCCGACACGGACACGTGTAGCGCGACCTGACCCCACGCGATCGAGCGGTTCGTGCCGGTGAAGAAGATCGGCAGCCCCGGCCAGGTCGCGCCCGAGAGATCGAAGCGGTCGGTGCGGATGTGCGCGAGGTAGAACACCGCCGGTGCGGCGAAGCTCACGTGCGGATCGTTCGCGAGCAAGGGCTTGCCGCTCTTCGAGCGCGACGCGGGCACCAGGAAGCCGAGGCTGCCCGCGGGCCCGTCGAGTCCGGTCATCCGCGCCAGGTCGTCAGAAACGGTGCCGAGCGAGAGCAAGCCTTCGAGCGGATCGTGCGAGCCGTCGCTCGGTCGCACCGGAAAGAAATCGCGCGACGGCACGCCGCCAAGCTCGGCGACCAGGCGATCGAGCAGGAGACTCGCCGACAGCGAGCGGCCGAGGCTCCAAGCGCGCAGACGTGCGATCGCGAGCGAATCCTCCGGCGTCCACGGCTCGGGCTCGACCGCGAGCCAACGCAGCTCGAAGGGACGCGTCGCGCGGTTGGCCGCGATCTCGGCGAGCCACGCGTTCACGCCCGCGGAGTACGCGTCGAGCGCCTGGCGCGACTCGCGCGAGAGCTTGGGCAGCTCCAGGCGCGCGGCTTCGGCGAAGCCGAGCGTGCGCGCCAGGCGATCCTGCGCGAGCACGCGCTCGCCGAACAGCTCCGCGAGCCGGCCGCGCGCGCTGCGCCGCAACAGCTCCATCTGCCACAAGCGATCCTGCGCGTGCGCGAAGCCGAGCGCGAGGTACGCGTCGGGCAGCGTCTTCGCCTCCACGTGCGGCACGCCGAACGGATCGCGCACCAGGCGAGCCTCCGCCGTGAGGCCGCGCGCCGCGAGCGCGCCGTGCGCGGGCGGTCCCGGATCGCGGCCCACCAGCGCGAGCACCGCGAACAGGCCCGCCGCCGCGATCAGCAGCGCCACGAACGCGGCGGCAAACGCGACGTTCCAGAAGCGTTTCACGAGCCGCGCGAGCCTTGCGTGCCCTCGAGCACGATCTGCGCGAAGGCGTGGGTGCGCGTGTACGAAGCGCCGACCCACGCGCGCGAGAAGCCGCGCTCGCGGGCGATCGCGAGCGCCACGCCGTGGATCTCGACTTCGAGACCGGCTTGCGTCTCGCGGGTCTCGAAGTCGCGCCAGCCCACGCCGCGCCGCCAGCCGGTTCCGATCGCTTTCATGCCGGCTTCCTTAACGGCAAAGCGCAGCGCGAAGTGCGCACCCGAACGCCCGCGGCGACTGCAGTCGGCGATCTCGCGCGGCGTGTACAGGCGCGTGCGCAGCCGCTCGCCGCGGCGAGCCAGCGCGCGCTCGATGCGGGCGATCTCGATCACGTCGATGCCGCCGCCGATGATCAATCCGCTCGCTCCGAAATGGGCCCACCTCGTGCCTACGGTTCCGCCCGTAAGCTAGCGGATTCACTTGGATTGACGCTGCCGAGGGCCATCGTTATGCTGCGCGCCGTCGGTTCCGAGGAGGGTCGCGATGGCTGCGCGCGTGAAGGTGGGGATCAACGGTTTCGGTCGGATCGGACGCTGCGCGCTGCGCGCCGGACTCGGCGAAGCGGGCCTCGAGTTCGTGGCCGTGAACGACCTGACCGACGCCAAGACGCTCGCCCATCTGCTCAAGTACGACTCCGTGCACGGCCGGCTCGACGAGCGCGTCGAGGTGGTCGACAAGGCGATCCGCGTCGGCAGCCGCGAGCTGCGCGTGCTGGCGGAGCGCGATCCCGCGAAGCTGCCCTGGAAGGAGCTCGGCGTCGACATCGTGATCGAGAGCACCGGCTTGTTCACCAAACGCGCCGATGCCGCGAAGCACCTCGCCGCCGGGGCGAAGAAGGTGATCATCAGCGCGCCCGCGACCGAGCCCGACGTCACGATCGCGCTGGGCGTGAACGAGTCGGTGTACGAGCCGGCCAAGCACCACGTGATCTCGAACGCGTCGTGCACCACCAACTGTCTCGCGCCGGTCGCGAAGGTGCTGCACCAGGCGTTCGGCATCCGGCGCGGCTGGATGACCACGATCCACGCGTACACGAACGACCAGCAGATCCTCGACCTGCCTCACTCGGATCTGCGCCGCGCGCGCGCCGCGGCGCTGTCGATGATCCCGACTTCGACCGGCGCCGCGAAGGCGGTGGGCCTGGTCCTGCCCGAGCTCGCGGGCAAGCTCGACGGCATTTCGATCCGCGTGCCCACGCCCGACGTGTCGGTCGTGGACCTGGTCGCGGAGCTCGAGCAGGCCGCCACCGCGGAGCAGATCAACGAGGCGTTCGTGAAGGCGTCCGAGGGACCGCTGAAGGGCATCCTGGCGGTCTGTCACGAGCCGCTGGTCTCGATCGATTTTCTCGACGACGCGCACTCCGCGATCGTCGACGCGCCCAACACGAAGGTGCTGGGCGGCAACCTGGTCAAGGTGCTCGCCTGGTACGACAACGAGTGGGGCTACGCGAAGCGCGTGGTCGACCTCGCGCGTCTGGTCGCCTCGAAGCTGTGAGCGCCGCGATCCGCCTGCCCTCGGTCGCGGATCTCGAGCTGCGCGGCAAGCGCGTGTTCATCCGCGCGGACCTGAACGTGCCGCTCTCGGGCGGCGAGGTCGCGGACGCTTCGCGCATTCAGGCTTCACTCGAGACGCTCGCGTTCGTGCGCGGCCGCGGCGGGCGCGTCGTACTCGCGTCGCACCTGGGTCGGCCCAAGGGGGGCGCGCCCGAAGCGAAGTACTCGCTGGCGCCGGTCGCGCGCCACATGCGGCTCGAGCTGGCACCGGATTGTGTAGGCCCCGAGGTCGAAGCACGCGTCGCTGCGCTCGGCGACGGCGACGCGATCCTGCTCGAGAACCTGCGCTTCCACGCCGGCGAGGAGAAGAACGACCCCGGCTTCGTGGCCGAGCTCGCGAAGCTCGCCGACGTGTACGTGAACGACGCCTTCGGCACCGCGCACCGCGCGCACGCGTCCACCGAAGGTCTCGCGCACGTGTGCCGCGAGGCGGCGGCCGGGTTCCTGCTGCTGCGCGAGGTCGAAGCGCTCTCGCGCGTGCGCGATCAGCCCGCGCACCCGTACCTGTGCATCCTGGGCGGCGCCAAGGTCTCCGACAAGCTCGACGTGCTCGAGCAGCTCGCGCGCCGCGCCGACGCGATCGCGATCGGCGGCGCCATGGCGTACACGTTCCTGCTCGCGCGCGGCGAGCCGGTCGGCCGCTCGCTGGTCGAGCGCGATCTGGTGGAGACCGCGGCAAAGCTGCTGGCCGGCAAGACGGAGATCCTGCTGCCCGTCGATCACGTGGTCGCGTCCGGCATCGACGACACGGCCGGCGCGCGCACGGTGACGAGGATCCCCGACGACGCCATGGCGCTCGACATCGGACCGCGCTCGCGCGAGGCGATCGCGCGCAAGCTCGCCAGCGCCAAGACCGTGTTCTGGAACGGACCGCTCGGGCTGTTCGAGAAGCCGCCCTTCGACGCGGGCACGCGCGCGGTCGCGGAGGCGCTCGCGCAAAGCTCGGCCTACACCGTCGTGGGTGGCGGCGACTCGCTGGCGGCGGTGCAAGCGGCGGGCGTGGGCGCGCGCATCTCGCACCTGTCGACGGGCGGCGGCGCGTCGCTCGAATTCCTCGAGGGCCGCGCGCTGCCGGGCGTCGAAGCGCTGCGGAGCCGCGCATGAGGACGAAGCTGTTCGCAGCGAACTGGAAGATGCACAAGACCGTGGCCGAGACGGTCGAGTTCGCGCGCGCGTTCGCCACGCGGGTCGCGGACATGCGCGAGGTCGAGATCGCGATCGCCCCGCCCTTCACCGCGCTCGACGCGCTGCGCGGCGCGCTCGGCGCAAACAGCCCGGTCAAGCTCGCGGCCCAGAACGCGCACTTCGAAGCCAAGGGCGCGTTCACCGGCGAGATCTCGGTCGCCATGCTCGCCGAGCTCGGCTGCCGCTACGTGATCCTCGGCCACTCCGAGCGCCGCGCGCTGTTCGCGGAGAGCGACGCTTTCATCGCGAAGAAGGTCCGCGTGGTGCAGGCCGCCGGCCTGCGCCCGATCTTGTGCGTCGGCGAGTCGGACGCCGAGCGCGAGTCCGGACGCACCTGGGACGTTCTGCGCCGGCAGCTCGAGGGCTCGCTCGCCGAAGCCGACGCCGCCCGCGCGGCCGAGCTCGTGGTCGCCTATGAGCCGGTCTGGGCGATCGGCACCGGCAAGACCGCCACACCCGCGCTCGCGCAAGAGGCGCACGCCTTCGTTCGGGCCCGACTCGCCGAGCGCTTCGGCCGAGCCGCGGATGGCATCCGCATCCAGTACGGCGGCTCGGTGAAGCCCGAGAACGCGGCCGAGCTGATGGCGGAGCCCGACATCGACGGGGCGCTCGTCGGCGGCGCCAGCCTTGACCCCGAGAGCTTCTCTGCCATCATCCGCTTCCGCGAGCGCCGCGCTGGAGTCTCTGGGTGACGCTACTTCTCGAGATCGTCTACATCGTCGTGTGCGTGTTCCTGATCGTCGTGGTGCTGCTGCAGCACGGCAAGGGCGCGGACATCGGCGTATCGCTCGGCGCCGGCTCGAGCAACACCGTGTTCGGCGCGCGCGGCGCCGGAAACTTCCTGACCAAGCTCACGACCGCGGCAGCCGTGCTGTTCATGGTGCTCGCCTTCACGCTCGCGCGCTTCGCCGCCGACGACACGGCCGAGGACCTGCTCAGCGTTCCCGCCAGCGACGCGCCCTCCACGCTCGAGGAGATCCCGGCGCCCGAAGCCTCCGAGTCGACGGCCCCGCCGACCGAGCCGGGCGGCGCGCCCTCGGGCTTCGAAGCGATCGAGACCCCCGCCACGACTCCGCCCGCGACGCCGGCGCCCGCTCCGGCTCCCGACAAACCGCCGAGTTGAACTCGCGCCCGCGCGCTCCTATAAACACGAGCGCTCACCTGCCCAGGTGGTGAAATTGGTAGACACGCCAGGTTGAGGGCCTGGTCCCAGCAATGGGGTGCTGGTTCGAGTCCAGT
>JANNLG010000168.1:0-28130 GCA_031396695.1 Deltaproteobacteria bacterium
GGAAGGCCGATCTCAGCTCCATCGTGGAGGCAAAGCTAACGTGCGATGCATTCTCACAGCTACCAGGAAAGATTGCGAAGCGCAGAGCTTCGGCGCGCGCGGAAGCAACGAAGACGCTGTGGCACCAAGCTTCGGAACACATAGCTTTGACATTCATAGTTCCACGCTTTGCGCTCGGCAGCGATTACTACTCTGGATGCGAAGCACTTGTGGGTCACTGCTGTGATCTTGCTCGAAATGACTCGGCCACAATCGTGGCGTCCGTGTTCCCTGGGGTAGTGCAGAGGAGAACGGCAGATCGAAGGGATCAGGGCATGGCCAGTGCCGGCGTCATTCTGCTGGGAGAAGTAGTGCGCGCTTAGAATCGGTGAACGGCGCACACGCTAGAAGCTCGACCGTCGAGGCACCGAGCCGCGAGGAGAGCCTTGCTGCACAGGTTCGCGCAGAGGCCTGGGTAGCGGCCCTCAGGACACCGTTCCCGCTGTGGCGAGGGCATCCGGCGGAGACGACGACTGCCAAGGTGCAGGAGTTCGGGAGCATCCATGCACGGGTCCCGTTGGATGGGACCCGAGAGCCCAGATGGGACCCTGAAGGGGTGAGGGGGGCCTTGCCAGGTGCCGTCTGGTGCCGTCACCCGCGCCGCACGGTGCCGCCCGGCGCATGCGGATGCCGCGTAACCCCGCGAAGTCCCGTCACTCCTCGGTGTCAGGATCCTCTGAAAATCCGCGTGTCCCCGGTTCGATCCCGGGCTGCGCCACCAGGAACGCTCGACGCTTCGACGGGGACGTGGCCCCTCACGGCGCGCGGTAGCGCTCCGCGAGCTGCGGCGACTGCGCGGCGAACGCCGCGAGATCCGCTCTCGACACCGCGTCGAGCAGGTCGGCCCGCTCGACGCCGGGAGCGCAGACGACTTCGCCGAGGGCGAGCCCTCGCAAGCTGGCGGTCACGACGTCGTCCGCGGACATGCGCGGCACCGCGCGGAGATCGAGCCCCTGACGTTCGTGGAACTCGGTCGCGACCACTCCCGGGCAGAGCGCTTGGACACGCAGGCCGTGCGACTTCAGCTCCTCGTGCAGCGTTTGCGACAGCGCGACGATGTGGGCGAGCGTTCCGGTGTACACGGCGCGGCGAAGCGGCAGCTTGTCGATGGGCGCCGGCCCGCTGAACGCGAGCATGCCCGACACGTTGATGATCGAGCCCTCGCCTCTCGCGACCATGCCCGGGGCCGCGGCGCGCGCCAGCAGCGTCGGAGCGACGATCTTCACGTGAAGGAGCTCGCTCGCCTTGTCGGCGGGCAGCTCGATGAACGGCATGTAGTGCGCGACGCCGGCGTCGTTCACGAGCATGGTGAGCTCTTCGCGTGCGCACACGTCGGCGATCGCCTCGATACCGGCGTCGGTGCCGAGGTCGGCGACCAGTGGGCGAACCTCGACGTTCGGGAGCGCCGCGACGAGCTCTTCGAGTCGATCACGGCGACGCCCCACGACCACGAGGTCGTACCCTTCGCCGCCGAGTCTTCGGGCGAATGCCTGACCGATACCGGAGGATGCGCCGCTGACGAGCGCAAGCTTCTTCGGCCCGCTCACGGCCTCCGCCCCTTTCCGCAAAGCGCGGTCGCCGCGTACGTGACGCTGCCATCGGCGCCGGCGTGCACGCGCTCGTGCAGGAGCGCGCGCAGCTTCCCGCGCTGCGCAGCGTCGAGCTTGGCGATCGTCCGGCCGGGCGGCGAGAACGAAATGGTCTGCACGTCCCAGAACTCGTCGAAGCTCGCGAAGGTTCGCGTGACCTCGAGCTCGGTCACCGCGACGTCGGCGAAGCCGGCGGCGCAGAGCGACGCGCGCATGCCGTCGGCGCTGCCCTCCGGAACGAGCGGCGACGTCAGTGTCTCAGCGCCCAGGCGCGCGACGCTGGCCATGACCGGCGCGTAGGGCGCGAAATCCTCGATCTCCGTGCGCTTCCAGGTGTAGGCGCCCACGAGCCCGCCGGGGCGCAGAACCCGCTTCATCTCGGCGAGCGCCCGGGTGCGATCCGGTATGAAGTGCAGCACGAGCGCGGACGCCACCACGTCGAACGCGCCATCCGCGAACGGCAGCGTTTGAGAATCAGCGACCTCGAAGGCCGCGCCCGGCACGTGCTCGCGCACGTACGCGATCTGCTCCCGCGACGGATCGATCCCCGTGAGCGAAGCCGGAGCGGCGTGGCGCAGCACGAGCTCGCTGAACGCGCCGGTGCCGCAGCCCACGTCGAGCCAGCGCGCGCTGCTCGGCGCGCCGAGCCAGGCGAGGAAACGCTCGCCGATCGAGCGGCTCCACGCGCCCATGAAGCGCTCGTAGTCCTCGGCGGCGTCGAACGTGATCCGCGCCTCGGCCATCGCAGCTCGTTTACCTCCGCGGCGAGCCTACACCGGTGCGGTGTACGATGCGCCGCGAGGGAGGAGCGGCCGTGGAATTCGATCTCATGACCGGAGGGCTGACTTGGGAGAAGAGCGCCGCTTTCGCGCGCGAGCTCGAGTCCGCCGGTTTCTCGGGCATGCTGTTCACCGAAGCGGGCACGGTGCCGTGGATGATGATCACGGCGGCAGCGATGGCCGCTCCGAAGCTCGAGTTCTGCACGGGCATTGCGGTCGCGTTCCCCCGCAGCCCGATGATCTCGGCGCAGATCGCCTGGGAGCTGGCGCAAAACTCCAAGGGGCGCTTCCGGCTGGGTCTCGGCAGTCAGGTCCGCGGCCACATCGTGCGCCGCTACGGTGCGGTCTGGGACAAGCCGGCGGCGCAGATGCGCGACTACGTCGCCGCGTTCAAGGCGTGCATTCGCGCGTTCCGCGGCGAGGCGAAGCTCGAGCACGACGGCCCCTACTACAAGCTGAACTTGCTGCCGGGTCAGTGGGCGCCGCCGCGCCACGAGCACGAGGACGTGAAGATCGACATCTCCGCGGTCGGCCCCCTCATGTGCCGCGTCGCGGGCGAGCTGTGCGACGGCGTGCACGTCCACCCGATGCACTCCATGCGCTACATCGAGTCGCGGCTCCTACCCGGGCTTGAGGAGGGAGCGAAGCGGGCGGGACGCAAGCTCGAGGAGATCGATCTGATCGTGCCCGTGTTCGCGATTCCCGGCGACACGCCCGAGGAGCGCGCGCGCATGATCCAGGTCGCGCGCACCCAGATCGCGTTCTACGGCTCTACGCCGAACTACGCGTTCCAGTTCGACGACCTCGGCTTCGAGGGCACCACCGCGAAGCTCGGGGCGCTGATGAAGAAGGGAGACATCGGCGGCATGGCGGCGTCGATCAGCGATGAGATGCTCGAGCACTTCGCGCTCGCCGCGCGCTGGGACGACATGGCCGACGCGCTGCTCCGCCGCTACGCCGGCAAGGCCGCCCGTGTCGTCAGCTATCTCGCGATGGGCGACATCCAGCAGAATCCACGCCATCTCGCTCGCTGGGGCGAGATCGCGAAGGCAGTCCGCGCCGCCTAGATCTCCCGACAGACCGTGACTCTCCTTCTGTCCTGCCCGAAGGCCTACACCGGATGCTGTAAGCTGGGTGCATGATCGACCTGTACTACTGCCCTACCCCGAACTGCCAGAAGGTCTCGATCGCGCTGGAGGAGCTCGGGCTTCCCTATCGCGTGCACCCGATCGACATCGTCGCGGGCGACCAGAACGAGCCCGCGTTCGTGGCGATCTGCCCGAACCGCAAGGTTCCGGCGATCGTCGACTCCGACGGACCGGGTGGCGCGCCGCTCACGCTGTGGGAGTCCGGCGCGATCCTGGTGTACCTGGCCGAGAAAGCGGGGGCGCTCTTGCCGCGCGATCCCGTGCGGCGCGCGCACTGCATGCAGTGGCTGTTCTGGCAGATGAGCTACGTGGGGCCGATGATGGGCCAGCTGCACCACTTCGTGCGGTACGCACCGGAGCGCCTCGAGTATCCGATCGCGCGCTATCGCAGCGAGGTGGAGCGGCTGCGGCGCCTGCTGGATCGCACGCTCGCGGAGCGGGAGTACCTCGCGGACGAGTACTCGATCGCCGACATCGCCTGCGTGCCGTGGCTGAAGATGTTCGGGCTCGGCTACCCGAACGAGGCTCCGTATCCGCACATGGACGCTTGGGTCGAGCGCGTGTTCGCGCGGCCCGCGGTACAACGCGGCGTGCGCGTCGACCTCGACAAGATCCGCCCCGTCGTCGTCGGCGCGGTGCCCGTGACCGACGACGTGCGGAAGCACCTGTTCGCGTCGTACCAAGCGGACGACGGCTCCACGCGCGGCTGATCTCCCGCGCGCGGGCGACCCGGACGAGGTCGCCGAGGCCTACCTCCACCTCCGTCGCGCGACCGACTCCACCGGCGAGGTCCTGATCGTGGAGGGTGGCACGACCCGGGTGAAGCGCCGCCTGACGCGCAACGAAATCGTCCTCACCACGAGGCGGCGTCGCACGAGACGACCTCGAGCCGCGCCAGAATCTCGGAAGGGAACATGCGCATGTTCACTCCCATCCGGGGGTACTGCTTGTCGACCGGAGTCCAGTGCGTGACGCAGCCGCAAACAGTGCAGTGATGGAACTCGAGAATCCGCTTTCCGCGCTTGTGAATCGTCGTCGCGCCTTCAGACGGTAGGAGCCGCACCTGCTTCGGATCGAAGTAGGACCAGAGCGCGCCGTAGCGGCGACAGATCCCGCAGTTGCAGGTGGTGACGTCGTCCGGCGCGTCGTCCAGCTCGATGTGGACAGCGCCGCACTCGCAGGAGCCTTCGAGCATGGCGGTCTCCCTGGATCGCGCGCCCGCGTCAGATCTCCCGGCAGAACCGCGCGATGCTCGCGGCGGTCTCGCGACTCACGTCCGGGCACGCCATCGCGAAGATCTCCGTGCCGTGGAGCGTGCCCATCACCTGTCGGCATTGCGCGGGCACTCCGGCGCGGAGCAGCGTGCGGTAGAACTCGATGCCCTCGTCGCGCAGAGGATCGCACTCGTTCACGCTGATGAGGGTCGGCACGAGGCCGCGCACGTCCTGCTCCGACGCGAAGCCGGGCCACGCCAGCGGATTCTTGCGCTCGAGCTCGCCGATTCCGTACGCCATGGCGCCGCGGTTGTTGTGCAGGTCGAGCAGCAGGCCGTTGTTCTCGATCGACGACGGCAGCCGTTCCTGCGGCCAGCGCCCGGCGATGTAGGGGCAGAGCGCGTAGAGCCCGCGAATCAAGCCGAGCTGGCCGTCCTGCTTGAGCTTGAGCCCGGTGGCCAAGGTCAGGTTCCCGCCGCCGCTCTCGCCCGCCACGATGATGTGCGCGGGGTCGACGCCGAGTCGAGCCGCGTTCTCGTGCAGCCACTTCACCCCCGACACACAATCGTTCAGACCCGCCGGGAACGGCGCGACCTCGGGCGCCGACGACGGAGTCAGCGCGTTGCGGAAGTCGACCATGGCAACCGCGACGCCCTGCGCCGCGATGATGCGACCCCAGGCGCGGTACATGCCGTCGAAGCACGACATCATCTGCATGCCGCCGCCGTGGATGTAGTAGACGCAAGGGCGCGGCTCGCGGGCTTCGGGCCGGATCAGCGCCACCTTGATCGTGTTGCCGTCGGGCGAGGAGCGGAACTCGTGCGTGGCAACCGTGAGCCCCTTCGAGGACGCGATCTGCTCGTTGTCCATCAGGTCAAAAAGTTTCGTCATCTGCTCGCGCTGCGCGATCGCCTCAGGGCGGTTGACCTCCGCGAGCAGCTCGTCGCGGCTGCGGACGTCGCTCTGGGTCATGCTGGGGAACGCGGCCATGGCGGCCTTGATGCGCGGGTCGATGCGCCGGTCGTCTTGAAGCTTGCTCATGTCCGTCTCCTCGCGTGGGTGGGCGCCATCCTACCCTACCGCGTTTGCGGTGGTCTCAGCCTCCGCCCCGCGGTATTGCGAACGTAATACATCCGTGTACACTCGGCGGCGCATGTCGAGGCCGCGTTCTCCAAGCCGGTACTTCCAGACCTCGGGCCGCGAGCGCACGGGGTTGCAGACGCACCTGATCAGCGTGCGCCTGGCCGACGAGCTGCTCCAAAGGCTCGCCGAAGTGGGCAACGAGGAAGGTCTCGCGATGAGCGACACGATCCGCTTGGTCCTCGAACGCGGTCTCGCCGCGCGCAAGACCGCCAGGAGAGAAAAATGAACGACACCCCCGCAACGCCGACCGTGCACGTCTACTTCGTGCTGGATCGCTCTGGCTCCATGAACGAGATTCGCTCCGACGTGATCGGAGGCTTCAACAGCTTCGTCGAGGAGCAACGAACGCAGCCGGGTCGCTGTCTCATGACACTGATCCAGTTCGACGGCGGCGATCCGCACGAGGTGCTCGAGAGCGCGCGACCGATCGAGCAGGTTCCACCGCTCACCAGCTCGCGCTTCGTGCCGCGCGGCAACACGCCGCTGTTCGACGCCATGGGTCACGCGATCGCCGACGCCACGATCCGCACGGAGAAGCTCGGCGCGGCGGGCGAGCCGTACGAGGAGATCGTGTTCGTGACCTTCACCGACGGCATGGAGAACGCGAGCCGCGAGTACTCGCGCGCGAAGATCTTCGAGCTGATCCGGAAGCGGCAAGAGACCGGCTGGAGCTTCGTCTATCTCGGCGCGAACCAGGACGCGTACGCCGAGAGCGAGCAGCTCGGCTACGCCCGCGGGAGCGTCCAGAACTTCGCGGCGGACGCGCGCGGAACGGAGCTCGCGTTCTCGAGCACGAGCCGCTCGGTCACTCGGCTCCGCGAGAGGACCGCGAGCGGGCAAGCCCGCGACCGCGACAACCTGTTCGAGGGCGACAAGCCCGCCGACCAGGATGCGAAGCAGCGCGAGGTGAAGTCGAGCTAGGCTGAAACCCGCGGGCGATCCGCCGTACAATGCTGGCGTTCTTCGAAGGAGACGCCATGGCCGATCTGCGCGAGATGCCCGAAGCCGAGCTTCGCGGGCGCGTTCAGAAGCTGCTCGCGGAGGTGCATCCGGAGCGCAGCGACTCGATCACTTTTCGCCGCAAGCAGTTCGAGCACGGCCTCGCGTGGGTGCATTTCCCGGAGGGCCACGGCGGACTCGGCATCAGCCCCAAGCAACAGCTCACGGTGCAGGACGAAATCGCGAAGCACTCGAAGGTCGTGCACCACGATCCGCCGGTCGCCACGATCGGCATCGGCATGGGCGCGCCGACGGTGCTCACCTACGCGAGCGAAGCGCAAAAGAAGTACCACCTGCCGCGCATCTTCTCGGGCGAGGACATCTGGTGCCAGATGTTCAGCGAGCCGAGCGCGGGCTCCGACGTCGCGGGCCTGTCCTCGCGCGCGGTGCGCGACGGCGATGACTGGGTGGTGAACGGCCAGAAGGTGTGGACGTCGGTCGCGCACCTGTCGAGCTGGGGCATGCTCGTGGTGCGCACGAATCCCGACGTGCCGAAGCACGACGGGCTCTCGTACTTCATCGTCGACATGAAGTCGCCCGGCGTGACGATCCGCCCGCTCTACCAGATCACCGCCGAGGCGGAGTTCAACGAGGTGTTCTTCGACAACGTGCGCATCCCGCACGCGAACATGCTCGGCAAGGAAGGCCAGGGCTGGCGCGTCGCGATCACGACGCTCATGAACGAGCGCGTCGCGATCGGCGGCGGCGGCCCCAAGAAGAAAGGCGCGGGTGGCATCTCGCAGGTGGTGCAGCTGTGGCAGCAGCGCAAGCCGGGCGCGCTCTCGCCGGCGCAGGAAGCGATCATGCGCGATCGCGTGACGCGCGCGTGGATGGACAACGAGCTCTTGCGCGTCACCAACCAGCGCGCGCGCGCCGCGCAGAAGTCCGGCACGCCGGGGCCGGAGGGCTCGGTCGGCAAGCTCGCGCAGGCGGAAATCAACAAACGGCTCTGGGAGCTCGCGATCGACGTGCTGGGCAGCGACGGCCTGTCGTTCGAAGCGGGCTTCGAGCTGCGCCAGAGCGCCTTCGAGAGCCGCTCGCTCGAGGCCTCCGCGAAGTATCAGTTCCTGCGCTCGCGCGCGAACTCGATCGAGGGCGGCACCTCCGAGATCATGAAGAACATCCTCGGCGAGCGCGTGCTCGGCCTGCCGGGCGAACCGCGCGTCGACAAGGACGTGCCGTGGAAGGACGTGCCGCGCTCGTGAGCGCGGTGCGAGGAGCAAAGACCCATGCCCGCTGATTTCGTTTTCACCGACGAGCACGACGAGCTGCGCGCGACCGTGCGCGCGTTCCTGGCCAAGCGATCCGACGAGAAAGCCGTGCGCGCCGCGATGATCAGCGAGCGCGGCTACGACCTCGAGGTCTGGAAGCAGCTCGCGGAGGAGCTCGGTCTGGTCGGCCTGATCATTCCCGAGGAGCACGGCGGCGCGGGCTTCGGGCCGGTCGAGCTCTTGATCGCGATGGAAGAGATGGGACGCGCGCTGCTCTGCGCGCCGTTCCTCGGCACCTCGGTGTTCGCGGCACAGGCGCTGCTCACCTGCGCCGACGCCGTCACGCAGAAGGAGCTCTTGCCGAAGATCGCGTCGGGCGCGGCGATCGTGAGCGTCGCGCACGCGGAACCGAACGGGCGCTGGGACCTGGCCGGCATCACGCTGCGCGCGAAGGGCACGGGCGCGAACGTGACGCTGGACGGCGAGAAGACTCTCTTGCTCGACGGGCACGGCGCCGACGTGCTGCTGGTCGTCGCGCGCGGCGACGCGGGCCTCGAGCTGTTGCGCGTTAACTCGAACGCGGCCGGGCTATCGCGCAGCGCGATCCCGCCGCTCGATCTCACCCGCAAGCTCGCGCGCGTCCGCTTCGCGAACACGCCCGCGACGCGTATCTCGAGCGGCGACCAGACCGCGAACTTCGAGCGCGTGCTCGCCTTCGTGTGCGCGGCGCTCGCGGCCGAACAAGTGGGCGGCGCGCAGAAGTGTCTCGAGCTGGCGACGGAATACGCGAAGAGCCGGCTCCAGTTCGGCCGTCCGATCGGCAGCTATCAGGCGATCAAGCACAAGTGCGCCGACATGCTGGTCTCGGTGGAGATGGCGAAGTCAGCCGCGACCAACGCGCTCTTCATCGCTGCGGCGAACGAGCCGGACTTCGTCGAAGCCGCCGCTCTCGCCAAGGCCTACTGCTCGGAGACCTATTTCCACGCGGCCGCGGACAACATCCAGATCCACGGCGGCATGGGCTTCACCTGGGAAGCCGCGCCGCATCTGTACTTCAAGCGCGCGAAGTCGAGCGAGCTCTTGTTCGGCGACGCCGCGCACCACCGCGAGGAGCTGGCGAAGCACGTCGGTCTGTAGCGACGTCAGGCGGCTCGGCGGCGAGCGCACGCGGCCGCGCAGGCGAGGCCGAGCAAGAGGGCGGCGCTCGGCTCGGGGACGAGGACCAGGTTGTCCAACTTCCCTTCGACCGCGACGTCGATCCAGTTTCCGTCGGCGAGCGTACCGGTGAGGCGGCCGTCGGAGATGCCGAGGCCGCTGCCATACACCTCGACGAAGGCGTCGGCGATGACCCAGCCGCGCTCACCGAACGAGCCGGGGAACATCCACTCGCCTCCACGGATGCGAGCGAGGCCGGCATCGAACGCGACGCCCGTGGACGAGAGCGCGCTCTCCTGAATCAGTCCGCCCGAGATCTCGACGAGCGCGCCGCTGAAGCGGAGCCCACCCCAGCCGTAGGCGATGAAGCCGCCGGTCATCACGAACGTCGCGCTCTCCGCCACGGTCAAGCCCGCGTAGCTCGCCAGGCCGCCGCCGCTCAAGCGTCCCGCGGACTCGCCAGCCAGGGTGACTTGGGTCTCGGAGAGAACGATGCCGTCGATCTCGAGCCTCGAGCGATCGTAGAATGCGAAGCTCGATCCGCTCTCGCTGAGCGGACCGCTGCGCAGAAACACCTGCGAGTCGTCGTAAACGCTCAGATTCCGAAGCTCGGACCGCGTCAGCGCCGCGGTGTCGATTTCGAGCAGCGAAGCGCCGCGCAGCTCGACGGCGTGCGGCGGCTTCAAGTATCCGACTCCGACCACGTAAACGTTCGAGTCGGTCGCGACGATCTCGTGCGAGAGCGGTTCCGGGTCGCCGTCGGGGTACGGCCCTTCGATGTTCAAGCTCTCGCCGTCGAGCAGCAACGCGCTCGCCCGAAGCGGAATCCACGAAGCCACCAACGCGAGCACGCAGCAGAGCTGCACGCGGTGCAGCGGTAGCGTCGTCGCGAAGCGCATCGCGAACGAGTCTACACCGCTCGATCGTTTCCGGCATCGACTACACTGCGCCGCGTCGCACAGCGCGAGAGGACGCACCCGACATGAGCGCGATTCCGCAGGTCGCACCGGTGCCGGACCCGCGCGCGTGGCTTTCGAGCGCGCCGATGAGCCGGCGGCAGTGGATCGGCGTCGCGGTCACGCTGGCGCTTTCGGCGATGGACGGCTTCGACGTGTTGTCGGTGACGCTCGCCGCGCCCGCGCTGATGCGCGACTGGGCGCTCGATCCCGCGGCGCTCGGCGTGGTGCTGTCGGCGGGGTTGGTGGGCATGGCGGCCGGGTCGCTGCTGCTGGCGCCGCTCGCGGATCTGATCGGCCGGCGCCGGATGGTGTTCGCCGCGCTCGCGCTGACCGGCGCGGGCATGACGCTCTCGGGATTCGCGAACGGCGTGCTCGCGCTCTCGGCCTGCCGCGTGCTGACGGGGCTCGGTGTCGGCGCGATGGTGTCCGTCATCAATCCGCTCGCGACCGAGTTCGCGAACGCTCGCCGGCGCGAGCTCGCGATCGCACTGATGGCGATCGGCTATCCGATCGGCGGCGTGATCGGCGGAGTCGCGGCGTCATTGCTGCTGCAAAGCCACGGCTGGCCCGTGTTGTTCTGGCTCGGCGGTCTGCTGTCGCTGCTTCTGGCGCCGGTCGTGTGGCTGTGGCTGCCCGAGCCGCTCTCGTTCCTGATCGAGCGGCCGGACGAGCGGTCGCTCGGGCGCGCGAACGGACTGCTCGCGAGCTTCGGCCATGCTCCCGTCGCCGCGCTGCCGCAACCGGCGTCGCGCGCGGGCGCCGCCGGGCTCATCGACATCTTCGGCCGCGACATGCTCGCCACCACGATCGGCGTGACGCTCGTCAATCTCTTCTACGCGATGGCGGTCTACTACGCGCTGAGCTGGATGCCGCAGCTCGTCGCAGAGCGCGGCTTCGCGCCGGCGCAGGCGGCTAGCGTCTCGATGCTCGCGAGCCTGGCCGGCGTCGTCGGCGGCACGCTGTTCGGTTGGGCGGCGCCGCTGCTGGGCCTGAAACGCCTGGCCGGTATCGTGTTCTTCGCCATGGGCGTGCTGACCGCGCTGTTCAGCGCGGTGCCGGCCGACCTAGGCGCGTTGCGCGGAGCGGGCGCGGCGCTCGGCGTGTTCCTGTTCGCGGGCGCGGTGGCGGTGCACGCGATCGTCTCGCGCTCGTTCGACGACCGCGTGCGCGCGACCGGCGTGGGCTTCGTGATCGGCATCGGGCGGATCGGCAGCGCGCTCGCGCCGCTGATCGCGGGTCTCTTGTTCGCGGCCGGCTTCGGCCCGTTCGGCGTGTCGGCCGCGATGGGGGGGCTCGCGATCGCCGCGGCGCTGATCCTTTCCCGCGTGCGCATGCGCGTACCGGAATCCGTGTCGCGCTGAGGTCTCGAGCCTGCGGCGGCTACTTCGCCGCCGGCGCTCGCATCGGCTTGACGCTGCCGCAGTCGCTGGCCAGCCACTTGCCCTTGCCGTCCATGTTCATCGTCTCGGCTGTGCCCTGCGCCGCGCTGCGGATCACCATCTTCGACGTGAACGCCTCCGGACTCACGAAGGTGTAGACGCCCTCTCCGCTCGATGCCGGATCGGTGCAGGTGAAGCTCATCTTCACGACGTTGCCGGCGCGCGGCTGTGACGTGCTCTTGCAGCTGCCCTGCTGCGCGGGGAACTCGTTGCGCTCGACCATCTCGGGCGTGAGGCACGTCTTCACGCTCATCGCGCCCGGCGCGCCCGCGCCCATCTTCACGCCCTGCTTGGCCATCATGCCTTCCATCATCTTGCGCTGCTCGGGCGGCATGTCGGCCATCTGCGCTTGCATCTCGGCCGCGGCCTTCTCCATCTCGCCGCTCGCGCTCTTCATCGTGTTCGAGATCTCCCAAAGGCCGGGCTTCAGGTTCTGCGCAGAAGCGCTGACGGCGAAGCTGCACGCGGCAAGCACGATCAGTGCGCGATTCATCGGTCTGTCTCCTTCGTTCGACGAGTCAGGGTGCGAAGCTGGATCGCGCCTTGATCCCCCAGTGGCCGTTTTCGCGGGTCACGACGTAGATCGAGTCGAAGCTGCCGATCACGCTGCCGTCGGCGCGGTAGCGCGTGAAGCGCGTGTCGATGTGGACTTTGTCGAGGCCTGCGTGGATCACGTTGCGGCGCTCCCACGCCGAGTGGTGCCAATCCGCGAGCGCGCCGTGTTCGAGCATCTCGGGCTTGTGGTAGCCGGGTTCGATGATCACGAGCGTGTTCGACGCGAGCCGGACGCTCGGAAAGTTGAAGGTCTGCTCGAACGCGGGCAGATCGCGCGCGTTGAACGCCGCCATGAATGAGTCGAGGCAGGCCTGCGCGCAGGCGATCGCGTCGGGTTGCGCGGTCATTCGCGGCCCTTGCCCTCGCCTTGCTGCGCACGGCGACGTTCGCCCGCCCGGCGCAGCGCTTCCATGCGCTCGGCATCCACGCGCGCGTAGTTCTGCTTCCAGGTCTCGTCGTCGCTCCACGAAAACGGCGTCTGCACGGTCGTGCGCGGCAGCCGCGCGCTCTCGAGCAAGTCGAGCGCCATGCCGACGATCGCGCGCTGCATCCCCGCGTCGTACGGCTTGCCGCACGGATTCCCGAGTGGAAAATCAGTGAACAGGAAGCGCGCGACCCCGCACTCCTCGACGATGTCGCGCGCGGAGCCGATCACGACGGTCGGGATGCCGTTCGCTTCGAGGTGCCGGCTGACCAGACTCACGGTCTGGTGACACACGGGTCAAAGAGGGACGAGCAGAGCGACATCGACTTCGTCCTCGCGGCAACGCGCCAGGATCTGCGGCGCGTCCTGCTCGATCGTGCGGCGCTGCGAGTAGTCGGTCGGCACGCCGTGAAAGCGCGCGGCCAGGCTGCCGATCCGACCCTGCTCTTCGAGTTCCCGCAGGCGGCGAATGGGCAGGAACGCTTCGACGTCGCGCGTGTGGGTCGCCTCCTTGTCCCACGAGAGGTCGTCGGTGAAGAGCCGCTCGGGCGGCGCGGCCGTCGGCCCGGACCACACCTGCTTGCCGCCGCGCAGCACGCCGTCGACGGGTTTGTCTTCGCGCCACGGACTCGCGGTGGTGATGAGCGCTACGCGGCTCTGCGCGAGCGGCTTCGCGAGCGGCGCGAGCACCGCCTCGGTGTGGCGCGCCCAGACGTACGGCTTCTCGTAGCCCTGCGCCGCGTAGTACTCGCGCGTGCGGTCGATGTAGCTGACGAAGGTTCGATGCGTGATGCCCGCCATGCCCTGCAGCGTAGCGCGCCTCGCGGACTCTCGTCCCCGCCGCTCGCCCGGCGGGTCGAGCTCGCAAGCCGCCGCCGTTCGGGCGAACCCGCTACCCTGACTGACGCGTAGCGTCGAAGCGGGGCAGGACTCGAATGGATCCGAACAGCGAGGTCTCCGGCGGCCCGGCCGTCAAGCGGGCGACCGTGATGTTCGTCGACATGAAAGGATTCACCGCGCTCGCTCAGGAAGTGGGCCCGGAGACCGCCTACTTCGCGGTCGGCGGCGCCATGACGGTGGTCGAGAACGTGGCGCGGCTGCATGGCGCCGCGGTCGACCGCTACCTGGGCGATTGCCTGATGGCCGTGTTCGGCCACCCGGTTCCCCTACTCGAGCCCGAGCACGCCGCGCTCGCGGCAGCGCTGGAGATGCGCCGTCGAGTGCAGGACTACGACAACGAGCTGCCGTTCGAGACGAGGCTCGAGATCGTGATCGGCATCAACACCGGTCCGATGGTCGCCGGCGACGTGCGCGGCGGAGTCGTGCGCGAGTTCCACGTACTCGGCGATGCCGTGAACATCTCCGCGCGCATCAAGGCGAAAGCCTCGCTCGGCAAGATCCTCGTCGGCGGCGCGACGCGCGCGGCGGTCTCCGACCGCTTCGAGCTCGCGACACTGGGGAGCCTCGCGCTGAAGGGCAAGCTCGAGCCCGTCGAGATCTTCGAGCTCTCGGGCTCGCGCGAGGCGCGCTGGCG
The DNA here is from genome assembly GCA_031396695.1 of Deltaproteobacteria bacterium. Lineage (GTDB taxonomy): Bacteria > Myxococcota_A > UBA9160 > SZUA-336 > SZUA-336 > VGRW01. The sequence continues at coordinate 14,189 of JANNLG010000168.1, forward strand.
GCGCGCACTCGGCCCGCGGGGCGTGCTCGAGACCCCGTTCGTCGGTCGAAGCGACGAGCGGAATCTGCTGACGGAATCGGTGGCCGCGCTCGCCTCCGGCCGCGGCGGCGTCGTCGCGCTGCTCGGCGACGCGGGAATCGGCAAGTCACGCCTGCTCGCGGCTGCGCTCGGGGATGGCGAAGGCGGCCTGGCGATCCTCGAGATTGGAGCCGGCACGAGCGACTTCGCGACCGACCGGCCGGCGTTCGCGGACCTCGTCGAGGCGCTCGAGCCCGAGGCCGGCCGCGCGACGGTCGAAGACGGCCTCGCCGCCGTCGAGCGACGGGCGAGAGCCGGTGCGCTGCTGCTGGCGGTGGAGAACGCCGACCGGCTCGACGAAGCGTCCACCGCCGCGCTGCCGAAGCTCTTCGCGCTCACCAGCCAGCTGCCGCTGCTGGTCGTGGTGCTCACGCGAACGCCGCACGCAGCTCCGTTGCAGAAGGTGCTCGCCCCGGTCACGCAGGTCCGACTCGGCGCGCTGCCGTCCGAGCACGCGCGCGCGCTGGTCGCCGCCATCGCGCCGGGCGCGGAGCTCGTGTCGCTGATCGAGCAGCGCGGTGCCGGGAATCCGCGCCAGCTGATTCTCGCCGCGCATCTCGAGCCCGCGCTTCGCTCGGAGCAGGAGCGCCGCAGCGGCGACGAGCCGAAGGACACGGAGCGGCGACGCTCGACGATCCTTTTCGCCGACCTCACGGGCTTCACCGCCATGACCGAACAGCTCGGCGCCGAGCGCGCCTACCCGATCGTCGTCGGCTGTCTGCGCATGCTCGACGAGATCGCGCGCAAGCACGGCGGTCGCGTCGAGAAGTATCTGGGCGATTGCGTGATGGCGCTGTTCGGCGTGAGCGAAGCCATGGAGGACGCGCCGCGCGCGGCCGTGAATGCCGCGATCGAGATGCGCCGCCGAGTCCGCGAGTACAACCAGATCGTGAACGCGCCGGTGCCGCTCGACGTGCACTCGGGCATCAACGTCGGAGTCGGTATCGCGGGGGACGTGCGCGGGTCGGTCTTGCGCGAGTTCACGGTGATGGGCGATCCCGTCGACGTCGCCGACGCGCTCAAGGATCTCGCGCCCAGCGGCCGCATCTACGTCGGCGGCGAAGTTCGCCGCTTCACGAGCGAGGTCTTCACCTACGAACCGCGCGAGCCGCTCGTTCTGAAGGGCACGCGCCAAGCGCTGCCGGTCTTCGAGATGACGAGCGAGCACGAGCACCTCCACCGCTCGCGCGCCGGGAGCGAGCGGCAGGTGTTCTCGGCGCTGGTCGGCCGCGACGCCGAGCTCGGCGCCTTGCGCGCACGCCTGCGCGCGCTCCGGGACGGACGGGGCGGCGTGATCAGCCTGTGCGCCGAGGCGGGCGTGGGCAAGTCCCGCCTGCTCGCCGAGCTCGAGCGCAGTCCCGAGGCCGAGGGCACGCGCTGGCTGCTCGGCCGCTCGCTCTCGACGAGCCGCCGGCTCGGCTTTCATCCCTTCGCGGACCTGCTGCGCTCGTTCGCCAACATCAGCGATCGCGACGACGACGTCGTCGCGCGAAGCAAGCTGCGCGAGGCGCTCGAAGGCGTGATGCCGGAATCCGCCGGCGAGGCGCTGCCGTTCATCGCGCGCGTGCTCGGCATGCCGCTCGAGTCGGACGAGCGCGCGCGTCTCGATGCGCTGCCCGGCGATGCACTGGAGAAGCTCGTGCTGCGCCACCTGATCGAGCTCATGCGTGCGGGCAGCGCGCTGGTGCCGCTGGTCGTGGTGATGGACGATCTGCACTGGGCGGACCAGTCGTCGCTCGATCTGCTCGCGTCCGCGCTGCCGGAGTGCCGCGAACGCCGACTGCTGTTCGTGACCCTGTTCCGGCCCGGCTTCGGCGAGTCTGCCGAGCGCATCCGCGCCGTGGCCGCCGAACAGGTTCCCGATCTGCACACCGACATCAGCCTCGCACCCCTCGACGCTCGTGCGGCCCGCGACCTGCTCGGCAACCTGTTCGGCGCGGGCGACCTGCCGCACGCGACGCGGCAGCTGATCGAGGAGAAGGCGCGCGGCAATCCGTTCTACATCGAAGAGGTCGTGCGCGCGCTGGTCGACGCCGGCGCCGTCGAAGCGCACGCGGGGCGTTTTCGCGCGACCGACCGGATCCGGAGCGTCCAGATTCCCGGCAGCATCCACGAGGTCGTTCAGGCGCGCGTCGACGGCTTGGAGCGAGATCGGCGGCGACTGCTGCAAATCGCGTCGGTGATCGGTCAGACGCTTCGCATCGATCTGCTCAGCGCCGTCGCGACGGACGAAGGGCGCATCGCCGAGGGCGTCGCGCGGCTGGTCGAGGCCGAATTCCTGGTGGACTCGGAGCGGCGTCCTGGCGAGGAGTTCGCGTTCAAGCATCCGCTGATCCAGGAGGTGACCTACGCCGGCTTGCTCGATTCGCGCCGCGAAGAGCTGCATCGGCGCGTGGGCTCCGCCATCGAGAGCACGCTCAGCGACGAAACACCCGGCTACCACGGCATGCTCGCCTACCACTTCAGCAAGGGCCGGGCGCTGGATCGAGCGGAGGAGTTCCTGCTCCGCGCAGGCGAGGATGCCGCGCGGGCGGCAGCCTCGAACGAAGCGCTGCACTTCTTCGAGGAGGCCGCCGGCCTCTACCTGAAGCTGCACGGCGAGCGGGCCGATCCCGCGAAGCGCGCCGCGCTCGAAGCGAAGATCGCCTCGGCGCTGTACCACCGCGGCCGCTTCATCGACTCGGTTGCGCACTACGACCAGGCTCTGGCGCAGCTGGGCGACAAGCTGGCGCACACGGAGCGCGAGCAGCTGCTCGGTTTCGTGCGCGACCTCGTGAACGTGCTGCGACGCCTGTATCTGCCGATCCGGCTACGGCGCAGGCCGGCGAGCGAGCGCGAGCGCGAGATCATGGCGCTGCGCCTCGCGCGCGCCGAGTCGACGACCTACGCGCTGCCGACCCGGCACGCCTTCGACGGCATGCGCTCGGTCGCGCTCGTGCAGCGCTTCGACCCGCGCAGCGTGCCGGCCAGCGCCGAGATGTACGCGGGTGCCGCCCTGCTGTTCGCGTTCCTCGGCCTCTCGTTCGACGCAAGCCGCCGGCTGGCCGAGGTCGCGCGCGAGCTGGCCGCGGGCGCCGAGCCCCCGGAGCGGCTGTTCGAGCGCGTTGCGAATTTCACCTATCGCGCGTTCGAGGGCGATTGGAGCGCCGAGCAGGAAATCGAACCCGCGCTCGTCGACGAGACGGTGCGTCTCGGTCATCTCTACTGGCCCGTCACTTATCTCGGCCTGCTGGCCGAGAAGCGCCTGTATCAAGGTGACTTCGACGGCGCCGAGCGCGCGTCGGCCCAGATCGACGAGATCTGGCAGGGCTATCAGTACGACCTCGCCAAGACGAACCACTACTGGCTGCGCACGCTCGCGGCGCTCGAGCAGGGTCGCTTCGCGGACGCGCGCGCGGCTGCCAGCGAGTACTACGAGGAGACTCCCGAGGACCTGCTCCACCTGCTCGCGCTCGGCTGCCGCGCGAAGAGCGAGATCCTGCTCGGCGAGCTCGAGGCCGCCGAGCGTTCACTCGCCGAGGCAGCCGGCATCACCGCGCGCGTGAAGCGCGTCCCGCCGTACCACGCGAGTCGCATCGCGGCGGCTCGACTGCTGTTCGACCTGACGCGGCTCGAAGCGCTCCCAGCAAGCGAGCTTGCGGCGGCGAGGCCGCTGCGAGCTGCGCTGCGACTCAGCCTGAAAGCGGCGCTCGCGAACGCGCCGCGCATGGCGTTCACGCGTGCGGAGCTGCTGCGGCTGGCCGGTCGAGCCGAGTGGGCGTTGGGCCACCGTCGGCGCAGCCTGGGCCTCTTCGAGCGCAGCGTCCGAGCGGCCGAGGCACTCGGCGCCAAGGCGGCGAGAGCACGCAGCTTCGGGCAGGTGGGCGAACTTCTGCGCGCGGCTGATCGGGACGGCGCGACGTTCATGGGGCTCGACGCGAGCGGGTGCGAGGCGGAGGCCGAGCGCTGCGTCGACCTTTGCGGCAGGCGTTCTGCCAAAAGCGACTTCCTTTGAGCGTGAACCAGCGACGCGCCGTGTTATAAACGTGCAATGTCACCTCGCCCCCACCGCGGTCACCGTGTCAGCCGTTCGCCTCGAATCCGGCCGCGCTTCGCGATCGCGCTGTTCGGGCTCGCGCTCTTCGCGCTGACGCCGCTCACCGCGCGCGCTGGCTGCGACGTGATTCCCGGCGCCCTCAACCAATTCCCGTCGGGGCTGGGTGAGACGAACACGCCGTTCGCGTCTCCCGATCAGCTGGTGCAGATCCGCGTGCGGCCGCAAGTCTGCGACGCGGGCTCGCCCGGGCTCTCCGCGCCGACGGCCTCCGGCTGCCTGGCTCCCGACAGCCTGCGCGCGACCTTCGTGTTCTTCGATCAGAGCCCGAGCCCGACGGCGCCGCGCGCGGTCGTGCTCGCGCGAGCCTGCGGGCTCGCGACCGACCCGAGCTCGGCCGCCTACGCCGCCGCGCGCCTGCCGGGCGTCGCATCCTCGGAGTGCCGAAGCGTCGGTGCCGCCGCACTCTCGGTCGTTTCGGTTGCGGTGACCGGCGGCAACGAGTGCCGCCTCAACGTGCGGCTGCCCGCCACGCCCAACCCCGCGCTCGGTACCGACTTCACGCTGAGCGGCCCGGCGCGCATCCTGGTCGATCGCGCGGGTGCGCCGCTGCCCGCGACTCTGTCGAGCACGCGCTGCGCCGACCTGGCGGGATCGGGGCCGATCGCGTGCATCGACGAGCTCTACAAGCTGAACGGCACCTGCGACACGGCGCCTTCGGCCCGCAGCGACGTGTTCTCGCACTTCGTGGCGCTGCCGCGACCCAACGTGTACGCCGAGATGATCGCGCCGGACCCGAACGACCGGCCGACGGTGCGCTTCGCGCTCGACGATCGCGGCAACGTGCTGGCCAACGTCGATTGGTCCGGCGTGTTGTTCCAGGGCGGCGCCTCGGAAACCTTTCCACCACCCCAGCTCGTGAACTTCTTCGCGGAGATCGGCTCGGGGCTTCCGAGCGCGCCGGGCGTGGCGCTCGAAGTGCAGGAACCGGCGGCGTTCACTTCGTACAGCCCGCTCGGCATCCAGCTCCCGCCGCTCTTCGAGCCGTCGTCGGACAGCAGCGAATCCGTGACCCTGTTCGGCAGCACGGATGCGCGCACCAGTGTGATCCGCATCGAGCGCATGCTGGGTCGCTGCGAGAACACCGGGGCGGAGTGCTTGAGCGACGCGGTCTGCGGGGGCGGCTCGTGCGATACGAGCGCCCGCCTGCCCTCTTTCGATCTGCGCTACTGCATCAGCGCGGGTGGTTGCGTGTCCGCGGGCGGTCCGGCGGCTTCGGGGACGGCCAGCGGTCCCGGCGGACCGGGCGCGATTCTGCCCGCGAACTACACGGCCGAGATCGACGGCTTCGTGCCGCTCGAGAACCTGAACGTGTGCCGCAACGTGAACGACCTGACCTGCCTGCTGCGCGACGAGCGTCTGCCGGTGCAGTTCACCGACGGCGGCGCAACGCCCGTGTATCGCGACCGCAACGCCGACGGCGACGTGCTCGATACCGCGCTGACGCTGCGCGACGCGCGCAGCGGCGCGCGGCTCCCGCTGCCTCCGCTGGCGGCCGAGGGCGTCGCGGTCACCAGCATTCACGAGGCCGTGCCGCCGCAAGGCCCGTTCGCATTTCCGCTCGATTCGCGCAGCTCACGAAATGCGCTCGCGTCGGGTATGCGCGCGAGCGGCGACGGCTGCGTCGCGACGCTCCTGGCCGAGCCCGACGAGGGCGGCAGCGACGACAACAACGACGGCGAGAGCTTCGATCCACTACTTCGGGTGTACTGCCCGGACGCGAGTGGAAATCTGGTCCAGAAGGCGATCGATCCCGCCGGCAATGCGGAGAAGCTCGCCGTCGTGGCGAAACCCTCGGTGCTCGCGCCGGGCGGTACGCTGTCGCCGCTCCAACCCGGTCTCGAGCCGCTGGTGATCTCCGGCGGGCGCGCGGTCTTCCTGCTCGACGAGCCCGGCAACGCGGCGCAGCTCGACGCGCGTGCCGACGTCGCGGACATCGCCCTCGGCGGCGCGCCCGCGGCGGGACACAGCGGAGCCCCGGCTCTCGACGCCTCCGGTGAGCTCGTCTGCTTCGAGAGCGACGCGCAGAATCTGGTCGCCGCCGAGGACAAGAACACGACCGGCGCCGACGTGTTCTGTCACGACTTCGCGACGCGCGAGACGTTCGTCGTGAATCGCGTGCAGACTCCGCCGACCGGGGCTCCACAGTGCAGCCGCACCGTCTTTCGCCCGGATAGCTTCGCCGCTTCGCCGTCGGTCGCGGGTGCAGGCGCGCGCGCACGCGTCTGCTTCCAGAGCCCCGCCGGGGATCTGACGAGCGGTGACTTCAACGGCACGAGTGACGTGTTCATGTTCGATCGCTGCAGCTGCGACACGGTCCGTCTCAGCGTGCATGGCGACGGCAGCCCGTTCTACGCGCCGTCGGAGTCCTGCGATATCGGTGCGAGCGGGGACGTCGCGGTGTTCGCGAACGGCGGCCGGATCTATCGCCAGGCGATCGTCGGTACGGCGCCCGCAACCTGCGGCGTCGGGCCGGTGGCAGCGAACCCGCTGCGAGCGGGCGGACTGATCGAGGTCAGCGCTGGCGTGTCGGGCAGCGCGAGCGCGCCGACGATTTCGGCCGACGGCGACGTGGTGGCCTTCCAGATCGGCACGGGCGCGACGGCGACTCTGTTCGTCGCGCAAGCCGGAGGCTCCCCGTCCTGCGTCGACGCCGATGGAACGCCGGGCTGCGACCACGCGCGCAATCCGCAGCTCAGCGCCGATGGACGCCTGCTGACCTACGAAGCGCTCGACGCTGCTGCCGGCGGCGCGCCTGGAGTCTTCGTGCTCGACCGCGTGACGGGACTCGCCGAGGCCGTGGGTGGCGCGAACGAGGCGGCGTCGGACGGTAGAGGCGAAGCGCCCGCCGTGGCTTTCACGTCCACCGGCGCAGCCGGAGCCGACGTCGTCGTACGCGACCGCGTGACGCTGCTCGCGAAACTCGTCGCTCCGCTCGCCGGCACGAGCGATCCAGCACTTTCCGCGGACGGCCGAACGGTCGCCTACGCGCGGGACGGCGGCGTCTTTCGCACGACGTCCGATCCGCTCGATGCTGCGGCCGACGCCGACGGCGACGGCGACGCCACCGCGTCCGTGCTGGCCACGCTCGAGCTCGAGAGCGGAGTGCTGCGCGTGCTCGGACCCGCCGCCCAGGCCGCAGTCGGTGGTCGGACGCTCGCGTTCATCGACCCCGCCGGGCACGTCTTCGTCGAGAACTCGGCGGGTTCGATCGGTCCGCTCGCCCTCGCCGGCGCGCCGGTCGTCGCACGTGCCGTTGCGGCTTCCGACACGGCCGTGTGTATCCTCGCAGCCAGCGACGGCGCGCTCTCCTGCAGCTCGCCGACCAGCACGGCGCTCGTCGACTTCGGAGTCGCGGGCGACGGACTCGCGCTCGAGGGCGACGTGGTCGCGCTGCTGAGCGAGCCGCAAAGCCCGCGCACGCTGTGGATCCTGAGCGCCGCGAGCGGCGCCGAGATCGCGAGCATCTCCGGCGTGCGGCGCTTCCGCATGGCGAGCAACCGCTACGTCGCGGCGGACCAGTGCGAGGCCGACCTCGAGCTCCAGCTCAACGGAGACGGTGATCTGGACGACTGCCTCGCGCTGATCGTCGCCCCGAACGGTGCGATCTTCGATACCTCGGACCCCGTCCGCGGAACGCCGCGACACACGATCGTGCCGTGCACCGGCGACGTCTGCGACGACACGGACCCGTTCAAGATCTTCCCGTTCGGCGAAGACGGCGCGCTCGCGAAGCTGCGACACCTGTCGGTCGAGTCGCACGAGCCGGTGCTGTTCGCCGACTTGAATGGCGACGGCGACACCGCGGACGTGGTCGTGCGCGAGTTCGTCGCCGGCGCGGATGTGCTGTTCCCGCCGGTCGGCATTCCCGAGGGGAGCTCGGGAAACGTGCTCGCGGGCGTGGAAACCGGGCCCGGCGAGAGCCAGGGTGGCGCGGCGATTCCCGCGCAGGTCGGCTTCTGCGACGCGGACGGCGACGGCCTGTCCGACGGCCAGTCCGCGTGTCAGTCCGACGCGAACTGCGTCGCGCAGGGCATCTGCGGGGCGTCACCGTGCTGTGTCGACATCCAGGCGCGCATTCTCGCGCTGGCGGACGGCGACGCCGACGGCGTCTTCGACGTGTTCGACAACTGTCCCAGCGTCGCGAATCCGACGCAGGACGCGACGGACGTGGACGGGGACGGAACGCCGGACGCCTGCGACGACTTGATCTCGCGTTGCGGAGACGGCGTGGTCCAGGCGCCCGAGTACTGCGACTACGCCGACGCGACCGTCGCCCCGCGCGGCGGCCGGACGCTCGGCTCGTTCTGCAACGGCCCCGCGCAGCCGGGTGCCGACTGCACGCCGCTGGTCTCGGTCGAGGTCTCGGAGAGCGCCGTGAATCCCGGCAAGAAAGGAGTCCTGCCGACGACCGTGTTCGGCAGCCCGGTGCTGAACCTGGGCACGACCGCGCTTGGCGATCGGCCGCCGAAGATGATCGAGCCGGGCTCGATCGTCCTCGAGCCGCTGCGCGCGAGCGAGGCCTGCGGTGGGTTCGGCGGGCGGTCGCTGGACGACCTGACGAAGCCCTCCACGTACGTGTCTCGCCTCTCCGACCGGAACGGCGACGGCTACCTCGACCTGGGCCTGCGCTTCGAGGTCACGCAGATGCGCGTTCAGCTCACCGACACGCAGGCGTGTCTGCGCGGCACGTTCCGCGTGATCCAGGGCCGCTTCTTCGAGGCTGGCTTCGAGACCCGCGACTCGCTCAACGTGAAGTAGCGCCACGCCTTCCACCGCGAACCGACTGCGAGGGAGCGCAGTCGCGGCGACGCTACTGTCGGCCGTGCTCTACGTGCTGGCGTTTCCGCCGTACGGCTGGAGCGCGCTGGCGTGGGTCGCGCTGGTTCCGCTGCTCGTCGCGCTGCGATCTGCGCGACTCGGCTCCCGTATCGGGCTCGGCGTGCTGTGGACGTTCGGCAGCGGATTCGGTCTTGGCTCGTGGATGCCCGAGGCGGTGGCGCAGTACACGCAGCAGCCGCTGATCGTGGGCTGGGGGTTCCTGCTCGGCCTGACCGCGCTCACGGCGGCGCCGTTCTATGCGGCGTTCGCGGCGGTCTACGGCCCGCTGTCTCGCCTGCCCATGAGCGCGCTGTTCGTCGCTGCGGCGCTGACGGCCGCCGAGCTCGCGCGCAGCCGTCTGCTGAACGGCTCGCCGATCTACCTCGGCGTCTCGCCGGGCGGAAGCCTCGGCTACTCGCAGGCCGCGGTGCTTCCGGTGGTGCAAGTGGCGGCGTGGACCGGCGTCTTCGGAGTCAGCTTCGCGCTCGCCGCGTGCAACGCTGCGCTCGCGGACGCGTTCGTCGCGTTCCGCGCAGGCGGCCTGGACCGGCGCGCGCGTCTTGGTCTCGCGTTCGCCGCCACCGTGGCGGTGGCCGTCGTCGCGTCGGGCGCGGCTGTGTTGCGAAACGCCGAAGACGCGAGCGCAGCGGACGGCGTCGAGATCGCGCTGGTGCAGGCCGCGCTCGACCCGAACGCGCGCTGGAGCGAGCAGGGTCCGTACCACACGCTCGAAGTCCACCTGCGCATGACGGCGCAGCTGCTGGCCGAGCGCGCGCCCGCGATCGTCTTCTGGCCGGAGGCCGCGCTCACCTTCTTCCTCGAGCAGGAGACGCTGTACCGCGAGGCGATCGCGAGCCTGTTGGCAAAGAACGACACGGAGCTCGTCGTCGGCGCGCCGCGCGCCGAGGGTCCCGACGGACCCCCGTACCGCAACAGCATCTACGTCATGGACGGGACGGGCGAGCTGCGAGCGCGCTACGACAAGGAGTATCTGCTGCCGTTCATGGAGTATTTCCCGTTCGGCATCGACATGCTGCGGCGCAGCTTCGGCCGCCTGCGCGTGTTCTCGTCAGGCGGCGAGACGGGCCCGCTGCCGACGCGCGCGGGGCGTGCGGGGATCCTGGTCTGCAACGAGGGCATGCTGCCTCAATTCGCAGCCGAACGCGTCCGGGCCGGCGCGGAGTACTTGGTGAATCCGTCGAACGACGGCTGGATTCCCCACGCGAGCTACCTGGGTCAACAGTTCGACATGGTGGCGATGCGCGCGATCGAGCAGCGCATGTACCTGGTGCGGGTGAGCGACGTGGGACCGTCCGCGATCGTCGATCCCTGGGGACGCGTGCGGGGCCGCACGGAGCCGCTCACGCGCGGAGTGCTGCGCGGACGAATCCGCCCGACACAACAGCGCTCACTCTACGGTCGGACCGGTGACTCGTTCGCGGTGCTCTGCTCGCTCACCACACTGGTCGGTGTCGGCTGGTCCCTGGCGGTCAGGCGTGGCTCCGCCCGGTGAGCAGTCGCGCGAGCCCCGCGACCAGCAATCCGACCCCCGCACCGGAGGCCAGGTTCGCGCGCATTCACGTGAATCCGCAGCCGGGCATCGCCAGCGACACGAGGGCGAGCGGGAGCAGCGCCAGGAAGCCGCACAGCGGTCCGCGCAGAATCCAGCTCCGCGGCGACACGCTGATCCCCACCCAGAGCCCGATCGAGCAACGCGCCAGGTAGAAACCCCAGACCGCCACGCTGCCCTCGATGTAGAGGACGTTGAACTTCTCGGCGATCGGCCCGTGCAAAAGGACCGGCAGCCAACCGGCGACGAGTCCGAGCGCCACGCACACCGCTGTGTAGGGCGCGTCCGCGAGCAGAGCACGGCGCTGCGACGAGGCGCTCACCCCGCCACCAGGTGGTACGCCTGCGTGCGCTTGCTGAGCAGGAAGTGATGCGAGCCCCAGAGGTAGAGCAGGAACGCGCGCACGGCGGCCTCGCCGTGACGGGCCGCGAGCTCGACGCGGCACGCCTCGAGTCGGCGCGCCCAGTCGCGAACGGTGAAGGCGCAGGAGAGCGTGTCCTCTTCGAGCACGCGCACCTCCAGCCCCGCGCGCCGGACGGCGCGCTCGAGTCCCGGCAGATCCACGTAGTGACTCACGCCGGGAAAGATGTAGCGGCGCAGGAACGCGCCGCTCATCCGGCCCTCGCTCGAGGTCACGAAGTCCGCGTAGATGCGGCCGTTCGCCGTCAGGTGGCGAGCCAGGAAGCGAGACAGCCTGCGCAGCCCGGGCATGTGCTCGAGACTGCCCATGAACACCGCAGCATCGAAGGCGTGCTCGGGTCGGTAGTCGAGAAAGTCGACCAGCTCCACCGTGCAGGGCAGTCGCTGCTTGCGGATCAAGTCGGTGACGTACTCGTACTGCGCGCGCGAGATCGTGATGCCGTGCACGGCGATTCCGCGCGCGCCCGCGTACTCGACGAAGCTGCCCCAACCGCAGCCCATGTCGAGCACGCGGCTGCCGCGCTCGAGCGAGAGCTGATCGATCGCGAACTGGAGCTTGCGAGCCTCCGCGACGGCGAGCTCGTCGCCGGACGATTCGTAGAAGCCGTGGGTGTAGCAGCGCGCGGGCCCGAGCCAGGACAGGAAGAAGTCCGCCGGCCGGTCGTAGTGGAACGCGATCGAGGCGCGGTTGTAGCGCCGGCGGTCGAACAGGAAGCGGAACCAGAACGCGAGCGCGGCGAGTCGATCCGGAGCCACATCGAGCTGATCGGTCACGCGCAAGACCTCGCGCAGCTCTCCGTCGACGTCGATCCGTTCGCACAGGTACGCCTCGGCGAGCGCGAGGTGGTCGCCGCGCAGCAGGGCGTCGAGCGCAGCGGCGTCGCGGAAGCGGACCCGCGTCGCCGCGTCGGCCGTCCCGACCTGCGTACCGTCCGGCAGGCAGGCCGAGAGCGACGAACCCTCGTCGGCGATCCTGCCGACGATCGTGCGAAGTCGTCCGACCGCGTGCTGCGTGGAGCTAGACACGTTACTGCGACGCCCCCTTCGCGAGACGTCGCGAAGTCTGGCATTAAGGGCGACGGCCGGTCAGGAGCTCGCGGCCCACACCGTCGGGAATTGCTTTCCGCCAAGCCGACCGTCATCGTGCGGCTCGGCCATGGAATGCGATTTCCTGATCGTCGGCGCGGGCTCGGCGGGCGCGACGCTCGCCGCGCGGCTCTGCGCGGACCCGACGACGCGCGTCACGCTGCTCGAGGCGGGTCCCGACTACCGCAGCGCCGAGTCGCCCGACGCGATGCGCAGCGCCAATCCGAGCGGAATCATCACCGAGCCCGAATTCGCGGATTTCCGTTGGGACCCGCTGAAGGCGCGGCGCACGCGCGTGCAGCCGCCGCGCACGTTCTGGCGCGGGCGCGGCGTCGGCGGCAGCTCGGCGGTGAACGGCCAGATCGCCATCCGCGGCATGGTCGAGGACTTCGACGGCTGGGCCGCCCAAGGCTGTAAGGGCTGGTCGTTCGCGGAGGTCTTGCCCTACTTCAATCGCCTGGAGACGGACCTTCGCTACGGCAGCGAGAGCTACCACGGCGACTCGGGCCCGATTCCGATCTACCGCGCGCCGCTTTCGCGCTGGGGTGCCGTCGATCAGGCGCTCGGCGAGGCCGCGCTCGAGCTCGGCCACGCCTGGGCGCCCGATCACAACGCGCCGTTCGCGCTCGGCGTCTCGCCATACGCGATCAACAGCCGCGACGGCGTGCGCGTCAGCACCAACGACGCGTATCTCGAGCCCAATCGCGCGCGCCCGAATCTCGAGATCGTCGGCGGCGCGCACGTCGACCGCGTGCTGTTCGAGCGCGAGCGCGCGGTGGGCGTGCGCTTCCAACGCGCTGGCGCGTGGCACGAGCTGCGCGCGCGCGTCGTGCTCTTGTGCGCGGGCGCGGTGCACTCACCCGGAATCCTGCTGCGCTCGGGCATCGGTCCCCCCGCGCAACTCGCCGAGCACGGCATTCCGACGCGCGCGGCGCTGCCGGTCGGCGAGCAGCTCCAGGATCACCCGCTCGCAGCTTTCGTGGTGCTTCTGCGCGACGAAGCGGTGCCGCCGCCCGGCTTCCGGCATACGAACTGTTGCGTCCGCTACAGCTCGGGTCTTTGCGGCGCCGGGCCGGGCGACATGATGATCGTCGCGATGAACCGGCTCGGCGACAGCATCGGCCGCCACCTGCGCGGCGCGGACGCGCCCAAGGCCTTCGGCCTGCTCGGCGTGTGGGTGAACGAGTGCGTCTCGCGCGGCACGATCCGGCTCGCCTCGCCGGACCCGCTCGCGGATCCGATCGTCGACGAGAACATGCTCGACTCGACCAGCGACCTCGCGCGCATGCGCGACGGCGTGCGCCGCTTGATCGAGATCGCGCGCCATCCGGCCACGCGCGCGGTCGGCACGGCCAGCGGCGCGGGTCTCGAGATCGAAACCGATCCGAGCGACGCCGCGATCGACGCGTGGCTCTTGAACAACGTCGGCGACGCGCAGCACGCGAGCGGCACCTGCCGCATGGGCGACCCGAACGCTTCGACCAGCGTCGTCGATCCGGAATGCCGCGTGCTCGGCGTCGAAGGCTTGCGCGTGATCGACGCCTCGATCATGCCGTCGGTGGTGCGCGCGAACACGCACCTCACGACCGTCATGATCGCGGAGCGGATGGCGGACCAGCTCTCGCTCAGCTCCGAATGAACGCGAGCAGGTCGGCGTTCAGCTGCGCCCTGTGCGTGTCGCCGAGCGCGTGCGATCCGCCGGGGTAGATCTTGAGCTTCGCGCCCGGGACCAGCTTGGCCGACAGCTTCGCGGATGCGCCGATCGGCACGACCTGGTCGTCGTCGCCGTGCAGGATCAGCGTCGGCACGTCGAACTTCTTCAGATCCTCGGTGAAGTCGGTTTCCGAGAACGCCTTGATGCAGTCGTAGGCGTT
>JANNLG010000171.1:0-73122 GCA_031396695.1 Deltaproteobacteria bacterium
GGCGCTCAAACACTGCATTGTGTTTCCGGGTCCGATCTCGGACAATCGATGCATGCGGACGCTGCTTCTGAGATCGGCGTTGGCCGCGGGGCTCAGTCTGCCGGCCTTCTCCGTGTGGGGCGCGGTCGACTCGGACCTCGACACGGTCGTCGACGGCGCGGACAACTGCGTATTCGCCGCGAATCCCGGACAGGCGGACTCCGGCGGGCTGAATACTCTGGTCGCGAACGGGCGGGGCGACGCCTGCGAATGCGGAGACGCGAGTGACGACGGCCCGGTCACCGACGCCGACGTCGACGCGTTGCGGGAGAATCTGGCCGACCCGATCGGAGCGCCGCTCTCCGCGGGCGGAGCTGCGAAGTGCACCGTTCACGGAGATCGCCCGGAGCTGTGCAGCATTCTCGACGTCGCAATCCTGATCCGCGCGCTCGAGCCGGCGCCACTCGCTCCGGGGATCGCCTCCGCCTGCGATGCATCGGTCTGTCCGACCTGCGCGAGCGCGAACTCTCCGTCGGTCGGCGGCTGCCAGATCCTGCCCGAGAGCGACCCGTGGAACCAGGACGTGAGCGCGCTTCCGGTCCATTCGAGATCGGCGATCTACATCGCGGCATACGAGGCACTGACCTTCGGGACCGACTACCTCCACCTCGACTTCGGCTCGACGCAGCCGCAGTACGGAATTCCGTGGCTCGTTTCTCCGCCCGGGACTCCTCTGGTGCCGATCAGCTACCACCCCGAAACAGACTACTCGGACGAGAGCGACCCGGGTCCGTTTCCGATCCCGCTCGACGCAGCGATCGAGGGCGGAACGCCGTCGAGCCCGAACCCCGCGTCCGGGGATCGGCGCGTGATCGCGGTGGACCAGGTGACCTGTGACCTGGTCGAACTCTCCAACACGGTCCGCACGGGCGTGCCTGTCTCCGGCTTCATGGTCAGCTCGTCGGCGCGCTGGAACCTGCTCGCACCGGTGCCCCGGCCGATCGGCTGGATCTCCGCATCGGCGAGCGGGCTGCCGATCCTGCCGGGCCTGCTGCGACGCGAAGAAGTCGCGCGCGGGCGGATCGACCACGCACTGCGCGTGGATCTGGCACGCGCCGCACGCGCCTACGTCGCGCCCGCGAGTCGCTTCGGAAGCTATCAGGTCGACAGCTACCTCCCCTACGGCGCGCGCCTGCGGCTGCGCGCGAGCTACTCGGAGGCGGGTTACAGCGCGGAGGCGGTGGTACTGATCCGGGCGCTGAAACGTTTCGGCATGATCTTCTCGGACCTGGGATCCTCCGGCTACCTCTCAGGCACGAGCGACCCCGCCTGGGCGCCGCTCATTGCGGAGGTGAACGGCACCGCCGCGGGCCGCATCCCGCTCGCTCAGTTCGACGTCGTCGACACCGGCAACGCCGTCTGCGGCTGGTTTACTCCCAACTGCTTCTGACTTTTCGGGGCGCGATCGATCAGAGGATCCCGGACGCCTTCACGTCCAGGTAGCCATTCACCAGCGCGACGGCGAGCTGTTGGGGCTCGGCGTCGAGCGCGAGCACGCCGCTCTTGCGCAGGCGTTCGTGGGCGCGGCGGCGGGCGTGCAGATACTGGTGCGTGGCGGACACGGTGAGTGCCGAGTCGAGGTCCTTCACGCGTGTCTCGAGCGCCTTCGCGAGCGCGCGCTCCTTCATGCTCGCGACCAGCACCAGATGGCGGCGGCCGAGCAGTCGTGCCGCGAGCAAGAGCTCCTCGTGGTCCTCGTCGCGCAGGTTCGAGACCACGACCACGAGCGCGCGCTTGGCGAGCCGGCTCGCGAGCTGCTGCGCGCCCTCGAGGTAGTCGGAGGCTTGCGTGCCGCTCGAAAGGTCGTAGACGGAGTTCAGCACGCGGTCGAGTTGCTTCGCGCCTTTGCGCGGCGCGAGCCAGCGCGGTGGGCCGCTGAACGCGAGCAGGCCGACGGCGTCGCCCTGACGAAGCGCCACGTGCGCGAGCAGCAGCACGGCGTCGAGCGCGTGGTCGAAGTGCGAGAGCGCTTCGTCGCGCGCGTGCATCTTGCGGCCGCAGTCGAGCAGAAAGACGATCTGCTGGTCACGTTCCTCTTCGTACTCGCGCGACACGGCGCGGCGCAGGCGCGCGGTGGCCTTCCAGTCGATCTGCCGCAGGCTGTCGCCCTGGCGGTACTCGCGGAGCTGGTGGAACTCGAGCCCCTCGCCGCGCCGCGGGCGGCGGCGGACACCGAGCTCGCCGGCTCGGTTCGCCGCGGCCAGCAAGGCGTAGCGCGAGACGGCGCGGAAATTCGGGTACACACGAACGCGTTGCTCGACGCCCGCGCGCACGCGACGCCGCCACAAACCCAGCGCCGAGCGCACCACGAGCTCGAGCGCGCCGATCGCGAGCTCGCCGCGCTGCGACGGCTCGATCTCGTACTCGAACGCGGCGCGTGCGCCCGCCTCGAGCTCGATCGTTCGCGGCAGCCCGCGCGCGTTCATGCCGGCCGGCACGTGGTCGAACACCAGCACGCGCGCGCTTCGCGCTCCGCGATTCGCGAGCTCGAGCGTGACCGAGTGACGCGTCCCGATCGCGAGCGTCTGGGGAATCACGCGCGTCGCGTCGAACGGGCCGACCGCGAGGCTCGCGTCGATCGCGGCGGCCAGCGCGAGGCCGGCGAGCGCCGCGCCCCACGCGGGTAGGAGCTGCGGCCAGAAGGCTGCGACCAGGCCGAGCGCGAGCACAGCAAAGGCCAGGCCGACGAGCCTGCGCGAGGGACTCACGTGCGCGGCGCCTCGACCTTGGCGAGGATCGCGTCGAGGATCAGGTCGGTGCGCTGACCCTCGAGCTCGACCTCGGGCGAGAGCAGGATGCGGTGGCGCAGCGCAGGCTTCGCGATCGACTTGATGTCGTCGGGCGTGACGAAGCCGCGGCCGTCGAGCAGCGCCAGCGCGCGCGCGGCGCGCACCAGCGCCAGCCCACCGCGCGGACCCGCGCCCAGCGCGACGCCCGCCCAAGTGCGCGTCGCGCGCACGAGCCGCACCGCGTACTCGGAGATGCGCTCGTCGACGAACACGGTCGCAGCCGCGGCTTGGATCGCGACCACGCCCGCGGCGTCGGCGACGGCTTCCACGGGCGACAGATCGAGTGAGTCGCCGACCGTTCCGCGCGACACGCGCCGCACCAGTTCGAGCTCCTCGGCCGCGCTCGGATAGTCGATCTGCAGCTTGAGCAGGAAGCGGTCGATCTGCGCTTCGGGCAGCGGGTACGTGCCCTCGAGCTCGATCGGATTCTGCGTCGCGAGCGTCATGAACGGAGCGGGCACCGTGAGTGACTGCCCTTCGAGCGTCACCTGGCGCTCCTGCATCACCTCGAGCAGCGCGGCCTGCGTCTTGGCGGGCGCGCGGTTGATCTCGTCGGCGAGCAAGAGATTCGTGAACACCGGCCCGCGGCGCAGCCGCATCTCCCCGGTCGAGGCTTCGTACATGACGTGGCCGACGACGTCGGCGGGCATCAGGTCGGGCGTGAACTGAATGCGCGCGCTCGCGCCCGAGAATGAACGCGCGAGCGCGCGCACCAGCAGCGTCTTGCCGAGCCCGGGCACGCCCTCGATCAGCAAGTGGCCGGCCGCGAACAGGGCAACCAGCGTCTGGTCGACCACGTCGTCCTGGCCGACGAAGACCTTGCGAATCTCGCTGCGCACGCGCCCGGCCAGTGAGGAGGCGCGCGCGAGCGCCTCGCGCGTGGTCGCGGATGGTTCGGGATTCATAGCGATCTCCTGATCTTCTCGAGGGTGGCGACGTCCTGTGCGAAGCGACCCGCTTCGGTGTCGTTGGAAAACTGGAGCGCGCGCTGCACGCTCGCGCGCGAAAGGCCCGAGAGCTCGGCCAGGCTCTCCGCCTGCTCAGCCGGCGCAGCCGAGGCGAGCGTCGGGTGGCGCTCGCGCACGCGTGCGAGCAGCGCTTCGCGCGTGGCCGCGAGCAGCGCGGGCGCCGCGTCGCGACGCCACTGGAAGCGACCGGATGCGCGCACGTGCTCCATCAGCTCACGCCTCTCGGTCGGGGGATCCGGCGCGAGCGGCCCGAAGCGGCGTGACGCCGACCAGAGCCAGAGCGCGAGCAGAACGAGCGCGCTCGCCACCACCATCCACGCGTGGCGCAGGACGAGCGTGAGCGGACGCGGGTAATCGTCGCCGAACACGATCCAGACCGGCCCGCTGCGGCCTTCGAAATGAGCGAGGCGATAGACGAGCTCGGCGTGATCCCAGCGTTCGATCTTCGGCTGCGTCAGGAAGTAGTCGTCGGTCAGCGCCGTCACGAGGCCGCGTCCGACACGAAGCGTTCGCAGATGCGCGCCGTTCGCATCCGCGATCTGGAACACCTCGCGGTCCTTCGCCGCCGGCGCGAGCTCGAAGCGAAAGGCGGGATCGAACTCGACTTCGAGCGGCGTTTCGCGGTCGGGAAACATCGCTCGCGCGATCTCCGGACCGGGCGCTTCCTGTTCGTCGTCGACGGCGCTCGCCAGCGTGATCAGCGGCCGCGGGCCGTCCGGTGCGTGCGGCGGCGGCTCGGGCGCGGGCGGCGGCTCGAGCTCGAGCTCGTCGCCCTCTTCCCCCTCGCCCTCGGACTCCCCGTCGGCCGACTCGTTCAGGTATTGGCGGATGCCGATCGGATCGAGCACGAGATCCGCCTCGCGGTTCGGATCGTCGAAGAGCTGCCAGCTCACCACCACGAGGTGTCCACCGCGCTCGACCCAGTCGAGCAGCTCCTGCGCGCGCGCCTTGCCGAGCGCCTGGCGCGAGGTCGGGATGAAGAGCGTCGCGTGCTCGGGCGGAAGCGCGGAAATTCCCGAGAGGTCGGCGAAGCCTCGGACCGGCGTGCCCATCCGCTCGAGCAGACGCTGCGCGGCGAGATACGAGTTGCGCGCGGCCTCGGCGCGGTAGCCGCGCGGAATCTCGATCTCGCGCTTCTCGCAGGACAGGAAGAAGAGCGCGACCCCCGTCGCGAGGGCCGCGACGAGCGCGAACCCGCTCGCACGGCGGGACGGGCGACTCACGACGCGCCTCGCAGGTGCGGCTGCCAGCGCTGGCAGAGCTCCGCGAACGCGTCGGGCGCGGGCGTCTGCCGCGCGTAGGCGCAGGACACCCACGCGCGCGTGAGATCCACGAAGTCGCTCGCCAGACCGGCGTCGAGTGCAGCGCGCGCGATGCGCTCGCACTCGCCCTCGGTCGCGCCCACCGGCACGGCGAGGCCGAGGCCGCGCACCAGGTGGGCGAGCGCGCCGCGATACAAGAGCGAGAGTGCGCCCGAGGCGTCTCCGCGGGCGAAGCGCGCGCGCGCCTCGGCAACCACGTCGGCGGGCAGAGACGCCGGACGCAGATCGACGCCGATCCGCACGTCGTCGACCTGCACCGACGGCGTCTCGAGGCGCCGCTCGCGCTCGCGCAGCGAGCGCACGACCACGATCGCCAGTGCGGTCAGCAGCGCGGCCAGGCCGAGCCAGGCGCTGACACGCAGGAGTGTCGCGGCGACCGATGCGAACCAGAGCCCGAAGCGCGCGAGCAGACCCGGCTCGGCGTCGGGGTCCGGATCGCTCGCCTTCGGCAGCCAGACCTCCACCTTCTCGACCGTCGCGAACTCCTCGCTCGCGAGCACCGCGTCGATGCACGCCTGCGCGCCCGCCGGCCCGGGCGCCTCGCAGGTCGGCGGCTGCGCGGACTCTTCGTCGTCGGCGCGCGTGCCGGACGGCAGCAGCAGCGCGAGCGCCAGCAACCCGGCCGACAACACGCGCGCGTGCGGCGCACGCGGCTTTTCGCTGGCCACGCGCTGCTCGAGCTTGCGGAAGGCCAGATCGATGTCCCAGCCCTCGAGCCAGATGCGCCGGTTCACGTACAGCGCGAAGCCGCCTGCGACGTAGAAAGGCTCGATCGCGAGGATCGCGAGCGGATACAGGATCGCTTCCAGGAACGAGAGCTCCGGGCCTCCGCCCTGCACCACGTCGCGCCAGAACTCCGCGATCGCGCCCTCGGGCCGGAAGGTCGCGGCGAGCTGCAGTCCCGCGGCGAGGATCACGAGCTCGAAGACTCCGCACGCGAACAGGAGCCCGAGCGCCGCGCGAGAGTCGCGGCCGACCAGCACGCTCACGCGCCGCGAGCGCTCGATCCCGCGCAAGCCCTCGAGCTGCAGCACCGGCATGGTGAACGCGCGCAGCGGCGAGAAGCGCAGCCACGTGAGTGAGTGCAGGAGCCCCGTGCGCACGATCAACCTGGGCAGGCTCGCGAGCGTCTCGACGAGCGTTGGCGTGCGACCGAAGAGCGCCTCTGCGAGCACCGCGAGCGCGACGCGATCGTAGAGCGGCTTCAGCCACCAGAGGAAGAAGCTCGCCAGCCAGAGCCGCTCGGAGAGTCCGGCGTAGAGCGCGAGCGCAACCGACGCGACCACCAGTGCGTGCGCGGGAAACAGCGGCCAGAACACGGCGCGTGCGAAGCGGAAGCCCAGGTCCACCGCCTCGTAGCCCTCACGGGGCCGGACCTCGACGGCGATTCGCTCAGTCTGCACGCGATCGCCCCGCGCTGCCGAGCCAGAGCGCGACCAGGACCCAGAGCGCCGCGCCGACGGCGAACTTCGCCGCAGCGGGCAGCGCGCGCGGCGACCAGAACGCCTCGATGCCCGCCGCGATCACCAGCATGAGCGCCGCGCCCGCGATGATCGGCAGACTCGAGAGCGCCGCCGCGCGCAGCGCCGCGATGCGGCTCCGCGCACCCGGCGCGAGCACCGCCAGCCCGAGCCGCATGCCCGACGCCGCCGCGAGCAGGATCGCGGTCAGCTCGAACGCGCCGTGGCCGATCACGAACGAGAAGAACGGCTCGGCCGAGCCCGCGCGCACCAGGTGACTCGCGACCAGTCCGAAGTTGAGCGCGTTGAAGGTGACGCTCGCGAGTGTACCGACGCCGAACGCGAGTCCGCTCGCGAAGGTGCGGAAGGCGATCGAGACGTTGTTCCAGATGTAGAAGCCGAACATCGTCGCGTCGTCGCCCGAGTCGCGCTCATGACCGGCGCCCGCCCCAGATGGGTCGTACATCTGCTCGATCTCGGTCACGTTCGCCTGCGACATGAAGCTGTAGATCAGGTCCGGGTGCGCCCAGGCCAGCAGCGCGAGCGCGAGCGCGAGTCCGTAGAACAGCACGTGCAGGCTCGCGACCAACGGCAGCTCGCTGCGCACCGCGCGCGGAAAGTCGCGCGCGAGGAACGCGCCGATTCCGCGAATCTCGCCGGTGCGCGCCTGATAGAGCAGCCTGTGCCCGGCGAGCGCCAGCTCGTTCAGCTCCGCCACCAACGCGCCCGAGAGCTGGCGTTCGCGCGCAAGCGCGAGGTCGTGACAGAGTTGCCGATAGAGCGGTGGCAGCTCCGCCGCGTCGTCGGTCTCGCCACGCTCGAGCGCGGCCAGCAGGCGCGCGAAGCGGTCCCAGCGGGGTCGACCCTGCGCGTCGAATGCCTCGAGCTTCACGCAGTCCGTCCCACCAGGTGGGCTGCCTGCGCGATCAGGCTCGCGCGCGGATCGTCCTGCCCCGTGAGCGAGCGCGGAATCGCCGACAGCTCGGCGGCACGCTCGGGCGAGAGACTCGCGGCGCGCTCGGCGAACGCGATCACCGCCGCTTGCTCGTCGAGCGTGAGTGGAATCGGTGGCGCGACCGGAGTCACGTCGGGGATTCGAGTCACGGGTGCGCGCGGCGCGTCGGCGTAGACGACCAGCGTGCCGGCCGCCAGATCGCCGAGACGGCGGAAGCTCGTGTCCGAGATCATCGACACCAGCCCCGCCAGGTACAGGAGCGGCAGGAAGTCCGCGACCAGCAAGAAGTTCCGCAGCACCGAAGCCGACCAGCCGACCGGCGTGCCGTTCTCCTGCACCACGCGCAGACCCATCAGGCGCTTGCCGGGAGTCTGCCCGTGCGCGCGCACTTCGAACAGCACCGGGTAGAACCAGAGCAGCGCGAACAAGCCGATCAAGTAGAGCCCGACGCCAAAACCCGCGAACGCGGAGAGCGCGATCTGCAGGCCGAGCGCGATTCCGCCCTGCAGGAGCGTGTCGACGCCCCACGCGAGCGCACGCGGAACCGGCCCCGCCACGCGCAGGGCGAGGTCGACGCCCTCCGGCGTCTGGACGGCGTGGATGGTGTCGATCATGCGCCCGGGATCGTAGGTGAACGCGCGCACGCCGCCAAAAGCGCACGCGCGCGCTAGCTTGCCGAGGACGT
Source organism: Deltaproteobacteria bacterium (assembly GCA_031396695.1). GTDB lineage: Bacteria > Myxococcota_A > UBA9160 > SZUA-336 > SZUA-336 > VGRW01. Next base: position 8,219 of record JANNLG010000171.1, read on the forward strand.
GCGCGAGAGCGAGCAACGGACGCGGCCGCGGATCGTGATCGTGGGCGCCGGCTTCGGCGGCCTGCGCGCGGCGCGCGCGTTGGCGAAGGCCGACGTCTCGATCACGCTCGTGGACCAGCGCAACTACCATTTGTTCCAGCCGCTGCTCTATCAGGTGGCGACCTCGATGTTGCCGCCCGAGAGCATCGCCTACCCGGTGCGCGCGATCCTGCGCCGCCAGAAGAACCTCGAGTTCCGGCTCGCGCGCGTGGAGTCGGTCGACTTCGAAAAGCGCGAGCTCACGACCAGCGCGGGACCGATCGGCTACGACCGGCTCGTACTCGCGGTCGGCGGCCGCACGAACTTCTTCGGGCTCACGTCGGTGGAGCGCAACGGCTTCGGCTTGAAGGATCTCGACGAGGCCGTGAACGTGCGCAACCAGATCCTGCGCAGCTTCGAACGCGCGCTGCACGAGCCGAGCCCGGAGCGGCGCCGCGCCCACCAGACCTTCGTGGTGGTCGGCGGCGGACCGACCGGCGTCGAGAGCGCGGGCGCACTCTCGGAGCTCGTGCGGCTCGTGCTCGCCAAGGACTTCGCCGCGCTCGAGATCAAGGACGTGCGCGTGATCTTGCTCGAGGCGACGCACGCGCTGCTGGCTGCGCTGCCCGAGAAGCTGCGCGAGGAGACCGCGCTGCGTCTCTGGCACAAGCACGTCGAGGTGCGCTTCGGCGCGCAAGTGGTCGAGTTCGACGGCGAGCGGGTGACACTGAAAGGTGGCGAGGTGATTCCCGCGCGCACGCTGATCTGGGCGGCGGGCGCGCGCGCGGCGGGCCTGATCGATCGACTCGGCCTGGCGCAGGGCGCGCAAGGCCGCGTGCGGATCGACGAGACGCTGCGCGTGCTCGACCACGACGACGTGTTCGCGATCGGCGACGCGGCCTTTCTAGAGCGCGCGGGTCAGCCGCTGCCGATGATGGCGCCGGTCGCCATGCAACAGGGCGAGCTGGTCGCGCGCAACGTCACGCGATCGCTCGAAGGCGCGCCGCTCGAGCCGTTCGCGTACCGCAACCCCGGTTCGCTCGCGACGATCGGCCGCAACGCCGCGGTCGCGCACCTGGGCCGCTTCGCGTTCACGGGCTTTCTCGCGTGGCTGCTCTGGCTGGCCGTCCACGTCGCGCAGCTGATCGGCTTTCGCAACAAGCTGCTCGTGCTGCTCGAGTGGGGCTGGGAGTACTTCACCTACGAACGAGCGGTGCGCCTGATCACCGCCGATCAGGTGCGCGAGCGCGGCGACTGAACCCGCGCGCGCGCGATCGGGTAGCATCGGGCATGGCCAAACCCTTCCGCTTCGCGGTGCAGGTCTCGACGCTCCCCGCCGACGGCTGGATCGAGCGCGTGCGCTCGTACGAGCGACTCGGCTTCTCCACGGTCTTCTGCCCCGATCACTTCGGGCCGCAGTGGGATCCGACTGCGCTGCTCGCGGCGGCCGCCGCGGTCACGACACGACTCAATGTCGGGTCGCTGGTGTACGACGTCGACTACCGCCACCCCGTGATCCACGCCAAGGGCGCCGCGACGATCCAGCTGCTCTCCGGCGGGCGGCACGAGTTCGGCATCGGCGCGGGTTGGATGCAGACCGACTACGACGAGGCGGGCATGCCTTACGACCGCCCAGGCCTGCGCATCGAGCGGCTCGACGAGGCGCTGCAGATCATCAAGAGCATGTGGGAGAACGAACGCACCACGTTCTCGGGCAAGCACTACAAGATCACCAACATCGCGAAGGCCGCCGAGCTGCCGGCCGGCGCGCGGCCCAAGATCCTGATCGGCGGTGGAGGACCGCGCGTGTTGCGGCTCGCGGGCCGGCACGCCGACATCGTCGGCATCAATCCGAGCCTGCCCGAGGGCAAGATCACGCGAGACAGTGCCGCCGATCTCGCGCCCGAGCGGCTCGACGAGAAGCTGCGCCACGTGCGCGCGGGCGCGGAGGCCGCGGGCCGACGTTTCGACGAGATCGAGCTGAACTCGCTGACCTTCGTGGTGGCGATCACGGATGATGCCTCGGGCCTGCGCGCGGGCCTGGCCGCGAACAGCGGAATGTCGGTCGAGCAGGTCGCGAACTGCCCGATCTTCCTGACCGGCTCCGCGGCGGAGATCCGCGACGGGCTCGAGAAGCGGCGCGAGCGCTACGGGCTCTCGTACATCGTGATCCAGGGCCGCGATCCGGCCATGGTCGAGAAGTTCGCCGAGCTGATCGTGGCGCCGCTGTCCGGCAAGTGACGCGCGCGAACGAGCGAGCGCATGCGCTAGCAACTTTGCCTCAAGCGGGTGCGCGACACCTCCGATAACTTCGTGGACATGAGCGCCACGCTGGGGACGGACCCGCCGCTCTGGGAGCGCTACACCCGAACGCACGGCCGCGTGCACCTGACGGGTCTGCAAGCGCTGCTGCGCATGACGCTCGACCAGCTGCGCAGCGACGCGCGCGCAGGGCTGCGCACCGGCGCGTTCTTCTCCGGCTATCCGGGTTCTCCGCTCGCGGGGCTGGACGGAATGCTGCGCAGCCTGGCGCCGCTGCTCGCGCGCTCGGACGTGCGGCTCGCGCCGGGTCTGAACGAAGAGCTCGCGGCCAGCGCGGTGGCGGGCACGCAGCTCGTCGAGACCTTCCCGCACGCCCGCTACAACGGCGTGCTCGGGGTCTGGTTCGGCAAGGCGCCCGGTCTCGATCGCGCGATCGACGCGCTGCGCCACGCCAATTTCGTGGGCACCGGACGGCAGGGCGGTGCGCTGGCGGTCGTGGGCGACGATCCGTTCTGCAAGAGCTCGTCGCTGCCGAGCCACAGCGAGCACGCCTTCGCGCACGCCTACATTCCGTTGTTCGCGCCGGCCGACCCGGGCGACGTGCTGCGCCTCGGACGGCTGGCGTTCGCGCTCTCGCGCTACACCGGATTGTGGAGCGGACTGCGCATGGTGGCCGACGTGGCCGACTCGGGCCGGATCGTCACGCTCGCCGACGCTGAGCCCGCGCTCGTGCTGCCGGAGTTCGTGAATCCGGCCGGCCGGCCGGCTCGGCGCATCGACACGAATCTGCTGCCGCCGAACGTGCTGCGCATCGAGCAGGATCTGGTCTTCGGCAGACTCGAAGCCGTGCACCGCTTCGCGCGCGCGAACGGCTTGAATCCGATCACGTCGAAGCACGCGCGCGATCGCGTGGGCCTCGTCGCTTCGGGCTCGCTCTACCGCGAGCTCGAGAGCGCGCTCGCGCTGCTCGGCCTCGACGAGCCCGAGCGCGAGCGACTCGGCGTGCGGCTGCTCAAGCTCGACCTGGTCTGGCCGCTCGAGACCGAGCGCATGCGCGAGTTCGCATCCGGACTCGAGGCGATCGTGGTGGTGGACTCGCGCCGTGCCTGGCTCGAGGAGCAGGTGCGCGCGGCGTTGTACGAGGGCGGGTCGCGCGCGCGCGTGCTCGGCCAGCACGACGAGCGCGGCGCGGCCTGGCTCGCGCGCCGCCACGAGCTCACCGGCGGTACGCTCGCGCAGGATCTCGCGCCCTGGCTGGGCGAGAAGCTCGGCGAGCCGAAGCTGGTTTCTCGCCTCGCGCCGCTCGAAGCCGCGCTCGCGCGCGCGTCCCACGCGGCCGAACCGTCGCGCGCGCCGCACTTCTGCAGCGGCTGTCCGCACTCGTCGTCGACCAAGCTGCCCGAGGGCTCGCTCGCCGGCGGCGGCATCGGCTGTCACACCATGGCGCTGCTCATGCCCGAGCGCGCAGTGCGGCTGCTCGGCGCGATGGGTTCGGAGGGTGCGCACTGGATCGGTCTCGCGCCCTACACCGAGACGCGACACCTGTTCCAGAACCTGGGCGACGGCACCTACTTCCACTCCGGCCGGCTGGCGGTTCGCGCCTGCGTCGAGGCCGGTGCGACGATCACCTTCAAGCTGCTCTGGAACGGAGTCGTCGCGATGACCGGCGGCCAGCACGCCGTGGGCGCCAAGCCGCTCGCGGCGCTGGTGCGGGATCTGCTGGCCGACGGGGTGCTCTGCGTGGTGGCGATGAGCGACGACCGCGAGGTCGCCGCGCTCGAAACCTACGAGCCGCGTCTTCGGGTGGTGGACCGGAACGGCTGGGACGGCGCCATGCGCGAGCTGCGCGAGCAGAGTGGCGTCAGCGTCATGATCTGGGACGAGCTGTGCGCGAACGAGAAGCAGCGGCTCGAACGCCGCGGCGTGCTCGCTCGGCCGAGCGCGCGCGTGGTGATCAACGAAGACGTGTGCGAGGGCTGCGGCGACTGCGGCGTCAAGTCTTCGTGCGTGTCGCTGCGGCCGGTCGAGACCGCGCTCGGCCGCAAGACGCGCGTGCACGCGGGCTCGTGCAGCGACGATCGCGCCTGCCTCGACGGGGACTGCCCGGCGTTCCTCTCGGTCGAGGGTGCGACGGCCGCAGCGCTGCCCTTCGAGTCCCTGCTGACGGGGCCGCTGCCCGAGCCGCCCGCGCCGATCTGGGACGGCGATCGCTACGAGCTGCAGCTGGTCGGCATCGGCAGCACGGGCGTGGTCACGATCGACGCGCTGCTGGTGCGCGCCGCCGAGCACGACGGCTTGTACGCGATGCACCTCGACCAGACCGGCCTCGCGCAGCGCGGCGGCAAGGTCGTGTCGCACTGCGTGCTCGCGCGCACCGAACTGACGGGCAGCCCGCGCATCGAGCCGGGCCGCGCGGACGTGCTGCTCGCCTTCGATCCGCTCGGCTCCTCGGATCGCGACGCACTGCGCGCGCTCGACCCGGGCCGCACGCGCGCGGTGGTGCACGAGCTGTACGTGCCGACCGGCGCCGACGTGGGCGCGCCCGGCTTCCAGCCGCCCGACCTCTCCTTGCTGATCGAGCCGCTGCGCGAAGCCACGCGCTCGCTCGAGCGCGTTCCCGCGGAGCTGCTCGCGGAAGTCGCGCTCGGCCAGTCGCTGTCGGCGAATCTGGTGCTGCTCGGCTTCGCCTGGCAGCGCGGACTCGTGCCGGTCTCGCGACTCGCGCTCGAACGCGCGGTGCGAGAGAACGGTGTCGCGGTCGAGGCCAACCTGCGCGCGATCGCGCTCGGCCGCGCGGCCGCGGTCGACGCGGAGCTGGTCGCGAAGCTCTTGCACGACGCGACTCCGCCGGCGATCGGCGACGAGCCGGCGCTCGATCGCGCCGCGCGCGCGCTCGGTCCGGCCTGGAGCGCGGTGCACGAAGCGCTCGGCCGCTTCCAGCACGCGAAGGACTCCGATCGCGTCACTTCGCTGATCGCATCGTTCGCGGCCGATCTGGTCGACTACCAGGGCAAGCGGCTGGCGTCGCGCTACTGCGCGCGCGTCGCGCGCGTGGCCGAGGCCGCGGCCGCCGTCGATCCGGAATCGCTCGCGCTCACCGAAGCCGCTTCGCGCGAGCTCTACCGCGTGCTCGCGTACAAGGACGAGTACGAGGTCGCGCGGCTCTTGCTGCGCGGTCCGCACCGGCGCTGGCTGCGGCGCCATTCCGCGCACCAGCCGAGCATCCGCTACCACCTGCACCCGCCGCTGCTGCGCGCGCTGGGCTTGAAATCGAAGCTCGCGCTCGGAGCGTGGATCGAGCCGGTCTTCGCCGCGCTCGCGGCCGCGCGCCGGTTGCGCGGAACCGCGCTCGATCCGTTCGGCTGGACGCGCGCGCGCCGGCTCGAGCGCGAGCTCGCGAGCTGGTACGAGGGCGTGCTCGACGCGGTCGCCGCGCACGTGCGCGCCGAGAATCGCGCGGAAGCGCTCGAAATCGTGCGGCTGGCCGAGGGCATCCGCGGCTACGAGGGGATCAAGGAAGCGCGCGCCGCCGAGCTGCGGCCGATCATCGAGCGCAAGCTCGCGGCCCTCGTCGCGCCTCGCTGAGCTATCCTGCCGCCGTGTCGGAGTGGCTGCGAATCGCCCGCGAGCCGTCGGTCGTGCGACGTGCGTTTCGAACCATGCTCGTGGTCGGCGCGATCCTGATCGCCATCAATCACGGCGACGCGTTGCTCTCGGGTCAGCTCGACGCCGACCGCGTGTTCAAGATCTGCCTGACGTTGCTCGTCCCGTACGGCGTCTCGACCACCTCGAGCGTCGCCGCGCTGCGCTCGAGGTAACGGGGCCCGGCGCGCGGACGGCCGCGCGCCACCCGCACTTCGCTCAGCTTCGCTTCGCTGCGCGCTTCGCTTGCGCTACCCGCCCGCGAGAAGTTCATCGCAGTCGTCGACGCGCAGACTCGTGGCCAGCAGCAGGCGCGTTGCGTCGGCGCGCATCGCGAACAGCGACGTGGCGTCGGCGCCGCTGACGGTGGACTCGGCGGATTCGACCCCGAGCGCTTGACCCGCGATCGTGATGCAGAGCCACTTCTCGCGCGCTTCGAGGCGCCGATCGTAGCGGTCGATCAGCCCGCGCAGCTCGCCGTACACGATGCGATTCGCAGCGATCAGCGCGAACGGCGCAGACAGATTCGCGATCTGGAGCTCGGACACGGAGCCGTACACGCTCTGATCGGGGTGCGCGCGCAGGTACTCCCGCGTCGAAGCGAAGCCGACCGCCGAGAGCGTCGCATTCACCGGCTCGTCGCCGAAGTCCTGGCTCTCGATCTTCGCGACCAGGTACGTGCCCTCGACCGGACCGTCGAGCGAGTAGCGCACCACGTGCTCGTTCGTCTCGACCACGAGCTCGCCGCCTTCGAACACCGGGGCGAGTGGATTCGTGCGCAGATATCGCACCGCGAAGTGCCCCGCCACCATCAGCGCGACGACCAGCAACGCCGTTTTCCACATTTCTACGTATCGGCGCGCCGGGGCTCGAGCAAGAGGCGAGAAGCCGCAGTTGCACACGCGTGACGGTCCACTCAATATCGCGCACGTGTTGCTTCTCTCCTGGAACGTGAATGGGCTGCGCGCCGCCGGCCGCGGCGGTTTTCTGGACTGGTTCGCAGGCCAGCGCCCGTTCGCGGTGTGCGTGCAGGAGATCAAGGCTCGGCCCGAGCAGCTCTCGGACGAGCTGCGCAACCCGCACGGCTACCACGCCTACTACCACTCGGCCGAGACGCCTGGCTACAGCGGTGTGGCCACCTTCACGCGTGAAGAGCCGCTCGCGGTGGTGCACGGCATCGGCTCGAAAGAGTTCGACCGCGAGGGCCGCGTGCTGCGCACCGAGTTTCGCGACTTCGTGCTGGTGAACGCGTATTTCCCGAACAGCCAGCGCGACCATGCGCGGCTCGACTACAAGCTGCGCTTCTGCTCGGCGATGCTGCGGCTGATGAACGGCTATCGGCGCTCCGGCAAGCACGTGCTCTTGTGCGGCGACTACAACATCTCGCACGCCGAGATCGATCTGGCGAACCCGCGCGAGAACCGCCTGAACGCGGGCTTCCTGCCGGAGGAGCGCGCCTGGATGGATCGCTTCCTGGCACGCCACGGCTGGATCGACACTTTTCGGAGTCGCTGCCCCGAGCCGGGGCACTACACCTGGTGGAGCAACCGGCCCGGCGTGCGCGAGCGGAACATCGGTTGGCGGCTGGACTACTTCGTCGCGAACCTCGAGCTGATGGACCGCGTCGCGCGCATCGAGCACCAGACCCAGGTGCGCGGCTCCGACCACTGTCCTGTGGCGCTGAAGGTGCGGGACTAGATGTCGTAGGTCGGGTCGATCGAGCCCGACTCCGAATCCTTGTGCTTGACCTGGAGCTGCGGCGGCGTGATCTGCACGCGCGAGAAGGCCGGCACCGATTCGTGTAGCCAGACGTTGCCGCCGATCACCGAGCCCTCGCCGATCACGGTGTCGCCACCGAGGATGGTCGCGTTCGGGTAGATCGTGACGTCGTCCTCGATCGTCGGGTGGCGCTTCTTGCCGGAATCCAGCCTGCCCTGCTTGTTCGAGAACGCTCCGAGCGTGACGCCGTGGTACATCTTGACGCGGTTGCCGATCACCGCGGTCTCGCCGATCACCACGCCCGTGCCGTGATCGATGAAGAAGTGGCAGCCGATCGACGCGCCGGGATGGATGTCCATGCCGGTCTTGCTCTTGGCGTGCTCGCTCATGATGCGCGCCGCGACCGGCGCGCCGAGTTCGTAGAGTACGTGCGCGATGCGGTAGGTCGAGACGGCGTACGCCGACGGATACGCGGCGATCACCTCCGCGTACGACTTCGCCGCGGGATCTCCCTTGAAGGCGGCCTCGACGTCCATGCCCACGCAGTGCCGGATGTCCGGCAGATGCTCCAGGAACTTCGATGCGAGATCGGAGCCGATCAGCCCCGAGAGCAGGCCGTGCACGACTTCTAGATCGGAGTTGAGCCGCTCGTGCGGGGTCTGCTCCAGCACGATCGCGCGCAGATTCTCGAGCACGTCGACCACCCGCCGGGTATCGGGGCAGGCCTGACGACGCGCAACGCTCACGGGATCGTTCTGATCGCGCTTGGCGATCAGATGATTCGCGATGGATTCGGTCAAGGTGGACATGTCTCGGACTCCCTTCACCTCTGACCTCCCGCCCCGGCGGAAGGTTACGCGTGGGCCCGGCATTTTCAAAGCGGGCCCGAAGCCCCATACTGGCCCGGCCTCTGGGGGGAGCGTGACCGAGTACAGCCACTCGCGCCTGTCGTCGTTCGAGAACTGCCCCCGCCAGTTCAAGTACCGCTACGTCGACCAGATCAAAGTCGACACCGAGGGCGTCGAGGCGTTCATGGGCAAGCGTGTCCACGAAATCCTCGAACGCCTCTACCACCACGTGGCGCGCAACGCGAAGCCGCCCAGCCTGGCGCAGGTGCTGGAGCGCTACAAGCAGGACTGGGAGCGGAGCTGGCACGCCAAGATCCAGATCGTGCGCAAGGAGAACTCGCCCGCGTATTACTCGGAGCGCGGCGCGCGCTGTCTGGAGAACTACTACCGCGGCCACTACCCGTTCACGAGCGGCGAAACGATCGCGCTCGAAGAGCGGCTGCGACTCCGGCTCGACACCGATGGGCGTTACAAGATGCTCGGCATCGTCGACCGCATCGTGCGCACCGGCGACGGCGCGTTCGAGATCCACGACTTCAAGACCAGCGCGAACCTGCCGCAGCAGCGCAGCATCGACCGCGACCGCCAGCTCGCGCTGTACCAGATCGGGCTCGAGCAGACCTATCCCGACGTGAAGGAGGTCGAGCTGGTCTGGCACTACTTGATCCACAACAAGACGCTGCGCTCGCGGCGTTCGCCCGAGGCGCTGGTGGAACTGCGCCGGGCGACCATGGCGGTGATCGACGCGATCGAGGCGGAGTCCGAGTTCCGCGCGCGGCCGGGGCCGCTGTGCCGCTGGTGCGACTACGCGAGCATCTGTCCCGAGGCGCCCGGGGCGGCGCGTTCGTCCGCTCCGGATCGGCCGGAGTTCGCCGCGCAGCTCGCGCCCGAGCCCGACGACGACTTCGGCCGCCAGCTCTCGCTGCTCGGGGATTGACGCCCGGCGGCCGATGAGAACCGCAATGACACGGCTCCTGTGTCGCTGCATGGGGATGTCGAGCCAGTGCGTCGCGGATCGGGTCCGCGAGCGCGGACTCGGCGACGTGGAGTCGATCGCCGCGAGCCTTGGCGCGGGTGGCTGCTGCGGAAGCTGTCGACCCGACCTCGAGGAGATCCTCGCCGACCTGCGCGGGGAGCCATTGCCCGAACCCGTGCGCCGCGCCAACCGCCTGCGCGGCGAGGCCGAGGCCTTCCGCCGCGTGGAAGCCGTGCTGTTCGGCAGCATCGTCGCGCGCCTGCCGCCGGGCACGGAGCTCGAGCTCGTTTCCGTATCCGGTTTGCGCGCGGAGCTGCACGTTGCGCACGGGGACTCACCGGAGCTGCGCACGCTGGTCGCCGAACGCCTGCAGAAGCTCGTCTGCGTCGAGCTCGAGGTGCAGTTCCGCTGATCGGGTAGACTGGCGCGATGCGAGTCGAACGCATTCCGACGCTGCGCGACAACTACACGTACCTGGTGATCGATCCGGCTTCGAACGAGGCGGCGGTGATCGACGCGCCGGAGGCCGCGCCGGTGATCGCGCGCGTCGCGAAGCTCGGGGTGCGCGTGACGAAGGTGATGTCGACGCACCACCACCTCGATCACAGCGGCGCGAATCCCGAGCTCGCCGCGCACTTCCGCGCGCCCGTGATCGGACACGCCTCCGACGCCGCCCGCATTCCGGGCTTCACCACCGGCGTGGAGGAAGGCGAGCGCGTGCGCGTCGGCGCGCTCGAGGCCGACGTGCTGTTCATCCCGGCGCATACGCGCGGGCACGTCGCCTACGTGTTTCCCGGCGCCGTGTTCTGCGGTGACACGCTCTTCGCCGGCGGCTGCGGGCGGCTCTTCGAGGGCACCCCGCAGATGATGCACGAGGCGCTGAACGTGAAGCTCGCGAAGCTCGCCGACGCGACGCTCGTCTACTGCGGGCACGAGTACACGGAGGCCAACCTGCGTTTCGCGCTCACGCTCGAGCCGGGCAACTCGGCGCTCGCCGCGCGCATCACGACGGTGAAGGCGCGCCGCGCGCACGCCGCGAGCGATTGGCACGACGCGACGGAGGCGGAGATGACCGTGCCCTCGACGCTCGCCGACGAGCGCGCGACCAATCCGTTCATGCGTACGTCGGCGGCGGAGCTCGTCGCGAGCGTGCGCGCGCAGCTGCCCGGTACGTCGTCCGATCCCGTCAGCGTGCTCGGCGCGGTGCGCGCGCTGAAGGACAAGTTCTGAGCGAGCGCTGCTCATTCCTCGGGCTGTTCGCGTTGCTCTTGCTCTTGCCGATCGGTGCGTCCGCGGATCTCGGCCATCGACCGGAAGATCGGGTCACGCTCACACACGTCGACAACCAGGTCATCGCCGTCACCGCGTCGGGCTTCGCGGCGGTGCTCTCGAAGCTCGAGCTCGGCGAGTCGGTGATCGCGCTGCGCAGTCAGGGCAACGTCGGCGTCGCGGTCACGACGCGGCGCCTGCTCGCGATCCAGACCCGCGCCGCCAATTTCGTCGAGCTGCGCTACCGCGTTTCCGAGTCCGCGCCGAGCGAGCACGACCTGCAGGTGCGCGACGGCCTGATCGTCGCCGCGTTCCCGGCGCGGATCCTCGCCTTCTCGCCGCAGATCGCCGCCTGGCAGGAGTTCGGGCTCGGGCCAGGCGAGAAGCCGATCGAAGTGATCGCCGAGCAGAACGTCGCGGTGGTCGTCACGCCGCGCCGCGCGGTCGCGTTCTCGCCGCTCTCCGCCGGCTTCGTGCCTTATCCGCTGACGCCCGGCGAGGATCCGGAACGCAGCACGCTCGGCGACGACTCGATCACGCTGATCCTTCCGCACCGGGTGCTGATCTTCCGCGCGGGCGACTCGGCCTGGTCGAGCGTCAATCGCTGAGATTTCCGAGCTGTCGAGGCGTTGACGATAACCGTCACCGGACTGACGGATCTGGTCCACATCGGGCCCTGCAGCGAGGCCGCGACAGTGTCGCCAGGCTCGAATATCCGCGGACTTCGTCGCGTCTGGTGCGTATGGCATACGTTGGCACGCCTGATGCAAATCCTCAGGCTCGAAACAGAGGGGAGCATTTCGGCATGGCACTGGTCGCGCACACGCTCAGGAATTTCGAGTCCGCGGAGCAGATCGCGGAGCCCGGCCACCCCGAGACGCTCACCCTGCTCGACCTTGTTTCTGCAATCGCGGACGAGGCCGAGACCGACGAAGAGGTCGTCGCCACGATCCAGCATCTGATCGAGACTGGAAAGGTCACCCTGGTCGGGAACTTCCGCTCGAACGACGTCGGCCGACGCAAGGACTGAGCGCCGCTCAGACCTACAGAGCCTTCGCCGCCTCTTCGAGCGCGACCACCACGTGATAGACGCTGGTCGCGTTCTGCGCGTCCGAGATCACGCGCCCGTCGCGCGCGAGCTGCTCGAACCAGCCGTGCGTCTTGGGATCGACGTGACGAGCGAAGCAGTAGCGCAAGCCGGCTTCCAGCTCGCGCCGCGCGATCGCGTCGCCCGTCGCCCGCGCGCGCGCGGCCAGCGCCTTGACGCGCTCGGTCTGCGGCCACAGTCGCTTGGTCACGGCGAGCGTCCGGCCCTCGGCGTCGATCTGGTCGAAGACTCCGCCGTCGGTGTCGACGCCCAAGCGGCGGCCGAACTCGAAGAGCCGATCGGACAGCGCGCGCGCCGCGTCGCTCGGCGCGAGCGACTGCAACCGATCGAGCAGCCAGACCCACTCGAAGTGATGCCCGGGCTCGACGATGCGCCCGGCATCGCCCGCGAGCGGCCGCCAGTGGGAGTCGAAGTGTTCGCCGAGCGCGCCCGTGCGCGCGTCGAGCCAGCGCGCGCCGAGCAGCTCCACGAGCGAGCGCGCGTCGCGCAGCGCGCCGCTGTCGGGCGCGACCTCGGCCAGCACCAGTAGCGCCTCGACCAAGTGCATGTGCGGGTTCTGTCGCCGCGGCCCCGCGAGCGGCTGCCAGTCCTCGCTCGCGGTCTCGAAGAAGCCACCCGAAACGGGATCGCGCAGCCGTTCGCGCAGGAGCTCGAGCGTCGCGCTCGCCAGCCGCAGGGACTCCGGCTCGCCGCTTGCCCGGTGGTGCTCGGCGAGCGCGAAGATCGCGAACGCATGCCCGTACAGATCCTTGCGTCGGTCGAGCGGCGCGCCCGCCTCGTCGGTGGTGGTGAACCAACCGCCGAAGCGCGGGTCCCAGAAACGCGCGTGCAGGAACTCGAGTCCGTGCGCCACCGCGTTTCGCGCCCACGCGCCGGCGCCAAGTTCCGACGCGCGCGTGAACGCGAAGATCTGGCGCGCGTGGACCAGGAGTCGCTTGTGACCGTCGGGCAGCGGCGCCAGATCGGGTCCGAGCCGGTTCCAGTAGCCGCCGCGGTTGCGATCGAGACCGTGCCGTTCCCAGAGCGGCAGCAGCTCGTCGACCAGATGCGCGCGCAGCGTCAGGCGCGAGTGCTGCATCGCTCGCTCACGACAGCGCGTCGGTGTAGGCCTCCGCGTTCCAACCGACCAGCAGCGTGTCGCCGACCACCAGCGCCGGCGCGCGCAGATTTCCGGTCGGCCCGAGGACGGCCTCGACGATCTCGTCGGGCGCTTTTCCGCCGGGCGTGAAGCTGCGCAGCGCTTTGCCTTTCGCCACGACAACGCGCCTCGCGGCCTTCACCAGCTTCGCGGCGTCGGCCTTGCCGAGCTTCTTGCTCGCAGAAACCGTCGCGACCGGCTCGATCTTCCTGGCGTCCAGAAACTTGGACGCTCGTTCGCAACTGGTTCAACCGTTGCGGTGGTAGTACCAGTCGATGCGCTTGGCCATGCGATCCACCCTCCGATTCGGAGATCGAGCTTAGCAAGCGTCAGGCGGGGACGGACTCCCCGCCCGCGAGACAGACGCTCGGGGCGCGCTGGCGGCGCTCGCCGTGGGTCTCGGCGAGCAGATCGTGCACCGTCTCGCGGCAGCCGCCGCAGCTCGAGCCCGCGCCGCACATCTCGGCGACCTGACAGGGCGTGCGAGCGCCCGCACGCGCGGCGTGCTGGATTTCGCGGTCGGTCACGGCGTGGCAGCTGCACACGATCATGACCGACAGCCTACCTCGGATGATAATGACAATCAATTACCAAGTTGCCGGCGGCGCATCTGGCGAATACCCTGGCGGCATGAAAAACCCAAATCGTTCAATGGCTTGCGTTCTCGCCCTGCTGGCGTTGGCGGTCTCGGGCTGCGGCTACAACTCGATCCAGGGAGCCGACGAGAACGTCAAGGCCGCTTGGGCCGAGGTGGAGAACCAGTATCAGCGCCGCATGGACCTGATCCCGAATCTGGTCGCCACCGTGAAGGGTGCGGCGAACTTCGAGAAGGAGACGCTCGAAGCCGTGATCCAGGCGCGCGCCAGCGCGACCCAGGTGAAGATGGACGCGAGCGTGCTCGACGACCCGGAGGCGTTCAAGAAGCTGCAGGAGGCTCAGAGTTCGTTGTCGGGCGCGCTCTCGCGACTGTTGGTGGTTTCGGAGCGCTACCCGGAGCTGAAGGCGACCGCGGCGTTCAGAGACCTGCAAGCGCAGCTCGAGGGCACGGAGAATCGCATCACCGTCGCCCGCAAGCGTTACGTCGAGACGGTGGCCGAGTACAACAAGCTGGTGCGTTTCTTCCCGACCAACCTGACCGCGCGCTTCATCCTGGGCGTGGAGCCGCGGCCGACCTTCGAGGCCACGCCCGGCTCCGAGAAGCCGCCCGAGGTGAAATTCTGAGCGCGAGCCCCGCGCGCGCCGCGCTGATCGTTCTCGCGCTCGTCGGTGTCGCGTTCGCTCGCGATGCGCGCGCGCTCGAGATTCCCGAGCTGCGCGCGCACGTGCTCGATCGCGCGGGTCTGTTGCCGACGCAGTCGGCGCAGTCGCTCGAGCGAACACTCAGCGACTTCGAGCGCTCGACCGGTCACCAGGTGGTGGTGCACGTCACGCCATCGCTCGAGGGGCTCGAGATCGAGGACTACTCGATCCAGACCGCCGAAGCCTGGAAGGTCGGCCAGCAGAGCCTCGACAACGGCGTGATCCTCACGGTCGCGCCGAACGAGCGACGCGTGCGGATCGAGGTCGGCTACGGGCTCGAGGGCGTGCTGCCCGACGCGCTCTCCGCGCGCATCGTGCGAGACGTGATCCTGCCCGAGTTCCGCGCGGGCCGGATGGATCAGGGCGTGCTCGCGGGCACGCGCGCGATTCTCGGCGTGATCTCCGGCGAGGTCCTGCCGGTCCCCGCGCAAGGCGGTCGACCTGCGCCATCGAAGTGGATCGTGGGGCTCTGGATCGTGTTCATCGTCGTGATGCTCCTCTCGCGCGGCCTCTTCTTCGCGCCGCCGTTCGGTGGACCCGGCATGCGGCGCGGCCGGAGCTCGAGTGGAATGCCGCCGTTCGGCGGCGGTTTCGGGCGCGGTGGCGGGGGCTTCGGTGGCGGCGGATTCTCGGGTGGCGGCGGCGGCTTCGGCGGCGGCGGCGCGTCGGGACGCTGGTGATGCGCGCTTCCGAGCTGCTCGACGAGCGCGGCCGCGCGGCGATCGCCGCGGCGGTGCAGGCGGCGGAACGCGCGACCTCGGGTGAGATCGTGCCGGTGATCGTGGAACGCAGCGACGCCTACGCCGAGCCGCGCTTCGGCGCCGCAGCGCTGGTCGCCTTCGCATCGGGCGCGGTCGCGCTCGCGTTCGCACCGGGGCTCGCGCCCTGGCTCGTGCCGACACAGCTCGGTGTGTTCGCGGCCGGCGCGTGGCTGTTCGGCCGAGCCGCGCTGCTGCGCCGTCTGGTTCCCGAAGAAGTCGTGAGCCGGCGCGTCGCGCGCGCGGCCGCGCTCACTTTCCACGAAGCCGGGCTGGTCGAGACGCGCGAGCGGACCGGCATCCTGATCTACGTCTCGCTGCTCGAGCACCGCGTAGTCGTGCTCGCCGATCGCGGCATCCACGCGCGCGTCGAGCCGGGCACCTGGGACGAAGTCGTCGCGCGCATCGTCACCGGCATCCGCGAGCGCCGCGCCGAAGCCGGCCTCGCCGACGGCATCCGGCTGTGCGGAGAGATCCTGAGCGAGCGGTTCCCGATCCGCCCCGACGACCGCAACGAGCTACCCGACACACCGCGCGGCGGCTGAGCGCACCGGGTGCCGCTGAGTCCCGTTCAGACCCTTTGCTTTTTCTGGCACCTCGGGCAGATCCCGTACAGGATGTGCCGGTGCTGGGTGAGCACGTAGCCGTGCTCGGCGGCGACCTTGCGCTGCTCTTCCTCGATCGTCTCGCGCTCGAACTCGACGATCGCGCCGCAGACCTGACAGATCAGGTGGTCGTGGTGGTGGCCCTCGCGCTCGTAGAGCGTGACGCCGTCGCGGAAGTGATGCGCGCGAGCGACGCCCGCCTCGCAGAACAGCTTCAGCGCGCGGTAGACGGTGGCGGCGCCCACGTCCGGGCTCGAGTGCAGGACGGCCTCGTACAGCTCTTCGCTGGTCACGTGACCCTTCGCGTGCAGGAACGCGTCGAGGATCGCGTCGCGCTGCTTCGTCTGCTTCAGACCGTGGCGCGAGAGATGCTCCGACAGCTTCTCATGGGCGCGCCGGTCGGACTCGACCCCGGATGCCATCGTCGGGCCACGCTATCGGGGGGCCGAACGCCTGTCAACGCGAATGCCGAGCAAGCGCCGCATCAGCGCGCCGAGATCGGGGTCGGAGAACATGCCGAGTGTCTCGTAGACTCTCGCGAGGCGATCGCGCACGTCGCTCGAGCGCGGCGCGAGCGCGATCTCGCGCGCGCAGTCCGTCATCGCCGAGGCGTCGGTCCGGCGCACGACCTGGCGCAGCGCAAGCACCGAGAACGGCGCCATCGAGAGCTCCTCGATTCCCATGCCGATCAAGAGCGGCGCCACGACCGGATTGCCGCCGAGTTCCCCGCACAGCGAGCACGGGATGCCGGCCGCGCGCGCCGCATCGACGCTGCGCTGGATCTCGGACAGCACACCGGGATGGAACGGATCGTAGATCCCGGCCACGCGCTCGTTCTCGCGGTCGGTGGCGAGCGTGTACTGCATCAGATCGTTGGTGCCGATCGAGAAGAAGTCGGAGCGCGCGGCCAGGTGCTGCGCGATCGCGACCGCGGCGGGCGTCTCGATCATGACACCGAGCGGTGGCATGGCCGCGCCGAGCTCCGCGCAGACCGCCAGCAGGTGCTCGCGCGCCGCCTCGAGCTCGTCCACCGACGCGATCATCGGCAGCATGATGCGCAGGTTGCCGGTGCCGTTCGCGCGCACGATCGCGCGCAGCTGTGCGCGAAACAGCTCGGGCCGGTCGAGCAGGATGCGGATCGCGCGCCAGCCGAGCTGCGGGTTCGCCTCTTCGATCGACTCGCCGGACAGCGCCTTGTCGCCGCCCAGATCGAAGCAGCGGATCACCACCGGGTCGGGGGCGATCTGCGTCGCCACGCGCAGGTACGCGCGCTGCTGCTCGTCCTCTTCGGGCACGCCGCGCGAGCCGAGCGCGAACACCTCCGTGCGCAACAAGCCGATGCCTTCCGCGCCGTAGCGCTTCACCAGATCGACGTCGGAGAGTCCGCCGACGTTGGCCGAGAGGCGGATCTTGCGGCCGTCGCGCGTCTCGCTCGGCAGGCCGCGCAGCTCGTCGAGCCGTCCGCGCGTCTTGCGATAGCGCCCGGAGATCACCGTGTACTCGGCTCGCTGTGCGCGCGTGGGCGCCGCGATCACCACACCCTCGAGCCCGTCGACGATCACCTCGTCTTCGGGTCGCAGCCGCGCCGCGATGCGCGCCACGCCGGAGACGGCCGGGATCTCGAGCGAGCGCGCGAAGATCGCGGAGTGACTGGTCGGCCCGCCGTGCTCCGTCACCAGCCCCGCGATCTTCTCGGTTTCGAGCAGCACGAACTCGCTCGGCGCGATCGCCGACGCGACCACGATCACGCCGTTGCGCAGCGGCGGATTGTGCAGTCGCACGCCGAGCAGCTCGCCGACCGCGCGCTGCAACACGTCCTCGACGTCGGCGGCGCGCTCGCGCACGGTCGCGTCGGGCGTCGCGGCGAAAATCGCCGCGTAGCCCTGCATGGTCTCCACCAGCGCGCGCGCGCCGTTGCCGTGCAAATCGACGCCGCGGCGCAGCTTGGCGCGAAAGCCCTGGTCTTCGAGGATCATGATGTGGGTGGTGAAGACGTCTGCGAGCTCCTCGCCGAAGCGCTCGCCGACGCTCCCGCGCAGGTCGTTCAGCTGGCGCACGGTTTCGCGCAACGCGCGCTGCACGGCGCGGAACTCCGCCGCAGGCGTGCGCGCCGGCTCGTAGTCGATCGCACCCAGATCGAGCCGCGGCGCGATCAGGTGCACACGTCCGCGCGCGATGCCCGGTGAATTGCCGTTGCCGCGCAGCACCGTGCCGCGCGCGAGCGGCTCGGGCGCGCTGGCGGCGAAGCGTCTACCCGGAGCGCTCTCGCGCAGCGCGCGATCGAGCAGCCGCGCGTTGAGCACGATTGAGCCCACCTGCGCCGCGATCATCTCGAGCAGCTCGAGCTGCTCGGGCGGGAACACGCGCACGCGCGCGGTGCGCGCGGTCAGCACACCGACCGGCTCGCCGCGCACCAGCAGCGGCACCGCCACCAGCGAGCGGAAGCGCTGCTCGCCCGAGAACGACACGGTCTGCACGCGTGTGTCGAGTCGAACGTCCGGCACCGCGATCGTCTCGCGCTGCTGCAGCGCGCGGCCCGCGATGCCCTGGCCGAGCCGGATGCGCACGCGCCCGACGGCCTGCGGGTTCAGGCCGCGCGTCGCGCGCAGCACCAACGTCTCGCCGTCCTCTTCGAGCACGTAGATCGAGCACGCCGAGGCGTGCATCCAGCGCGCGACCAGACGCACGACGTTTTCGAGCGTCTCCGCGAGGTCGTGACTGCGCGTGAGCAGCCGGCCGACGTCGCGCAGAAAGTTCGCGGATGCGCCTCGAGGCATGGCTTTCAGTCTAGCCGCCCCTTCGCTGGCACAAAAAAGAGAGACACGGCCCGTTCGCGGGTGCCGTGTCTCTCTTCTCGAGCTTGAAGCTCCGGCTCAGTCGAGGAAGACCTGGTCTTTGTCCTCGAAGCGCATGCCGAGCGCGATCAGGATCTTGCGCTTGGTGTCCATGCGGCAGTTCATGCCCTTTTCCACGGAGTGGATCGTGCGGAGGGCGACCTTGGCCTTCTTGGCCAGCTGCGCCTGGGTCATGAGCTTGTTTTCGCGAAGCTCACGCACCCGGTTCCGCTTCCGCGGCTGCTTGTCGTCCATCGATTCTGTGAAGCTCATGTGCTCCATTCCGCGGAGCTCCTCCCGGTCAAGTAGGGGTGCCCACCCTCATAGGCTCGCCCTTGCGTACTCACCGCATCCGATCGGGCTCGCGTTTCCGGTTCTTTAGCGGCGGCCAGCGTTTACGCGCTCCGGACTCAAAAGCCGTGCACGTGCGAGAGGCGACCGCGCGGCGGGGATTTGCAAAGGTCTTGCGCGAGCCTGCGCGCGTCGCGTGCCGGCATGTGATACGCAGCTGGACCGCGATTTGGGTGAGAGGGGAGAGGCTCTGGCGCAGCCCGATTCCAAGCCACGGGCCAGCCGCGCGCGGCGGATCTGGCGGCGGCTCGGCTTGTCCGTGCTGGTGCTCGGCCTCGCGTCGGCGGCCGCACTCACCGCCCTGCTCTACAGCGCCAACACGGAGTTCGTGGCCGGCGCGCTGTCTCGACTGACGGGAAGGCACGTCGAGATCGGCGCGATCTCGTTCCGGCCCGGGGCGAGCCTCGAGGTCGAGATCGAGCGGCTGCGCATCGAGGACGATTCGGGCCCCGACGCACCTGCGCTGTTCGAGGTCGAGCACGCGATCGGTCGCCAGGCCTGGCCGCGTCTGCTGGCGGGGCAGCTCCTGCCGCTCGACTGGGTGCTGGAGCGCCCGGTGCTGCGCCTGCGCGCGCCTGAGGCGGGCTCGACGGACGGCGGATTCGAACTGGCCGCGCTGCCGCGATTGGGCTTGTCCGTCAGCGATGGCGAGCTCTCCTACCGAGCCAAGTCAGGGGAGCCGTGGGTGCTGAGCGGTCTGCGGCTCGAGACCACGCGCGCGGCCTTTGGCAGCCGCGTCGAGGGCGATGCGACCGGTCGCGTCGCGCGCGGCTCGAGCGCGCTGGGTGAGCTGGCCGTGCGCTTCGCCGCGGATCGCAGCCACGCCGAAGCGCGCGGCAGCGTGGTCGGGCTCGACCTCGCACTGCTGCCGCAGACGGCCGCGAAGGCGCGCGGCAACGCCACGGGAACCTTCGACCTCTCGTACGGCTACGGCGCGGGGTCGATCGCGGGCAAGCTCGACCTCGATCTCGCCAAGCTCTCGATCGCCGTGCCGACGCTCGAGCGCCCGATCGCGCCGGCGCGCGCCAAGCTCGCGCTCGACGTGGATTGGAAAGGAGGCGTGCTCGCGCTGGGCTTGCGTCCGCTCGCGCTCGACGACTTGGTCGCCACCGGCACGTTCACGCTCGACACCGACAGCCCGGGCCGGCTGGCGCTCGACGTGAAGCTCGCGGACTTCGAGCCCGGCCGGCGCGACCGCCTGAACCCGCTGACGCTGCTCGGCATGAAGATCGACACCTGGCGGAAGGTGGCCGCGCAGATCGAGGCGGGCACGGTCTCCGACACGCACCTGGTGATCGACGTGCCGCGCATCACCGCCGGCGCGCGCCTGTCGTTCGACGCGCCGCTCGCGCCCGAGGCGTTCCAGCTCGAGCTCACCGCGCGCGACGGCACCTACCGGCCCGATCCCGACACGCGGCTCGAGAACATGAACGGGCGGCTCGCGATTCGCGGCAACCTGCTCGAGATCTCCGCGCTGCGCCTGACCGACGAGGGCAGTCCCACGCCCGAGATCAACGTGCGCATCGACGGCCTCGACCGACTCGTGCGCCTGCCTGACGACGAGGACGAAGTCGTGGGCGGTCCGGGAGCTGAGCTGCTCGGGCTCGAGGCGGCGATCGACGGGCTGGTCGGCGACGACGGGAGTGGCGGCGCCGAGCCGCCGGCACTCACGTTCAGCGAGCTTGCGCTGCGCTACCCGGCCTTCGTGCTGCCGCTGCGCGACGCCTCGGGCGTGCTGCGCTTTCCCGCGGGCGGAATTCACACCGAGGGCGCGCGCGGCGTGCTCGGGGGCGCACCAGCGGAGCTCGACGTGACATGGCAGCCGGCCGCCGACCGCGTCGAAGTCGGGATCCGCTTCCTCGACGAGCTCAGCCGCGGCCAACCGATCACGGGGCCGACCTGGCTCTCGGGGCGGATCGCGCTCGACTCGCTCGACATCGGCGAGCTGCGGCCCACGAACGTACTGGCGCGCATCGACGCGGAGGGCACCGACGTGCGCTTCACGGACGTCTCCGCTGCGATCGCGGGCGGCGCGCTCACCGGCTCGGGCCAGGTGGCGCTCGGCGAGGCCGAGCGCGCGCCGTTCAGCTTCGACCTGGACGTTCGCGACTTCGACGCCGCGCCGGTCGCGACGGCGTTCGAGCTGCCCGAAGCGAGCGTGGTCGGCCGTGGCAAGGCGGCGGGTCGCGTCGCCGGAACGCTGCGGACCGGCGGCCGCTTCGCGACCGAGGGCGAGCTCGACGTGCACGTGGAGCTCGTGAAGGGCAGCGTCGCCAAGCTGCCCGGGCTGGTGGCGCTCGCGCGCCTGCCGTCGCTCTCCGGTGTCAGCGGTCTGCTCGGCCGGCCGCTGCCGTACGACACGCTCTCGCTCGACTTCAAGCTCGCGAACGGCCAGCTCGGCCTCGCAGACGCGAAGCTGCTCGGCTCGCAGCTGCGCATGCTGGGCTCGGGCGAGATGAACTTGAACACGCCGACCAAGGAGTCCGACTTCGTGGTCGCGCTCTTGTTCCTGCAGACGCTCGACTCGGTGATCGGCAGCTTGCCGATCGTGCGCAACGTGATCCTGGGCAAGGACAAGAACCTGCTCGCGCTCTACTTCCACATGTACGGACCGCGCGACGACATGTTCGTCACGCCGCTTGCTCCGGAGCGCCTGCGCGACATCGTCGGCTTCGCGTCGAGCGCGGTGATGAAGGGCGTGCGCACGCTCGGCGGGCTGATCCCCGGCGGCGGCGGCGAAGCGGCTCCGCCGGATGCAACCGGCCCTACGGACGAGAACGAGACGACGGACGAGACGGAGCCGACGCCGACGCCCAGCCCGTCGCCGCCCTGAGGTAGACTCCGCCCCGCGGGTGACACTTTGAGCGATGCGGTAGAGCGGATCCGGCGCGAGATGGCGCGGGTGCTGATCGGCCAGCGCGAGCTGGTCGACGGATTGCTGGTCGCCCTGCTCTGCCAGGGTCACGTGCTCGTCGAAGGCGTGCCCGGTCTGGCCAAGACCACGGCGGTGCGCGCGTTCGCTCGTGTGCTCGATCTGGATTTCCGCCGCATCCAGTTCACGCCCGATCTGCTGCCGGCGGACTTGCTCGGCACGCAGGTGTACGACCCGGCGAACGGCAGCTTCCGCCTGCACCGCGGGCCGCTCTTCCACAACGTGATCCTCGCCGACGAGATCAACCGCGCGCCCGCCAAGGTGCAGAGCGCGCTACTCGAAGCGATGGAGGAACGGCAGATCACGCTGGCCGGCGAGACGCTGCGACTGCCCGAGCCGTTCCTGGTCATGGCGACACAGAATCCGGTCGAGCAGGAGGGTGTGTACCCGCTGCCCGAGGCGCAGGTCGACCGCTTCATGCTGAAGCTGCGCGTCGACTATCCCGCGCACGACGAAGAGATCGAGATCGTGCGCAGCCGCACGGCGCCGGTCGAGGTCGAGCAACCCGAGGTCGCGATCGGCGCGGTCGAAGTCATGAGCTTGCGCCAGACCGTGCGCGCGCTGCACGTCGAGCCATCTCTTTACGACTACGCGGTGCGGTTGGTCGAGAAGAGCCGCACGCTCGATGCGGTCGAGCTGGGCGGCTCGCCGCGCGCGTCGATCTACCTGATCGAGGCCGCGCGCGCGCGCGCCTACCTGCAGCAGCGCGACTACGTGCTGCCCGAGGACGTGAAGGCGGTCGCCCCGGCGGTGCTGCGCCATCGCCTGCTGCTCTCCTACGAAGCCGAAGCGGAGGGACAGACGCCCGACGCGATCGTGCGCGAGGTGTTGGCCTCGGTTCCGACGCCATGAACCGGGAGCTCCTGCGCTCCGACGCCGCGCGCGCCGCGCGGGCTCTGCGCGTGCGCGCGCGCCGCGACGTGTCGACGTCGCTGACCGGCGCGTACCGCAGCGCGTTCCGCGGTCAGGGGCTGACGTTCGAAGAGCTGCGCGACTACGTGCCCGGCGACGACGTGCGCTGGCTGGAGTGGAACGCGACCGCGCGCATCGGCCGGCCGATCGTGAAGCGCATGCGCGAGGAGCGCGACGTGGTGCTCGCGCTGCTGGTCGACCTGTCGCCCTCGCTCGACTTCGGCTTCGCGGGCGCGACCAAGCTCGAGGCGGTGCGGCGCGCGGCCGCGGCGCTGGCGGCGGCCGCGACCGCGGCGCAGGACCGCGTGGCGCTGGCCGTATTCTCGCAGCGACTCACCCGCGTGCTGCCGCCCGCCAGCGGCCGCTCCGCGCTCGAGCGCGTGTTCCGCGCGCTCGAAGCGCCGAGCGAGGGTGAATTCACCGACGCGTCCGGCGCGCTCGGCTGGGCCGCGGAGAAGCTGCCGCGCCATTCGGTGGTCGTGCTGGTCTCGGATTTCCTGTTCCCCGATCCGGGGCCGGAGCTGCGCCGCTGCGCGAGCAAGCACGACCTGGTCGCGCTGTGCGTGCGCGACCCCGCCGATCGGCCCGCGCGCGGGCTCCCGCCGATCCGCGTGCGCGACGCAGAACTGCGTCGCGCACGGTGGTGGAGCAGCAGCGCGGCGGCCGAGTCCGCGCTCGGAGCGGCGCTGCCCGAACGGAGCTTGCGCGCGATCGGCGCCGACTTCGGCGAGCTGTGGACGGGCACGCGGCTGCTGCCGAGTCTGTTGCGCTTCTTCGAGGAGCGCGCGCGGAGACGGCATTGAGGCGGCGTGATGCACTTGCGTGCTCGGTGCTGCTGGCGCTGGCGCCGCTCGTCGGCGGGTGTCGCGAAGCGGTCACGCTCGAGCCGGGGATCGGCGCGCGCGTCACGCTCGACCGCAGCGAGGCGCGCGTCGGAGATCCGATCGGCGTCACGGTCGAGATCGAGACGCCGGCCGGCTTCACGCTGCAGACGCCGCCCGCGCCGGGCGACGGTCCGTTCGCGTCGGACTCCCTGCGCCTGATCGCGCCGATCTCGACGCCCGCGGGTCTGCGCCACCACTTGCTCTGGGTCGTGCGCGCGCGCGAGGTCGGCGACCAGTCCCTGCCGTGGCTCGAGATTCCGCTCGTGCGGCCCGACGGCGCGATCCAGCCGCTGCGCGTCGGCGGCGTGCCGCTCGCGGTGCGCTCGGTGCGCGCGGATCTGCCCGCGCGCGAGGCGGTGTTCGACATCCGCAGCGCGCCGCCGATCGAGCCGACACCGCTCTGGGTATGGGCGCTCTGCGCGGCCGGGATCGGCCTCGCGGTGCTGGCCTTCCGCGCGCTGCGCCGGCGCGCGAAATCGCTGCAGGCCGCGAGCACCAAGATCAGCGACGCCGGCCGCGCGGCGCTCGCGGAGCTCGCCGAAGCGGAGCGCGACGGCGATGCGCGCTCGTTCGCGGAGCGCGTGCGCGCGGCGCTGCTCTCGTTCGTGGGCCACGTGTGGAGCGTCGACACCGCCAGCGCGACGCCGGCCGAGCTGTCCGGGGCCGTCGATCGCGAGCTCGTGCGCATCCTGCACACGCTCGAGCGGGCGCGCTTCGCGAAGCGGCCCGCGCTCGCACCGCTCACACCGCTCGCGTCACAGGCGCGAGAGCGGGTCCGCCATGTGGCCAATCTCCGCGGCTAGTGCGCTCGAGTTCGCGGCGCTCGGCGTCGAGGCGCCGGGTCTGCTGCTCGCCGGGCTCGTGTTGGTGGCGATCGCGCTGCTCGTCGCGCTGGCGCGCGGACCGCGACGCTTGCGCGTGCCGAGTGCCGGTCGCGACGCGGCCTCGTCGCGCGCGCGGCCGGATCTCGCGTTCCTCGTCTCGGTCGCGCTGCGCTGCGCGGCGCTCGGGCTGCTCGTGCTGACCGCCGCGCGTCCGGTCGGGCTCGTGCCGGAGAACCCCGCGGCCGGCTCGGGTGTGGATCTGGTGATCGCACTCGACGCGTCGGGCAGCATGCTCGCGCTCGACGGCCAGCTCGACGGCCGCCAGGTCACGCGACTCGAGCTCGCCAAGTCGGCGGTGTCGGACTTCGTGCACGCGCGCAGCGGCGACCGCATCGGACTGGTCGCGTTCGGCGAGCACGCCTTCACGCTTTGTCCGCTGACGGTCGACCATCGCCTGGTGCAGGAGTCGCTCGCGCGCGTCGAGGCGGGCCTGGTCGGCGACGCAACCGCGGTCGGCGAGGCGATCGGGCTCGGCACGCAGCGGCTCTCGATCTCGGGCGGACCCGAGGACGGACAGCGCATCCTGGTGCTGGTCACCGACGGTCGCCACAACTCGGGCAAGCTCGCGCCGCAGACCGCGGCCGAGCTCGCGAAGCGCGCGGGCGTGCGCATCCACGCGGTCGGCGTCGGAACTTCCGGGCTCGTGCCGTTCGCGCAGCCGGGCGCGGGTGCGCCAATGCGCTTCGAGCGCGTGGATCTCGACCGGGACACACTTCAGAGTGTCGCCGCGAGCACCGGCGGACATTTCTTCCACGCGCGTCGACCCGAGGATCTGGGCGGAGTGGCCGCGGCGATCGACCGGCTCGAGGCGCGTCCGCGCGCGAGCGAGCCGCGCTACCGCCACGCCTCGCTCGCGCCGCTCTCGCTGTCGCTCGCGCTCGGCTTGCTGCTGCTCGAAGCCGCGCTCGCGCACGGGCTGCTGCGGCGGCTGCCGTGACCACGCTCGTGTGGCTCGCGGCGTGCGCGATCGCTGCATTCGCGGGGCAGGCCGCGATTCGAGGCCGTCGTGAGCTGCGCGCGTGGCTCGGCCGCGACCCGACGCCGGTTGCGCGCGCGACGCGGGCGCTCGCGCTGACGCTCGCGGCGCTGCTCTCCGCGCACGCGCTCGGACTCGCGCTCGAAACGCCCGATCGTCTCTCCGATGATTTCGCCGACGTGGTGATCGCGGTCGACACCTCCACCAGCATGGACGTGACCGACGTCGCGCCGTCCCGCCTGCGCCGCGCGCTCCGTACGGCAGAGCGCGCGGTCCAAGAGGCACAAGGGGTGAGGTTCGCGCTGGTCGTGTTCGCCGGCGAGGCGTTCATCGCGCTTCCGCTCACCCAGGATCGCGACGCCGTGCTCACCTATCTGCGCGCGCTCGACAGCGAGACGATCTCGGTGAAAGGCAGCGAGCTCGCGCGCGGGCTCGAGGCCGCCGCTCGCGCGTTCGATCCGCGCTCGAGCCGACCGCGCACGGTGCTGCTGTTGACGGACGGCGAGCACTTCGGCCCCGCGCCCGACGCGCAGATCGCCGCGCTCGGCCGGCTGGCCGCGCAGGTGGTCGCGATCGGCTACGGCACCGAGGAGGGCGGCGCGGTGCCGGGTCAGCTCGCGCTCGCCGAAGCGGTACGGCGCGGCGAGGCGACCGTGTCTCGGCGTGGCGACGCAGTTCTGCGTCGGGTCGCGTCCGAAACCGGGGGCGCCTATTTCCGCGAGATCGAAGAGCGCCCCACGACCGCCGATCTGCTGCCGCCGCCCGTGCCGAGCGCGGAGCCCGAGCCGGAGTCGAAGGCCGATCCGCTGCTGCCCTGGTTGCTGGCGGCCGCGCTCGCACTGCTCGCGGAGCTCTGGCTGTCGGGCCAGCCGGGCGTTCGCATCTCGCGCCCGCGCGCGCGACGGCGTCAACTCGCCGCCGCGACACTGGCGGGTGTCGCGCTGGCGGGAACCGCCTTCGGCCCGCTCTCGAGCTGGCTCGAACAGGGCGACCAAGCGCTGGCCGCCGGGCGTCCGGACGAGGCGCTCGCGCTCTACCGCGAGGCCGAGCGCGCGCGCGGCCCCGACGCGCGAACGCAGATCCGGATCGGCAACGCGTTGTTCCGGCTCGAGCGCATGGATCAGGCCGCCAGCGCCTACCTCGAGGCGCTGCGCGCGCTCGCGCCCGACGATCCCGAGGCGCGCTTCGCGGCGAGCTTCAACCTGGGCAACACGCTGGTCGCGCAGAAGCACTTCGAGGAAGCGCGCGATGCGTACTGGGCCGCGCTGCTCGCGATGCCCGAGAGCCCCGAAGCCAAGTTCAACTACGAGTGGTCGGTCGAGCGCATTCTCGAAATCCCGCCGGTGCCCGAGACCGAGCCGAACCGCGACGCGCAGAGTGACTCCGAAGCGCCGCAGCCCTCGCCGTCCGGCGACGCGCCGGGTCGGGGCGAGCCGCAGCCCGCTCCCGGCGGACTCGACGAGCGCGAGGCGCAGGCCTGGCTCGAGACGCTCGAGGAGCCGGTCGGCGAAGCGCTCGAGCGCCAGGTGACCAACGAATTCGACGGCCAGCCGCGCGCGCGTCCGGGCAGCAAGACGTGGTGAGGGTTCGAGTCGCCGCGCTGCTCGCGCTGGTTGCGCCGTTCGCGCCGTTCGCGCTCGGGGCGAGCGCCGCGCGCGCCGAACCCGCGCAAACGCTCGAGGTGCAGGTCGCGCTCGATCGCGAGCAGGTCTTCGTGCACGAGCAGGCGGTGCTCTCGGTGATCGTGCGTCACACGCCCGATGCACGCGCGAGCTGGGAGCCGCCGCCCTTCGACGGTTTCTGGGCCGAGCGCATCGGCACGCGCGGCCTGCCGCCCGACGCGCAGGGACTGCCGCGCACCGAGTTCCGGCGCGCGCTGTTTCCGACGCGCAGCGGCGAAGTCGCGATCGCGGCTTCCAAGCTCGTGCTCGTCGGCGAGGGCGGCTCGGAGCTCGAGATCCCCGTACCCGGCAGCGTGCTGCGCGTGCTGCCGCTGCCCGCCGAGGTGCCGGAGGGCGCGCTGGTCGGTCAGCTCGAGGTGCGCGTCAGCGCGAGCGACGATCGCCTGCGCTTGGGCAAAGCGCTCTCGCTCACGATCGAGCTCGCCGGCGAGGGCAACGTGTGGGACGCGAAGGCGCCCGCGCTCGAGGCGCTCGTCGGCCCCGACGTCGAGGTGTTCCCCGAGGCCCCGCTGATCTCGATCGGCGAGAGCGCCGGCCGCGCCACCACGCGCCGCACCTTCCGCTATGCGCTCGTGCCCTCGCGCACGGGCACGCTGCGCGTCGAGCCGGTGCGCTTTCCGTACTTCGACCCGAGCCGGCGCGCGCTCGCGAGCGCCGAGAGCGCACCCGTGCTCTTCACCGTGTTCGCGGGCAGCGCAGACGCGGAAGAGCGCGCCCCGTGGGAGAACCGGCCCGCGCTGCGCGAGGCGACGCGCCTGCCGCTCGCCTGGCTCGCGTTCGCGTTCGCGGCCGCGCTCGCGCTCTCGTACTTCCTGCTGTCGCGTCGACGCCGCGCGCAGGCGGCGCTCGGTCTGACCGGAAGCCCGCCCTCGCCGCGCAAGGCGTTCGAAGCCGCACTCGCGGCGCGCGACACACGCGAGTGTCTGCCGCTGCTCGCGAACGCCGTGCGCGCCGCGATCACCGTCCGCCACGGCTTCGACGCGGGGACGCTCACGAGCCCGGAAATCGCCTCGCGCAATCCCGATCCGGAAGCGCTCGCGCTGCTGCTCGCGCTCGACCGCGCGCGCTTCGCGGGCACCGCCCGCGCCGACGACGCGCTGGTCGCCCGCGTGCGCGCGTACCTGAAAGTCTAGGAAGCGTGTTGGCGCTTCGCGCGCGCGTACAAGTCGGGCGTGTTGCCGACGTACGACTCGAGCAGCTCGCGATCGCCGATCGCCGCATCGGCTCGCTCACCGATGAAGAAGAGGCCGAGTGCGGCGTCGCGCGCAGCCGGCCGCGACGCGAGCAGGAAATCGAAATACTTCACCCAGAACAACGTGACACGGCAGAGCGTCTTCACGGCGAAGCGCGAGCGGCGTCCGCTCGCGAAGCCGAGCAACAGAGATTGGATTGCGTAGCCGAGGGCCGCACCCGGACCGGACGAGACACCCGATGAGAGCTCGCGGAAGCGCGCGAAGAGCCGCCGGTGCGCGAGGCCCGAGAAGCGGTTGAAGTCGTACGCACCGCCGTGCACCGGCAGCATGAACGGCGTGTCGGCATAGACGATTCCCTCCGGCCGCAGCACGCGGTGGATCTCGTCGGCGATGGCCTGCGGATCCACGCCGTGCTCGAGCACACCGTCGACGATCACCGCGTCGAACGAGCCGTCTGCAAAGGGAAGCGAACGCGGGTCCGAGAGGACACCAACACCCGCGCCCGGAACGCAATCGCACTCGATGCAGGAAAGATCGGGATCCTGGCGCAGTACCGCGTTTGCGGCGCGCGCGTGCTTTCCGCCGATGTTCAGAATCTCCGGCCGTGCGCTGCGCGCGAACAGCAGGGCCTTGAGCTGCGCCGCATTCCGCCGTGCGGCGAGATTCAGATCCAGGCTCGGCAGTGCGCGCAGCGCGAACGCGTGCAGGCGTGATTGCGGTGGCTTTCCCAGTAAACGCTCCG
Organism: Deltaproteobacteria bacterium; assembly: GCA_031396695.1. Lineage (GTDB taxonomy): Bacteria > Myxococcota_A > UBA9160 > SZUA-336 > SZUA-336 > VGRW01. The sequence continues at coordinate 37,251 of JANNLG010000171.1, forward strand.
TGTAGTCGGCGATCCGAAGCACACTCTCGCGCTCGTCGATCAGGACCGGCGCTCCGTCGACGATCGGGAATCGGATCGCGCAGGCGCTCTGGAGACACTCGAGCTCCGGACCTCGCTCCCCCAGCGCGCCCCGACAGCGCGGGCAGCGCAGTCTCGTCACCGCCACGCGCAGAATCGACCTAGATTCCGTCATTCAGTTGTCATTCTAGCTCGGCCATGTGGCAGTATGCCCACGCCATGACGACGAATGAGACTCTGTGAGCTCGACCGCTGGGCAAGAGCCACACGTCCTGCTCGTCGATCTGAACAACTTCGCGCGCTACCCGACCGTCGCAGTGGGGTTGCTCGCGGCGGTCCTGCGCGACGCCGATCTCGAAGTCGAGGTCCTGTCGCCGCTCGCATTCGGCGTTCCCGGCGTGCCACGTGAGCCGCGAGCAGCTCCGTGGGGCGCGGTAGAAGCGAAGCTCCGCTATGCGACCGCGATGTCGCGAAACCCGATCGTGACTCGTGCGCGCGCAGCGCTCGTGGAGCGTCGACATCCGATCAAGAGCCGCGCCATGCGCATGCTGCTCGAGTCGCTCGAGGCGAAGCTCACGCTCGGATGCAACGTGGTGCTGATCTCCGCGTACTTGATGTACTTCGAAGCGTGCCGCGAGATCGCGCGAGTCTGCGCGGCCCGCGGAATTCCGGTGCTCATCGGAGGCAGCTACTTCTTCCAGCCCGAAGTCGCCAGCGAGTGGACCGGCATTCCGGGCGTGAACGCGGTGGTGGGGGGCGAGGTCGAGCCGTATGTCGCCGAGATCGTGCGCGCCGCCGTCGGCGGCAAGGAACTCGGCGGATTCCCGGGCGTCTGGGTAGAAGCGACGCAGACGGCGCCGGCGAGACCTCTGCTCGGTCTCGACTCGTTGCCCTTTCCCGACTACAGCGATTTCCCGTGGCACCGCTACCCGGAGCGCATCGTGCCGATCGTCACCGGGCGAGGCTGCGGGTGGGGCGTCTGCACGTTCTGCTCCGACGTAACGAGCACAGCGGGCCGAACCTTCCGCTCGCGGGACGCCGGCAACGTGCTCGACGAACTCGAGTTCCAAGCGCGGCGACACGCCACGCACTTGTTCGTCTTCACCGACCTGAAGTTGAATTCGGACGCGGAGGTCTGGAGCGCGCTCATCTCGCGCACGCGTACGCACGTTCCATCCGCGCGTTGGATCGGCGCGGTGCACGTCAACGGGGATCGGCCCGACGGCGTGTCGCTCGCCGAGCTCCGCGCGGCAAAGACGTCCGGTATGGTGCGGTTGACGACCGGACTCGAGTCCGGCAGCCAGCGCGTGCTCGACGACATGCGCAAGGGCACCAACCTAGGCACGACTCGCCGCTTCCTGGAAGATGCGGCCGTCGCGGAACTGAGCGTCCGACTGACGATGATCGTGGGCTATCCCGGCGAGCGAGCGGAAGACGTCGGGGCGAGTGCGACGTTCGTCGAGGAGAATTCGGCTCGGATCGATCGCATTCTCCTGAACCGCTTCGCGCTCATGACCGGAACTCGCCTGCACCGGAACACGGAGCGCGATGCCCACGCGGATCTTGCGTCGGTTCGACCGAACCACCGTGTCGCGCTACTCGACCACGAGTTCGAACCCGCGCGCGACCCCGCATACCGGCGCCAGGTGAACCGTCTGATCTCGGCCGTTCATCGCGTGAATCGCCGACCGATTCGCGAAGGCGCGAGCGAGTTCGAAGGCGTCATGTAGCGAGCGCCCTCTGGAAGAGCGCTTCCAGTCGCCCGACCTGCCGCTCGATCGTGTGCCGCTCGAGCACCAGCGCGCGCCCGCGTGCGGCCATCTCATCGAGGCGTGGGGCGGAAGTCGCGAGCAATTCGCGCAGCGCGTCGGTCAGGTCGTCGACGGCGTCCGGCGACACCAGCCAGCCCGTCTCCCCATCGCGCACGAGCTCCGGAATCGCAGCAACGCGACTCGCGATCACCGGGCGGCCGAGCGCCAGCGCCTCGATGATCACGACCGGCAGGCCCTCCGCTTGGCTCGGTACGACGACGCCACGTGAACCGAGCAGAGCACTGCGAACCCGAGACTCGTCGGCCCAGCCGTGCACCGAGACACACCCGCGCAGGTCGAGCGCGTCGAGGCGGGCCTCGATCCCACCGCGAAGCTCCCCATCACCGACGAGCACCAGATCGAACGCAACGCCCTCGCGCGAAAGTCGTGCGGCGGCGTCGAGCAGTCGTAGTTGACCCTTGCGACCGCTCAGACGACCGACGCAGACCAATCGCTGCGACGCGGGATCGATCGGAGGAGAGCCGGACAGGAAAGCCGCATCGACACCGCACCGCACGACGCTGAGCTTTGAGCGATCCGCTTCGTCGCACAGCGCGGCTACCTGTTCGAAGCAATAGTCGCTGATCGCGACGGTGAAGACCGCCGCGCGGACCTTCAGCCGCAGGCCGTCGCGAGCCTCCGGCACGAACTCCTCGGGGCCGTGCACCGTCAGGCTGTACGGAGTCCCGCCGAACACCTGAATCACGTGCGCCACGGCAGCCGGATGCGTGCCGAAGTGCACGTGCAAGTGGGGTAGCCCGCGCAGAGCGAGCTCTCGCGCGAGAACGACGGCCTCGAACAGGTAGACGAACGCGTGCCGCAGGCGTCTACCGTCGGCGGGCGCTACGGCGTACGCCGCGAGCCAGGCCGCGAGCATGCGCCGTGGGTGCGTGACGAAGGCATGCAGAATGTCTCTCGCGATGCGCCGCTTCGACTGCTCGAGAACCACGAAGGTGAGCGCGATCTCCGCGCGGTCGGCTGCGTCGACGACAGCGTCATGTCCCGAGCGCAGCGAGCAGCGGAAGACCTCGTGTCCGCGCTTCTCCAGCTCGCGGATCTCGCGTCGGATGAACGTGTGGCTGGGGTACGGATACCGGTGCGTGAGATAGGCGAGCCGCATGGCCGCGGCAGTCTAGGGGGCGGCATTGAATTGCGGGTGTCTAGTTTTGAGCCGGCAGATCCTCCGGCCGATTCAGATTCCGCAAACTCGCGAGCTCGGGATCGAGCGCGCGCAGGTCGGCTTCGGGGACGAAGACCGTGTTCAGGTCGCGCAGCAGCGCTTGCAGCGCGAGCTCGCCGCGCGCGATGCGGCGCTCGAGCTCGGGCAGGATGCGCGGGCGGTAGACGGCGAGCAGCGGCTCGGGGCCGCGTGGGCCGAGCGGCGCGACCACGTCGGCGCCGCCCTCCGTGGACACCAGCGCGAGCAGCGCGAGCAGCACGCGCGGGTCGATGTCGGGCAGATCGCATGCGGCTACTAGCACGGCGCTCGACTCGCAGGCGGCCAGCGCCGCCGCGATGCCGACCAATGGCGCGCGCTCGGCGTGGCGGTCGACGATGCACTCGAGACCGAGCTCGGGCAGCTCGTCGGGTCGCGCCACGAAGCGCACGCGCTCCAGACACGCGCCGAGCGCGGCCGCGACGCGCGTGGCGAGCGGCGCGCCCTGATAGTGGAGCGTCGCCTTGTCGCGACCCATGCGCGTGGAGCTGCCGCCGACCAGCACCGCGCCTTCGACGTGCGAGAGCTTCAAAACCCGGGCTCGGTCTGCAGATCGTCGGAGTGGAGCAGCTGCACGGGCACTCGCGCGCCGGCTTCGACGCGGGTCGTGTCCTCGGCCACGAAGGCGAGCCCGTCGGCGCGCACCATCGAGAGCAGGATGTTCGAGCCCTGCGCGCCGGTCTCGCGCGCGTGCAGCTCGCCTGCCCGGCGCTCGAGCGTGACGCGCACGAAGTGCGCGCGGCCCTTGGGCTTGTCGTAGGCCTCATCGAGCACGGCCGACTCCACCGCACGGTACACACGTGTGTGTCCCATCATGCGCAGCAGACACGGCCGCACGAACTGCTCGAAGGTGACCAGCGTCGAGACGGGATTCCCGGGCAGGCCGAACACGGGCCGCTCGCCGATCGTCACGAACGCGAGCGGCGCACCCGGCTTCATGCGGATGCGCCAGAGCCGCAGGTTTCCGCCCAGACCCGCGAGCACCTGCTTGATCCAGTCGCGGTCACCGACCGAGACGCCGCCGGTCGAGATCACCGCGTCGCAGGCGAGCGCCGCGCGGAACTGGGCTTCGATCGGGTCGGGCTCGTCGGGGGCGATGCCCAGGTACACGGGCTCGGCGCCGATCTCGCGCAGGCCCGCGCACAGCGCGTACGAGTTCGAGCTGGCGATGCGGCCGTCCGCGCGCAGGCGGTCGGGCTCGACCAGCTCGTCGCCGGTCGCGAGCACCGCCACGCGCGGCCGCGCGCGCACCGAGACCTGCGTGCGTCCGAGCGCGGCGAGCATGCCGACCAACGGCGCGCGCAGGATGTCGCCGGGTGATGCGACCAACACCCCGGGGTGTACGTCCGAGCCCGCGCGACGGATGTGCTGGCCGAGCTTCGGCGCGCTGCGCACGCGCACCTGCTCGCCCTCGACCGCGGTGTCTTCGACCATCACCACCGCGTCGGCGCCGGCGGGAATCGCGGCGCCGGTCATGATCCGCGCCGCCTCGCCCGCCCCGATCGCGCGCTGGCTGCGCTTGCCCGCGGGCAGGTCGTCGACGACGCGCAGCAGCGACGGCGCGCGGACGGCGTCGGCGGCGCGCAGCGCGTAGCCGTCCATCGCGGAGTTGTCCTCGGGCGGGATCAGCACTCCGGCGTGGATCTGCTCGGCCAGCACGCGTCCGGTCGCGCGCTCCAGCCCGAGGGTCTCGCGCCCGAGCGCGGGGGCCGAGCCGAGGATCAACTCGCGCGCCTCCGCGACGCTCACCGTCGACCGCTCCGCCTCGCCCTTGGCCTCGCGCATCACCCCTCCGCGGGCTAGTCTGCCCAAAACTTAGGCAGATCGCCCTGCGATCGCCGCGGCGTGAGCATGCACCGGTCGGCTCCGCCCTTGCATCTAGCTGGCGGGTCCGATGAAAGAAACCCTCGAGCGCATCGACGACATCCTCGGATCGCTCCGCGTGGGGATCCTCGCGATCGATGCGGACGGCCGGGTCGAGCTCGAGAACCCCGAGGCGAGCCGGATCCTGGGCCAGTCGATCGTGGCCGCGGTCGGCCGCCCGCTCCACCAGGTGCTCGGCCGCCAGCACCCCGCGAGCGCCCTGCTCGAGACCGCGCTGCGCGAAGGCCGGGCGGTTTCGGAGCACGGCTGCCTAGTGCCCGATCGGATGGGTGGCCGGCCGCTGGTGGTCGATCTGTCCGCGGCCCCGATCGGACGCGGCAGCGAGGTGCACGGCGCCGTGCTCTCGCTCAGCGACCGCACGATCGGCGTCGAGCTCGAGGACCTGCTCGGCCAGCGCGCGCGCTCCGAGCTGTTCGCGCAGCTCGCGGCCGGCATCGCGCACGAGCTGCGCAACCCGCTGTCCGGCATTCGCGGCGCGGCCGACCTGCTGCTGGGCAAGCTCCCCGAGTCGAGCCTCGCGCGCTACCCCGAGCTGATCCGCGCGGAAGTCGATCGCATGCGTCGGCTGCTCGACGACCTGGCCGAGCTCACACGCGGCGGCGACCTGCGCCCGCGCCGCGCCAACCTGCACCGCGTGATCGACGACGTGGTCGAGCTGCACAGCCACTCCGAGACGTGGCAGGGCATCAAGATCGAACGCAGCTACGACCCGAGCATTCCCGAGTTCGAGTTCGACCCCGACCGCACCACGCAAGTGCTGTTGAACCTGATGCGCAACGCGGTGCAAGCGATGGCGGGCAGCGGCACGCTCACGCTGCGCACGCGCATCGAGTCGGCGTACCACTTCGAACACGTCGGGCCCGAGCGCGCACGGCTCGTGCGCATCGACATCCAGGACACCGGCCCCGGCATTCCCGACGAGGACCTGCCGCTCCTGTTCACGCCGTTCTTCACGCGCCGCAGCTCCGGCACCGGGCTCGGTCTGGCCGTCGCTCAAGCCTGGACCGTGAAGCAGGGCGGGCGGATCCTGGTGCGCAGCCGCGCCGGAGAAGGAACACGCATGCGTGTAGAGCTGCCCCTCCGGAAGCCGACGTGACTCGCATCCTGATCGCCGACGACGAGCCCTCGATCCGCTTCGTGCTGCGCGAAGCGCTGGAGAGCGCGGGCCACGAAGTCGTGGAAGCCGCGGACGGCAACGCCGCGCGCGACGCGCTCGCGGCACAGCAATTCGACCTGGCGCTGCTCGACATCCGCATGCCCGGGCCCTCGGGCCTGGAGCTGCTCGACAGCTTGCGCGCGCGCGGCGCCGAGGCGCCGCCGGTCGTGATCATGACCGCGCAGAACACCTTCGAGAACGCGGTCGAGGCGATGAAGCGCGGCGCGTTCGACTACTTGACCAAGCCCTTCGAGCTCGGCCACGTCGATGCGCTGGTCGAGAAGGCGCGCCAGCTCCGCAGCCTGCGCGGAGAAGTCAGCGCACTGCGCCGGCAGGTCGGCGAGTCGTTCCGCACCGGCGAAGCTCTGGTCGGCCGCACGCCCGCGATGCTCGAGATGTTCAAGACCATCGGACGCGTGGCGGCGAGCGACGCGGCGGTGCTGATCCTGGGCGAGAGCGGCACCGGCAAGGAGGTGATCGCGCGCGCGATCCACTACCACTCGCGTCGGCGCGAGGGCCCGTTCGTCGCGGTGAACATGACCGCGCTGCCTTCGGAGCTGATCGAGGCGGAGCTGTTCGGCCACGAACGCGGCGCGTTCACGGGCGCGGTCGAGGCGCGCAGCGGCCGCTTCCGCGAGGCGCAGGGCGGCACGCTCCTGCTCGACGAGATCGGCGACCTGCCGCTCGCGCTGCAGGCGAAGCTGTTGCGCGTGTTGCAGGAGCGCGTGGTCAGCCCGCTCGGCGGGCGGCAGGCGGTGCCGATCGACGTGCGCATCGTCGCGTCGACGCACCGCGACCTCGACGAGCTGGTGCGCGAGGGCCGCTTTCGCGAGGACCTGTACTTCCGACTGAACGTCGTGCCGCTGCGAATCGCGCCGCTGCGCGACCGGCGCGCCGATATCCCCTTGCTCGTCGCGCATTTCATCGAGCGCTTCGCCGACGAGCTCGGCGTGTCGCGGCGCTGGCCGACCGAGGCGGCGCTCGAGCGGCTCAAGACGCGCGCCTGGCCCGGCAACGTGCGCGAGCTCGAGAACGCGGTGAAGCGCGCGCTCGTGCTCGCGTCGGGCGAGGTGATCACGCCCGAGGACATCGAGCACGCGACCGCGGCGTCGCGCAGCTCCTCCGCGCGCTCGGGCGCTCCATCGGACTGGGCCGAGCAAGCGCGGCGCGAGATCGCCGAGCGCTTCGCCGCCGCCCCCGAAGCGGGCGATGCCGAGGAAGCCACCGGGCCCTACTGGAGCTTCGTCTCGCGACTCGAGCACGCCATCATCCGCGAAGCGCTCACGCGCTCGCGCAACAACCAGATCCAAGCCGCACGGCTGCTCGGCATCAACCGCAACACTCTGCGCAAGAAGATCGCCGAGCTCGGCATCGCGGCCGTGGACGGGGGCAACGCCGACTCGTGACGGTTGCCGGGCTCGAGCGCGTGCAGGGTGTGTACGCGCTCGTGGACGACGACCCGCGCTGGCGCAACCATCCGCGCGCGCAGCTCGCGGGCGCGCTCGCGGGCGGCTCGACCGTGATCCAGCTTCGGCTCAAGCACCAAGGCGACGGCGCGACGCTCGCACTCGCGCGCGAGGCGGTCGTCCACACGCGCGCGGCTGGCGCGCTGCTGTTCGTGAACGACCGTTTCGATCTGGCGCTGCTGGCGGGCGCGGACGGCGTGCACCTGGGGCAGGACGACCTCGCGCCGGAGGGGATCCCGGCCGACGCGCGCGCGCGGCTCCTGGTCGGGCTCTCGACCCACACGCTCGAGCAGGTGCGCGCGAGCCGCGCCAGGCCTGTCGACTACGTCGCGTTCGGGCCGGTCTACGGCACGCGCTCGAAGGCATCGGAGTTCTCGCCGCGCGGGCTCGCGCTTCTGTGCGAGGCCGTCGCGCTGGCCGAGCGGCCGCTGGTCGCGATCGGCGGAATCACGGCCGAAAACGCCGCGGACGTCCGCGCTGCGGGCGCCGTCGCGATCGCCGTGATCTCGGCCATCGCCGACGCGAGCGACCCGGCCGAGGCGACGCGTTACCTTCGGGCGCGCTTTCTGGCCTCGCCCCCCGGGAGAAACTAGCTCGTTGGAACGCGCGATGGGTCTCGTCGGGGTCGTCTGCCTGCTCGCGATTGCGTTCGCGCTGTCGACCAATCGCAAAGCGGTGCAGTGGCGGCCGATCGGCGTCGCGCTCCTGATCCAGCTCGCGATCGCGCTGGCGGTGCTGCGCACGCCGTTCGGAGCGAGCTTCTTCGCGCTGGTCAACGACGGCGCGGCGGCGTTCATCGGCGCGGCCAACGTCGGCATCGATTTCGTGTTCGGCGCCTGGCCCGAGACCGTGCTCGGCCCCGACGGACAGGCGCTGCGGCTGCCCTACGTGTTCGCGATCCGCGTGCTGCCGATCCTCGTGTTCATGAGCAGCGTGTTCGCGGTGCTGCAGCACTTCGGAATCTTGCAGCGCGTGGTCGAAGTACTCGCGCGCGGACTGCGCCGCACGCTGCGCACCAGCGGCGCGGAGTCGCTCGCGGCGATCGCGGAGGTCTTTCTCGGCATGACCGAGGCGCCGCTGATGATCCGGCCCTACGTGGCCGGGCTCACGCGCAGCGAGCTGTTCTGCGTGATGACGGCCGGGCTTGCGACCGTCGCGGGCACCGTGCTGGTCGCGTACATGGGCATGATCGGGCCCGAGTACGCGGGCCATCTGGTGGCCGCGAGCTTCATGGCCGCACCGGCCGCGATTGCGATCGCGAAACTGATGGTGCCCGAGGAAGGGGTGCCGCAGACGCGCGCGCTCGCGCACGTCGCGCTGCCGCGCACCACCGTGAACGCGATCGACGCGGCGGCGAGCGGCGCCGCCGACGGCGTGCGACTCGCGCTCAACATCGGCGGCATGCTGGTCGCGTTCGTGGCGCTCGTGCACGTGGCCAACGCGCTGCTCGGCTGGGCGGGCGGGCTGGTCGGCGTTTCGGAGCTCTCGTTCGAGCGCATCCTCGGCACGTTGCTCGCACCGCTCGCCTTCGTGCTGGGCGTGCCCTGGCATGACGCCGCCAAGATCGGCGAGCTGTTGGGCGTGAAGACGGTCCTGAACGAATTCATCGCGTACCAGCTGCTGGCCGAGGCGAAGCCCGGGCTCGACCCTCGCTCGATCGTGAGCGCGAGCTACGCCCTGTGCGGCTTCGCGAACTTGGGCTCGCTCGCGATCCAGATCGGCGGGCTCGGCGGCATCGCGCCCGAGCGCCGCGGCGACGTGGCGCGCGACGCCATGCGCGCGCTGGTCGCGGGTTCGCTCGCGAGCTTCATGACCGCGGCGATCGCGGGCATGGTCTACTGAGGCGTCGGCGGCGCGGGCTCGGACGCGACCGGCAGGAAGAGCGACACCCTCGCACCGCCGTCCGGGTTGTTCGCCCGCCGCAGCGATCCGCCGCTCGCGCGCGCGATACGCTCCGCGGTGTAGAGGCCGAGGCCGAGCGACCCGCGCTTGCTGCTCTCGAACACCTCGATCGGCTGGCCGAGCTGGGTCTGCGTGAAGCCAGGGCCGTCGTCGCTGATCTCCACCGCAACGACGTCGACCTCTTCGCTGATGCCGACGCGCACGTCGACCCGCCTCGCGCGTGTCAGACCATCTCCCGCGCAGCCGTTCTCGAGCACCGCGACGAGCGCGCGATCCAGGCCCGTCCGTCCGGCGGAAACGGCCACGCGCGCCACGACGACGTCGCTCGGGGGCGCGTGCACGACCAACGTCGTGCGCTTGTGACGCCTGCGGACGTGCGTCGCGCTCGCCTGCAAGACCTCGAGCAGGTCGACCGGCTTGATCAGCGGCGAGCGCGGAGGCGTCGTCGTCTCCGGGCGCCGGCCGCTGTCGATCACGGCCTTCAGCTGACGGAGCGCGTCGACCATGCCGTTCGCCGCCGCTCCGAGATCCGCGAGCGCCGCCGGCGACGCGTCGAGCACGCGGCTCGAGTCGATGAAGAGCTGAGTGGAAAGGAGAGCCGTCGAGAGCACGTTGTTCACGTCGTGCGCGCGCTTGCGCAGATCGCGCACCGTGGCCTCGAGGCTCTCGTCGCCGCGGATGCGGTTCTCCCAGACACAGGCTTCGAGCGCCGCGCGCAGCGCTTCCAGCTTCTCGCGCTCGCGCAGCGCCCGGAAGCGAAGCCAGAGCGCGAGTGCGGCCAGCGCCGCGAGCAACGCGAGTCCGCCGAACAGGGGAAGAACCTGCAACGCCTCAGTTGCGCCCGCGGCGCTCTCCCCGGGCTTGCGCGAGCTCGATCAAGCGGACCGCCTGCTGCACCGCCTGCCGGCTCACACCGAGAATCCGCGCCGCGCCGCTGCGGCTGCCGTGTTTGCGGGCGAGCGCCTCGTCGACCATCACGCCGCGCACCTCGTCGAGCACCTGACGCATCGGTGTGTTGCCGACGTGCGCGGCGACCAACGGCCCGAGATCCGGGCGATCGGCCAGCGCCTCGTCGACGGAGCGGGTGAGGTCCTCGAGCGAAATCGGCTTGGGCAGGTAGCGGCGCGCGCCCAGCCGCGCGAGCTCGAACGCTTCTTCCGCGGAGGCCTGTCCGCTCATCGCGATCACGGCGGGCGCGGGGCGTTGCTTCACGGCGTGCTCGACGATCGGCCGCGCGGTCCCGTCCGGGAGCGCCACGTCCACGATTACCAGATCGGGGCTCTGCGCGAGGCACTCGAAGGCCTCGCGGACCGAGCCGGCTTCGAGCACTTCCGCGCCCCAAGCCCGCGCGGCGCGCGCGAGCGCCTGCCGTAGCGGCTTGTGGTCTTCGACGATCAGAACCCGACTCGGTTGGCTCTCCATCGCGCTTCCGCTACTCCCGCGGCCACCGTACCACGCCTGAAGGATTCCGAGGCCCTGCAAGCACTCTTGCATTACGCGATTCGCGCCGACGCGCCATGATCACGCCAAGCGAGAAAGATCCCTTCCCTCTCGCAAATGAGCCTATGGCGGGCTAGCCCGCCGCGAGCGGCTCTTCGGGGGCGGCAGTGGCCCGAACGGCGCTACCGCCCCCGAGTCTCGTCCGGGCATCGACGCTCAGGACATCAGCTCCGCGGTACCCGGCTGAGCCTCCGCGTAGCGGCGGTGCGTTGCGGTGTAGGTCTCGCGCCAGAAGGCGTCGATCTCGGCCGCGGACGGAAACGCCGCCGAGAAGCCGGGCTGCACCGGATCGAGCGCGAGCTCCGAGGCGCGGATGAAGTGCGCGAGCAGCGTGCGCGGGTCCTCGTCGCCGACCGCGATCCGGATCGTGGTGGGAGAGATGCCGGCGGCCGCGAGCGCATCCGCGGCGAGCTCCGAGTGGCTGGTGAGCGCCGGGCACAGCACCACCGTGTTGGTCTGACCCAGGCTCACCTGCAGCCCGAACGCCGGCTCGAGGCAGTCGAAGAAGCGCTTGAACGCCTCGATCCCGATCGGCGCCGCGCCGCCCGCCTCGCCCTCGAAGTCGATCGTGAACAGCGGCGCGGGCAGCCCCAGGTACAAGAGCCGCTCGCGCAGCGGGCCGTTCTCGTCGCCCGGCACGGCGTTGCAGCGCACGCGGATGCCCGGGTGGCGCGCGAGCACCTGCGCGAGCACGAGCGTCGCGATGCATTTCTGCAGCATGCGCAGCTCGAGCGTGCGCATGCCGTTGATCACTTCGAAGGCCTTGTCCGCGTCTAGGAACGCGCCCTTCACGTAGTAGACGTTCCAGAACAGCGTGTCGCTCCAGTCGAACACGCGCAGCTTGCCGTCGGGGCCGGGCAACTCGAGCGACGAGCCCTTGGGAATGAACATGCGCTCGTTGCGCGCGATCGCGACGCCCGCCGTGGTGGTGCCAGTGCCCACCAGATCCTTCGTGTAGGAGTGGATCACGAAGTCGGGCCGTTCGCGTGGATCGTCGCGCCGCAGCACCGGATGCAGAAACGGCGTGCCGACCGTCGCGTCGCAAATCACCTCGATGCCCGCGGCGTGCGCGACGCGACTTATGCCCGGCACGTCGAGCACGTAGCCGTGCGGGTTGCAGGGCGACTCCAGGTACACGTAGATGCGTCGGCCCTGCGCGATGCGGTCGCCGAACTCGTCCTGCACCGCGGCGAGCGCGGCGTCGAAGTCGGCCACGCCGGTGCCGTCGAAGAAGCGCACCGCGATGTCGAGGTTGCTGCGCTTGCCGTACCAGTCGTGCAGGAGCTGGTGCGCGCCCCCGTAGACGTTGCGGCTGGCCAACACGATGTCGCGGTAGCCGACCAGGTGCGCGAGCACGGCATCGATCGCGGCCATGCCGGAATTGAAGTTCCAGGCGAAGTACTCACCCGCGAGCGGTCCGCACTCGACGTCGACCACGTGGTTCGCCAGGCAGGTCGAGGTCGGGTTCATCAGCCGCGAATAGATCTCGTGCAGCAGCTCCTTGCCCTGGAAGGCGTCGTCGATCCACTCGGTGCAGGCGTACAGGTAGGTCGCGGTGCGCGTGATCACGGGCGTGGAGCTGAAGATCGCCGTCACGTTGTCGAAGATCGGGTAAGGCCCGCGCGCGGGACCGGCCGAGTGCTCGACCGCCAGCGACTGCCAGGTCTTGCGCATCGGGTTCTGCAGCGTGTCGAGCACCTTGGCGAGCTGGAAACACAGGAAGCGCTTGGCGTTGAAGAAGGCGATGCGATCGCGCCGGTCGAGCCGCGCGAGCTGGCGCACCGTCTCTTCCCAGAGCCCGTGCATGGCCTGGTTCGCGCGGTAGACGTGGGTCGCGACTTCCGCGAGCTCACGCCCGAGCGGGCTCGCGGGGTCGAGCGAGAAGTGGCGCAGCTGCTCGTCGACCAGCGCCTCGACGCTGTTCGCGCGCGTGGTCTTGCGCAGCGGGCTCAGCTCGCGCGCGTGCTGCCGTTCGGAATCGAATCCGCTCATCGCTCCCCCCCGGCGGCCGAGTCTACCGACGCCTCGAGCAGCGCGCACACGGCGGCGTTGAGCGGTGTCGCAATTCCGTGTCGTGCGCCGATCCGGACGACCGCGCCGTTGCGCGCATCGCCCTCCAGGCGCCGGCCGGCGCGGCGATCGTAGAGCATCGACGTGCCCGCCTTGCCCGGCACCGCGAGCAGACGCGCGACCAGCGCGTCGGGAAGCGCGTCGTCGAGCGTCGCGCCCTCCGCGCGGCCCACCGTCAGGCACTCCGCGATCAGTCCGCGCGCGAGCGCAGCCATCCCCGGCGCGTGCAACACCTCGTGCGGCCGGCCGGTCAGCGCGAGCAGCGGCCCGCTCGCGACGTTCAGGCACAGCTTGCGCCACGCGGCGCTGTTGAAGTCCGCGGTTACCTCGACCGCCACGCTCGTACCGGCGAACAGCGCGGCGAAGGCCTCGCCGGGTCGGCCGACCGGCACGCTCAAGCGCGCGGGCCCGCGCTGCGTGACGCGACCCGGCGCGCTGCGCTCCGCCGGACACTCGACCACCACGGGCAGGATCTCCGCCTCGCCCGCGTACGCCTGCACGCGCTCGCGGTGCTCGACGCCGTTCTGCAGCACCGCGAGCGTCGCGCCGGCGCGGCACAATGCGCGCAGCCAAGGCGCGGCGCCGGGCACGTCGTAGGCTTTGGTCGCGAGCAGGATCCAGTCCACGGGCGCGAAGCGCGCATTGGTGGCCGCGAAGCGCGTGGGATCGCGCTCGCAGTGAACGGGCAAGTCGAAGCGGCCGGCCGGGCTCTCGAGCACGAGCGACGCGAACGTCTCGCGCACGCACAGCACCAGCTCGTGCGCGCCGGACGCGGCGAGCGGCGCCGCCACCGCGCCCCCGATCGCACCGACTCCGATGACCGCGATCCGCGCCACGCGCGCGCCTCAGCTTCGCGGCACGAGATCGAGATCCGCCTCGATCTCGGCGCGCTTCGCGTCGCGCCAGGCGCGGAACTCGGGCCCGTCCCAGGCGCGCTGGTCGCCGAGCAGGTAGCTGCGCGCGTTGCGCTCGTACAGCCAGGCGTTCAAGCGGTTCTCGCGCGACGAGTCGCGCTCCGCGATCACCTTGGCGGGAATGCCCACGAGCACCACCCCGGGCGGAAACTCCTTGCCCTCGGGCACCAGTGCACCGCCGCCCACGATCGAGCCCTTCCCGATCACCGCGCCGTCCATGATCGTCGCACCGATCCCGATCAAGCAGTGGTCGCCGATGGTCGCGCCGTGGATGGTCGCGCGGTGCGTGATCGAGCAGAACTCGCCGATCCGCGTCGGCGCCTCGTAGCCCACGTGGATCATCGCGAAGTCCTGCAGGTTGGTGTACCGGCCGATGCGCACCTCCTGCGCCTCCGCGCGGATCACCGCGTGCGGCCATAGCGATGCGTGCTCGGCGATCGTCACCCGGCCGTAGATCTGCACGCCCGGGGCGCGGAAGACGCTCTCGTGGATCGACTGCATGGTCGCTCTCCCCCCGGGTGGGTCTAGCCTTGGCGAGGACGGCCGGCCAGCGATACGATGCCGGGCCCATGGCTGGAAACGTCGAGAAGGGTCGGAAGGTCGCGATCGTCGGTGCAACCGGTGCGGTCGGCGAGGTCTTGTTGCGCGTGCTCGAGGCGCGGAACTTTCCGGTGGCCGAGCTGCGGCCGCTGGCGAGCGAGCGCTCGATCGGTACGACCATCCGCTTCCGCGGCGAGCAGATCCCGGTCGGGCTCGCGCAGCCCGACGCCTTCGACGGGCTCGATTTCGTGTTCTTCGCCGCGACCGGCGCGCTCTCGAAGACGCTCGGCCCCGAAGTGGCGAAGCGCGGCGCGATCGCGATCGACAAGTCGAGCACCTGGCGCATGGACCCGGACGTGCCGCTGGTCGTGCCCGAGATCAACGGCGCCGCAGTCGAGCAGCACAAGGGCATCATCGCCTGCCCGAACTGCACCACCATCCCGTTCGTGATGGCGCTCGAGCCGCTGCGCCGGCTGTCGCCGCTTCGCCGCGCGGTGATCACGACGTTCCAGTCCGTTTCGGGCGCGGGTCTGCCCGGGATCGAGGAGCTCGAGTCGCAGCTGAACGCGCTGCACGACCACAAGCCCCTGCCTGAGCCCAAGAACTTCGCGCGTCAGATTGCGAACAATGTGGTGTCGCTGTGCGGCTCGTTCGGCGACGACGGCTACACGGACGAGGAAGCGAAGCTGCTCCACGAGTCGCGCAAGATCCTGGAAGACAAGAGCTTCGAGGTCGCGATGACTTGCGTGCGCGTGCCGGTGCCGGTCGGGCACTCGGCTTCGGTGCTGCTCGAGACGGCCTCGCCGATCTCGCCAGACGCCGCGCGCCGTGCGCTCGAGGCGTTCCCCGGCATCGTCGTGATGGACGATCCCAAGCACAACATCGTTCCGACGCCGGCCGACGCCGCGGGCCGCGACGAGGTCTTCGTCGGGCGCATCCGCAAGGACCTGACGAGCGATCGACTCTGGCTCTGGACGGTCGGCGACAACCTGCGCAAGGGCGCGGCCACCAACGCGGTGCAGATCGCCGAAGAGCTGATGCGCCGGGGACTTCGCTGAGCGAGGCGCGCCCGTGAGCTCAGCGCCGCTCTGGACGCCGTCGGCCGCGCGCGCCGAGCGCTCGAACCTGCGCGCGTTCCAGCACGCGGTCGAGGCGAAGACCGGGCGGCACTTCGCGGGCTACACGGATCTGTGGCGCTGGTCGGTCGACGAGCGCGAGGCGTTCTGGCGCGCGGCCTGGGACTTCTGCGCGCTGATCGGCGATCCGGGTCCGGCGCCCTGGCTGGTCGACGACCGCATGCCCGGCGCGCGCTTCTTTCCCGGCGCGAAGCTCAACTACGCCGAGAACCTGTTGCGCCGCGACGACGCGGGTCCGGCGCTGATCTTCCGCGGCGAGGACGGAGCGCGCTCGGAGCTCTCGTGGGCGGAGCTGCGGCGGCAAGTCGCGAGCCTGGCCGGCGAGCTGCGCACAATGGGCGTGGTGGCCGGCGACCGCGTGGCCGCGATCCTGCCCAACTGCCCCGAGGCGATCGTGGCCATGCTCGCCGCGACCTCGCTCGGCGCGATCTGGTCCTCGTGCTCGCCCGACTTCGGCGTGCGCGGCGTGCGCGACCGCTTCGGCCAGATCGAGCCGAAGGTGCTGTTCGCAACCGACGGGTACCACTACGGCGGCAAGAGCCACGATCTCCGCGCGCGCATGGCGGAGATCTGCGCTGCGCTGCCCTCGCTCGAACACGTGGTCCTGGTGCGCTTCCTGGGCATCGGCACGCTGCCCGGCGCGGAGGCGTTCCAGGAGCTGACGCTCACGCGCTCGGCCGAGCTCCGCTGCGAACGCCGGCCTTTCGATCACCCGCTCTTCATCCTGTTCTCGTCCGGCACGACCGGCGTGCCCAAGTGCATCGTGCACGGCGCGGGCGCGGTGCTGGCGAAGATCGCGGTCGAGCAGCGGCTCCACACCGATCTGCACAGCAATGATCGGCTGTTCTACTTCACCACCTGCGGCTGGATGATGTGGAACTGGCTCGCGACCGGGCTCGCGGCCGAGGCGACGCTCGTGCTCTACGACGGCTCGCCGTTCCACCCCGACGAGCGCGCGGTCTTCGATCTGGTCGACGCCGAGCGCGTGACCGTGTTCGGAACGTCGGCGAAGTTTCTCGACGCCGTGCGCAAGTCCGGGCTCGTGCCGTCGCGCACGCACGACCTGTCGTCGGTCGAGACGATCCTGTCGACCGGCTCGGTGCTGGCGCCCGAGAGCTTCGACTTCGTCTACCAGGGCATCAAGCGCGACGTGTTGCTCTCGTCGATCTCGGGCGGCACCGACATCGCCGGCTGCTTCGTGGCGGGCAACCCGACCTTGCCGGTGTACCGCGGCGAGTCGCAGTGCCTGGCGCTCGGCATGGCGGTCGAGGTGTACGACGACGCGGGCCGCTCACTCCCCGCCGGCGAGAAGGGCGAGCTCGTGTGCACGCGCGCGTTTCCGTCCATGCCGGTCGGCTTCTGGAACGATTCCGACGGCGCGCGCTACCGCGCCGCGTACTTCGAGCGCTTTCCCGGCATCTGGCACCACGGCGACTGGGTCGAGCTGACACCGAACGGTGGCATGACGCTGTACGGCCGCTCCGACGCGGTGCTGAATCCGGGTGGCGTGCGGATCGGCACGGCCGAGATCTACCGGCCGGTCGAGCAGCTGGACGAGATCGTCGAAGCGCTCGCGATCGGCCAGGACTGGGAGCACGACGTGCGCGTGGTGCTGTTCGTGCGCCTGCGTCCGGGCCTCGTGCTCGACGCTGCGCTCGAAGGGAGGATTCGCGCCGCGATCCGCACCCACGCCACGCCGCGCCACGTGCCCGCGCGGATCGTCGCGGTCGACGACATCCCGCGCACCAAGAGCGGCAAGATCGTCGAGATCGCGGTGCGCGACGTCGTGCACGGCCGGCCCGTGAAGAACCGCGAGACGCTCGCGAACCCCGAAGCGCTCGAGCAGTTCGCGAACCGCTCGGAGCTCGCCCGCTAGCCACGAGCTGCGAGTATACGACTCAGGCCGCCGCGGGCGTCTCCGGTAGCGGACCGACGTAGCGCGAGCCGGGCCGGATGATGCGCGAGCTCTGGCGCTGCTCGTCGATGTGCGCGAGCCAGCCCGCCACGCGCGCGACCGCGAAGGTCGGCGAGAACAGCTCCTGCGGCAGACCGATCGCGTCGAGCAGCACGGCCGTGTAGAACTCGACGTTCGCGGCCATGCGGCGCTCGGGGCGGCGCTCGCCGAGCGACGCGACGGCGACGCGCTCGACCGCGCGCGCGAGATCGAGCCGATCGCTGCGCAGGCCCGTCTCGCGCAGGCGCTCGACGGCGCGCTCGAGCACTGCCGCCCGCGGATCGCGCACGCGGTACACGCGGTGGCCCATGCCCATGATGCGCCGGCCCGAAGCCAGCTCGCCGGTGATCCAGCTCGAGGCGTTCTCGGGCGTGCCGATCGCGTCGAGCATCGCGAGCACCGGCCCGGGCGCGCCGCCGTGGCGCGGCCCCTTCAGCGCGCCGAGTGCAGCCACCACGGCCGACACCGTGTCGGAGTCGGTCGAAGCGACCACGCGCGCGGTGAACGTGGATGCGTTCATGCCGTGATCGGCGGCGGTGACCAGGTACGCGTCGAGCGCGCGGCTGCGCGCCGGATCGCTGCCGTGCGCGCTCGCCATGCGCAGGTAGTCGGCGGCGTGACCGAGCGCGGGATCGGGTGCGATCGGCGCCGAGCCGCGCTGTTTGCGCGCCCACGCCGCCGCGAAGACCGCGACCGAAGCCGTGAGCTCGGCACGCAGCTCGCACTCCGGAATCTCGCTCGCGCGCAGCTGCGCGAGCGCCCCGCGCACGGCCTCCATGCCGTCGGGCGCATCGAGCGCGCGGCCGAGCGAGCGCAGGCGCGCGAACGCGCGAACGCGTGCTCGGCCCAACTCCTCACGCACGTCCTCGTGCGCAATCGGACCGGGCAGCTCGCCGCTCCAGAGCAGCGCGCAGGCCGCCTCGAAATCGGCTCGCTGCGCGAGCTGCTCCACGTCGTGCCCGCGCACCACCAGGCGGCCGCGCTCGCCGTCGACGTCGGAAAGGCAGGTCTCCGCCACCACCACGCCCTCGAGTCCATCCATCTGCATCGCACTTCTCCTTGGACCTCTACCTTGCCGCTGATCCATTACTTGATCAACGTTGATCGATCGATCAAGATACGAGCCGTGAAGACGCGAACCGACGCAGCGCTCTGCGCGCGCGAGGCGGCCGAATTCCTGGGCGTGAAGCTCGCGACGCTCTACGCCTACGCGAGCCGCGGCCGCTTGAAGAGTGTGTCCGGGACGCGCGGCCGCGCGCGGCGCTACGCGCGCGCCGATCTCGAGGCACTGCGCGCGCGCAGCGCCGGACCCGCCGCGGGCGCGCTGCGCTTCGGCGAGCCGGTGCTCGAGACGCGCATCACCGACATGACTCCGCTCGGGCCGGTCTACCGCGACCGGCTCGCGAGCGAGCTCGCGAGCGCACGCGCTCCCTTCCCGTCGGTCGCGGAGCTGCTTTGGACCGGCGCCCTGCCCGCGCGCGCGCCGAGCTGGCCCGCCGGCGCGACGATCTGGCCGGCGCGCGAGCTCGCGAAGCTCGTGCCGCGCGGCAGCCCACCGCTCGGCGCGCTCGCGATCGCGCTGCCGGTGCTCGCGGCGAACGATGCCTCGCGCTTCGACGCGCGACCCGAGGCCGTGCTCGCGCGCGCGCGCGGCTTGCTGCCGCAGCTCGCGGCCTCGTACGCGCTCGCGCTCGATCCACGCCGGCTCGCACCCGCGCTCGAGGCCGGCGACCCGGCGCGCGCGCTCGCGATCGCGCTCGGCGCGCCGACCACGAAGCCCGCGCTCGAGCTCCTGAACGTCGCACTCGTGCTGCTCGCCGATCACGAGCTGAACTCGTCCACGTTCGCGGCGCGCGTGGCGGCCTCGACCGGCGCCGACCTGTACGCGTGTCTCGGCGCCGCGGTCGCCGCGCTCAGCGGACCGCTGCACGGCGGCGCGAGCGAGCAGGTCGAGATCCTCGCTCGCGAAGCTGCGAACGCCGCCGGCGCGGCCAGCGCCGTGCGCGATCGCATGCGCCGCGGCGAGCGCATTCCCGGATTCGGTCACTCGCTCTATCCGGATGGCGATCCGCGCGTGCCGCCGCTGCTCGAGGCCGCAAGACGGCTTGCCCCACGCGCGCCGCGCGTGAAGACGATCGCGGCGATCCTCCACGCGATGGACGAGGCCGGCCGGCCCAAGCCCAACGTCGACGTGGCGCTCGCCTGCGCCTGCGCTGCGCTCGATCTGCCCCAAGGCCAGGGCCCGGCGATCTTCGCGATCGGCCGCGCGGCGGGCTGGGTTGCCCACATCCTGGAGCAGTACGAGGCCGGCTTCGTGCTGCGACCGCGCGCCCGTTGGGCGGGCCCCGCTGGTATGCTGCGCGCGTGAGCGGCAAGCCCGAGGTCGATGAGCGGATCGGTCCGTCAGTGGTTCGAATGCGGTGCGGCGAGCTCGGATCGAAAACCCGCGGCCTTTTGCCGTGACTACCCCGGAGGCGTGAATGTACGAGCAGATCCTCTACTCGGTCGAAGACCCCGTCGCGCTGATCACGCTGAATCGGCCGGAGCGACTGAACGCCTGGACCGATCGCATGGGCGACGAGCTGCGCCACGCGATCGCGCGCGCGGAGGCCGACAAGAGCGTGGTCGGCATCGTGCTCACCGGGGCGGGCCGCGGCTTCTGCGCGGGTGCGGACCTGAAGGGACTGCAGGCGATCACCGTTGGCGAGCGCGAGCGCGGCGGCACCGCTTCGGGACTCGCCGCCGACCCCGGCGACACCGAAATGGGTGAGTCGTTCCGCAAGCACTACTCGTACCTGATGTCGGTGCGCAAACCGATCATTGCCGCGATCAACGGACCGTGCGCCGGCATGGCGATGCCGATCGCGCTGTTCTGCGATCTGCGCTTCGCGGCCGAGAGCGCGACCTTCACGACCGCCTTCGTGCGCCGCGGCCTGATCGCGGAGTGGGGCCTGGCCTGGACGCTGCCGCGGCTGGTCGGCTCCGCGCACGCGCTCGACCTGTTGCTCTCGGGCCGCAAGATCGATGCGCGCGAAGCCGAGCGGATCGGGCTCGTGAATCGCGTGCTCTCCGACGAAAAGCTGGTCGCCCACTGCGTCGACTACGTGCGCGAGCTGGCGGCGAACGCCTCGCCGGCCTCGATGATGGTGATGAAGCGGCAGGTCTACCAGCAGCTCACGAGTGAACTCGGCCCGGCGTGCGACGAGGCCGTGAAGCTGATGGTGGAAAGCTTCTCGCGACCCGACTTCAAGGAGGGCGTGCAGTCCTTCCTGGAACGGCGACCGCCGAAGTTCCCGCGCGTCTAGAGGAGTCCGCATGGTCGGGTGGCTCTGGCTCGCTCCGTTCATCCTCGCCTTCACACCGACGGCGATCTGGCTGTACCAGCGCGGCACGCAATCGGCGTTCAGCGAGGTGCACACGCTGTTCATGCCGCTCGTGCTCGCGTACCTGATTCGCGAGCAGCTGAAGCTCGATCCGGACCCGACCCCGCGCTCGTCAGCACTGGGCTTCCTGTTCGTCGTGCCCGCGCTGGCGCTGGTCGCGCTCGACGCGGCGATGCACACGCAGATGCTGGGCGCGATCGCGCTGGTGATTGCGCTGCCGGGGATCTCGCTGCTCCTGCTCGGCACGCGCCGCACGCGCGAGCTCGCGTTCCCGCTCGCGCTGGCCGTGTTCATCGTGCCGATTCCCACGGGCATGCTGACGCCGCTCTACAGCGTGCTGCGGCCGATCGCCGCGATCGGCACGACCTGGCTGGTGCCGCTGTTCGGCATGCCGATCGCGCGCGTCGGCACGGCGCTCTCGGTGCCGGGACTCGCGGTCGAGGTCGCGGACAACTGCTCCGGCTGGTCGTCGCTGCAGGCCGCGGTGATCACGGCGCTGGTGCTCGCGCACTTCTCGAGCTCGAAACAGCGGAGGCTCGCGCTACTGCTCTCCGCCATCCCGGTCGCGATCGTCTGCAACATCCTGCGCGTGACCGCGCTCGTGTTGCTGGCGCAACGCTACGGCGCCGAGCTGCTCGACACCACGCTGCATCCCGCGTCGGGCGTGATCCTGTTCGGTGTCGTGATCGCGGTGCTGTTCGCGATCGCGGGACCCGACGCCATGCGCTCGGCCAAGGCTTCGGGCCAGCGCGTCGTCGTCGCGACGCGCTACGCGCTGGCGCTCGCGGCGCTCTGCGCGCTCGCGCTGATCCCGGTCGGCATGCACTCGACCGCGCGCCTGCGCGGCGACGACTGCGCGAACGCCGCCGCGCTCGTGCCCTCGGACGGAAGCGTCGATCCCGCCCGCGCGCTGTTGATGCAGCAGCAGTACAAGGCCTCGCAGTGGCGCGAGGGTACGCTGCCGGCAACCGCGGACACGCCGGCGCTTCGCTACGCCGTGATTCGCAACTACGAACCGAGGCTGCTCTACTACCGCGGCTCGCGCCGGCTCTGGCAGGACGTCGAGCCTGGCGCCGACACCATCGAGTGGCTGGAGTCCGACGACGGCCGGCTGCCGATCGTGCGCTCGCAGCTCGCGGGCGATCGGCCGGGGCAGCCGCGCGCGGTGATCGCGTCGCTGCTCGTCTACGAGGGCGAGCCCGTCGAAACCGGCTGGCGCGCGCAGCTCCGCGCGGCGCCGCGCCAGATGTTCACGGGCAGTCGCCCGATGACCTTGTTCACGGTACGGGGTGACGTGCAGGGCGGCGATCACGCGGCGGTGGAAAAGCGCGCGCACGCGTACCTGCTCGATTCGTGGCGAACCTACCGGGCTCTGTGCCGGCACTGAGCACACGCACCGCGTTCCGAACCTGCCCGATCTGCGAGGCGAGCTGTGGACTCGCGCTCTCGCTCGAGGGCGAGCGCGTGCTGCGTGTGCGCGGAGACGAGCGCGACGTCACCAGCCGCGGCTACCTGTGCCCGAAGGGCGCCGCGCTCGGCGAGCTGCACCACGACCCCGACCGGCTGCGCACACCGCTCGTGCGCGGGCCCGAGGGTCTGCGCGCGGCGAGCTGGGACGAGGCGTTCGCGGAGATCGAGCGGCGCCTGCAGCCGGTGATCGAGCGACACGGCCGCGGATCGGTCGCCGTCTACGTCGGCAATCCCACCGCGCACGACTACTCGCTCTACGCCTATCTGCCCGCGCTGCTGCTGGCGGCCGGCACGCACCAGCTCTACACGGCGGGCACGGTCGACCAGCAGCCGAAGCAGGTCGCGGTGAACTGCATGTTCGGCACGGCCTGGGGCATTCCCGTGCCGGACGTCGACCGCACGCAGTATCTGCTCGTGCTGGGCGCGAACCCGGCGGCTTCAAACGGGAGCCTGCTGGTCGCGCCGGATCTACAGGGCCGGCTCGACGCGATCCGCGCGCGCGGCGGGCGCGTGGTGGTGGTCGATCCGCGCCGCACGAAGACCGCCGAACGCGCCGATGAATGGCTGCCGATCCGACCTGGCACCGACGCGCTGTTCCTGTTCGCGCTGGTGAACACGCTGTTCGCGGAGGGGCGCGTCGCACTCGGCGCGCTCGGCGCGCACGTGAACGGAGTCGAGCGGCTGCGCGAGCTCGCGGCGGAGTTCACGCCGGAATCGGTCGAGGCGCGTTGCCGGATTCCCGCAACCACGATTCGCAGGATCGCGCGCGAGCTGGCGAGCGCCGAGCGCGCCGCCGTGTACGGCCGCGTCGGCACCTGCACGCAGGAGTTCGGCACGCTCGCGAGTTGGGGGATCGACGCGCTGAACGTGCTCACCGGAAACCTCGATCGCGTCGGCGGCGTGATGTGGAGCCGGCCGCTGGCCGGCGGCGACCACACGCGCGGCGCGAAGGGGCGCGGACCGGAGTTCCAGGTCGGCCGCTTCCGCACGCGCGTGCGCGGGGCGCCCGAGGTTCTGTTCCAGCTGCCCGCCGCCTGCCTCGCCGAAGAGATCGACACCCCCGGCGAGGGACAGATCCGCGCGCTCGTGGTGATCGCCGGAAATCCCGCACTCTCGGTGCCCGACGGCGAGCGGCTCGACCGCGCGCTGGCGCAGCTCGACTGTCTGGTCTCGCTCGACCTGTTCGTGAACGAGACCGCGCGCCACGCACACGTCGTGCTGCCGTCGCCCTCGCCGCTGCAACAGCCGCACTACGACGCCCTGCTCTATCAGGTCGCCGTGCGCAACGCCGCACGCTACTCGAAGCCCGTCCTGCCGCTCGACGTCGACGCGCTGCCGGAGTGGCAGATCATGCTGCGCCTGGCCGCGATCTTCGCCGGCCAGGGCGCGAAGGCGGACGCGAACGCGCTCGACGACGGCTACTTCGCCGCGCGGCTACACGCACAGGTGTCGGACCCGAGCTCGCCGATCCACGGCCGCGACCCGGGCGAGCTGGTCGCGCTCGCCGCCGGACGGCGCGGGCCCGAGCGCATCCTCGACCTCGAACTGCGCACCGGTCCCTACGGAGACGGCTTCGGCGCCGTGCCGGGCGGGCTCTCGCTCGCGGAGCTCGAGCGCCACCCGCACGGGCTCGATCTCGGTCCGCTCGAGCCTGCGCTGCCGGACGTGCTGCGCACGCCGAGCGGCAAGATCGAGCTCGCGCATCCATACCTGGCCGCCGACCTGCCGCGGCTGCGCGAGCGCCTGTCGCGTCCTGACGACGACGGGCTGCTGCTGATCGGCCGGCGCGACCTGCGCTCGAACAACTCGTGGCTGCACAACGCGCCGTCGCTGATGACCGGTCGCGAGCGCTGCACGCTGGTCGTGCACCCCGCCGACGCCGCCGAGCGCGGCCTCGGCGGCGGCGATCTCGCGCAGATCCGTTCCGCGGCTGCGACGCTGGTGGTCGCGGTAGAGGTCAGCGACGAGGTCGCGCGCGGCGTCGTGTGCTTGCCGCACGGCTTCGGACACGGCCGGGCGGGCGCGCGTCTCACGGTCGCCGCACGCCGACCCGGCGTGAACTCGAACGCGCTCTCGGATGCCCGCGCGCTCGACGCGCCGTCGGGAACCGCGGTCGTGAACGGCATCCCGGTCGAGGTCGCACGCGCCTGAGCGGGCGATCTCGAGTCAGGCGTAGCCGGCGGGCAGCTCGCGGGCCGGTGATTCCTCGAGCAGGTAGCTGCGATTGCAGAACGCTTCGCGGAAGCCGACGCGCTGGTAGACGTGGCGGGCGGCTTCGTTCGCCTCGTCACAGTAGAGTGTCACGATCTCGTAGCGATCGAAGAGCCGGGCGCAGATGCCGCGAACGCCCTCTGTCGCGTGACCGCAGCCGCGCGCAGCGCGCGGGACGAACACGCCGCCGAGCTGCACCGTGTTCGCGCTGGCTGCGCCGACGTGCACCTGGAACACGATCCGGCCGCGCGCGCGCGCGATCCACCAGCGGCCGTCGCGCACGTCGCTCGCGTGGCGCTCGCGGAAGCCCGCGGCGTCGGCGGCCTCGCGGTCGTCGTGCAGGTCTTCGCGGTGCTGCTCCGCGCTGTTCGCGGTCAGCTCGAGCAGGTCGGACGCGCGCGCCGGCTCGAGCAGCATGCGCTGCGCGGCGGCGCTCGGCCCGCACAGCTCGGCCGCGCGCGCGGCGAACACCGGCTCGCGGCGCGTCCAGCGCAGACCCGGGGCGTGGCGCTGGTACTCGCTCCAGAACGGCTCGGTGACGTCCTCGCTGCCCACGATGTGACGCGGCCGGATTGCCGTGCGCGCGGCCGCCGCCGCGAGC
This sequence comes from Deltaproteobacteria bacterium, assembly GCA_031396695.1. Classification (GTDB taxonomy): domain Bacteria; phylum Myxococcota_A; class UBA9160; order SZUA-336; family SZUA-336; genus VGRW01. The sequence continues at coordinate 62,483 of JANNLG010000171.1, forward strand.
GGTGCGAACGCGCGCGCGTCGCGCACTTCGAGCGCGGTTCCCCCTTGCGGGCCGATCATCAGCACCGCCTCGAGCCGCCCGCCGGGCGCGTAGCCGTAGAAGCCCGGCACCCGGCCCAGCACGCCGGCCGCGACCACGTAGTCGAGAAACACGTTGTGGAGCGGCCGCGCGCGCAGCAGCGCGCGGGCGTCGAAGCCGTCGGCGGCGGTCAGGGGGCGAACCATCGGCGTCAGGGTACCATCGCGCTCCGATGAGCTCGACCGAACTCACCCCGAACGATTCGGGGACGGACCTCGACCTGTGGGGTCAACTGCGCGTGGTGCGGCGCTGCCTGCCGCTCCTGCGCGGCGTGCGCCGACACCTCGTGGTGTTGCTTCTCTCGATGGCCGCGCTCGCGCTCGTCGGCTTCGCGAGCTTCCTGGTCTACGCGCCCGCGCTCTGGAACGGCGCGTTGCAGGGCCAGCCGATCTCGGAGCTCGCCGCGCGCGCGGTCGGCATGGCGCCCGAGCGGGTCGCGCACGTGGAGGCGCTTGACGCTCCGCTGCGCCGCGCGCTCGCGGAGCGCCTCACCTGGATGCTCGCCGGACTCAGCGTCTCGATCGCCGCGGGGATCATGGCGGTCGGCTACTACGGCATCTGGATCCTGCAGCGCGTGAACCAATCGCTGCGGCTGCAGCTGGTCGATCGCCTGCAGACGCTCTCGCTGCGCTTCCACGATCAGAGCCGCGTGGGCGACGCGATCTACCGCACCTATCAGGACAGCGCGATGGTCACGCAGGTCGTCCAGTCGTACATCATCGCGCCGATCGCCGGCGCCACGCAGGCGGTCACGCTGACGCTCGTGCTGGTCGCGTTCTCGCCCGCGCTCGCGCTGGCGCTCGCCGCGACCTGGCTGCCGCTGCTCGCGCTCGGGCTGTGGTTCTCGAAGCGCCTGCGCGCGCGCTTCCGCGTCGCACGCGAGACCAACAGCGGGCTGACCTCGCGGATCCAGGAGAGCCTCGCCGGAGTGCGCGTGATCAAGGCGTACGGGCTCGAGGGCTTCGAGCAGGCGCGCTTCGAGAGCGCCTCGCACGCCGCGTTCGCGGGGGCGCGCGCGGCCCGCAGCCAGCTCGCGACTTTCGGCGTGCTCGTGTTCTGGGTGATCGGCGCGTCGACGCTCGCGGCCAGCGTGCTCGCCACGCTCGCGACGCGCGCCGAGTCGCCGCTCTGGATCGCGAGCCTGGTGGCTTCGCGCGGGCCGGAGTTCGCGCAGGCCTGGCTCGCGAGCGCGGGCATCGGCCTGTGGACGCTCGGCCTGTACAACGCCTGGAAAGGCATGTTCGCGTCGGGCGCAGGCAGCATCGTCGGGATCTTCCGCACCTGGGGCCGCGCGCAGGACATCGCCGTCGGGCTCGATCGCGTGTTCGAGCTGCTCGATACCGAGCCCGAGGTGCAGGACGCGCCGGATGCGATCGCGCTCGCGCCGCTGCGCGATCGGATCGCGTTCAAGGACGTGAGCTTCGCGTACCAGACGGAGCGGCCGGCACTGGTCGGTGTCAGCTTCGAAGCCAGAATCAGCGCGATCACCGCGCTGGTCGGTCCGACCGGCTCCGGCAAGAGCTCGCTGATGGCGCTCCTGCTGCGGCTCTACGATCCCGACTCGGGCAGCATCGAGTTCGACGGCGTCGACCTGCGCCGGCTGCGCGTTGCCGACCTGCGCGGAGCGATCGCGATCGCGCTGCAGGAGAACGTGCTGTTCGCCGCCAGCGTGCGCGAGAACATCCGCTACGCGGTGCCCGACGCGGACGATGCCGCAGTGCGCGAGGCCGCGCGTGTCGCCTGCGCCGACGAATTCATCACCGCGCTCCCGCAGGGCTACGACAGCATGCTCGGCGAGCGTGGCGCGAAGCTCTCGACGGGCCAGCGGCAGCGCATCACGATCGCGCGCGCGATCCTGAAGAACTCGGCCATCCTCGTGCTCGACGAGCCCACGGCTTCGCTCGACGCCGAGACCGAGCACCGCCTGGTGCGCAATCTCGCCGCTTGGGGCGCGGGCCGCTGCGTCTTCCTGATCACCCATCGACTTTCGACGATTCGCATGGCGGATCAGATCGTCTACCTCGACGCGGGCCGGATCGTCGAGTCCGGGCAGCACGACGCGCTGATGGCGCGAAGCGACGGCGCCTACCGCGCCTTGGTCGAGACCGAGCGCATCGACTCGCGAGTCGCGCCGTGAGCGGACCCGTCGAGCCGGTCGCGCGCTCTTCGGTCGAAACGCTGGCGAGCTTCGCGCGCGCGCTGCGCTACGCCGCGCCGCTGCGCGGACGCTTCGCGGCGAAGATCGGACTCACGGCGCTCTCGCTCGTGCCGATGCTGGTCCTGCCCGTGCCGATCAAGCTGTTGATCGATCACGTGATCGGAGATCTCTCGATCGCCGATCGGATCCACTCGTATCCCATGCTCGCCCGGCCGTTCGTGCGCCTGCTCGAGCACGCCGACTACACGGAGATCCTCGCCTGGACGATCGGCGCGCAGGCGCTGCTCCTGATCCTGATCGGGCAGATCGGCTCCGACGGCGGCGAGCGCGACCGCACCGACGCCTGGCTCGCGTCGGGCGTCGACGCCGCGACCGCGACCGAGAACGCGGCGAACGCGGGCTTCAGCTTCGCGGGCGGACTGTTCGGGCTGTTCGATTTCCGCTGGACGCTGCGGCTCACGCAGGACCTGAACCACCACTACCGAGCGAGGCTCTTCGAGCGCATCCAGAGTCTGCCGCTGCATCTGTTCGACGACGCGCGCATCGGCGACGCGGTCTACCGCCTGATGTACGACACGCCGGCCATCACGCAGACTTGCTACCGGATCATCCTGGTGCCGACGCTCGTGCCGTTCGCGATCGCGGCCTACGCGTTCACGATCTGGGACAGCTTCGGCCAGTCGCGGCTCGCGCTGGCGGCGATCGCGTTCGCGCCGCTCGCGTTCATCGCGACGTGGCCGTTCGCGCGGCTCGTGCGCCGACAGGGCGGGCGCAGCCGCGCGGCCGGGTCCGTGTCCACGACCTCGCTCGAGGAAGGCGTCGCGAACATCTTGGCGGTGCAGACGCAGGGCGGCGAGGGCCGCGAACGCGCGCGCTTCGATCGCGACAGCGCGCGCTCGTTCGCGCAACACCGCGGCGTGATGGCGCTCGGGATGATCGCGATCCTGGTCGCTTTCGTGCCCGGCATCGCGCTGCTGCGCTGGGTGTTTCTCGAGATCGTGGAATTGGTGATCTCGGGCGCGATCAGCCTGGGCGACTTCTCTGTGCTCTTCACCTATTTCATCCAGATCGGCGTCTTCGCGGTGATGTTCGGATCGCTCTGGTTCACGCTGCAGACTTCGGCGCCGGGCCTGGAGCGCGTGTTCTTCCTGATGGATCTCGAGCCCGAGCGCGACCCCCCCGGCGCGCGCGAGCTGCCACGCGCCACGCGCAGCCTGGCGTTCGAGGACGTCGACTTCGCCTGGCCCGACGGCACGCCCGCGCTGCGCGGCGTGTCGTTCGAGGCGACACTCGGTCGCGTCACCGCGATCGTCGGCCCGGCGGGCGCGGGCAAGACCACGCTGATCTACCACGTGCCGCGTTTCCTGCAGCCGACGCGCGGCCGGGTTCGCGTCGACGGCGTCGATCTCGCCGGCGTCACGCGCGATTCGCTGCGCGCGCAGATCGCGTTCATCTTCCAGGAGAGCGCGCTCTTCGACGGAACGATCGAGGAGAACCTGCGGCTCGCGAACCCGAACGCCTCCGAGCTCGAGCTGCGCCGCGCTGTGCAGATCTCCGGCGCGGACGAATTCGTGCGCCGTCTACCCGATGGCCTCGCGACGCGGCTCGGCCGCGCAGGCGCCGGGCTTTCGGTCGGCCAGAAGCAGCGCCTCGCGATCGCGCGAGGCCTGCTGCGAGACGCGCCCATCCTGATCCTGGACGAGCCGACCTCCGCGCTCGATCCCGACACCGAACGGCGTCTGCTCGCGAGCTTGCGCGAAGCCGCGCGCGAGCGCATCGTGCTGGTGGTCGCGCACCGGCTCTCGACCGTGCGCGCAGCCGACCAGATCCTGTTCCTGCGCGACGGCGCGATCGTCGAGCGCGGCACCCACGACGAGCTGATCGCCATCCCCGGAGGCGCCTACCGCCGCTACGCGGAACTGCAGTCCGCTGGCTGAATCCGGCGAGACATTGGAACGGGAGGGCCGGACGCGAAGCCGAGCGAAGTCAATCAGGCGTAGCGCGAGCGCCGCTTCACCGCAAGCGCGCGCTCGAGGTAGAAGATCTCGACGCGCTTCTCGTCGCCGGGGCCGTGCTCGAACTTGTGGCCGCGCAGGATCACGTCGAGACGGCCGAGATCGGGGCGGCCCTGCAGGTCGCTCTTCGCCGCGATCTCCGTCGACGCGAACACCGTGTCGCCCGAGAAGATCGGCGCGGTGTGGCGGCCGGTCTTGTAGACGATGTCGCCCAGACTGTTGTCCGAGATGTCGGGGCTCGAGAGTCCCAAGCAGAGCGTGAAGGGAATGCCGCCGAACACGACCAGCTTGCCGCCCAGGTAGCGGCTCGGATCGCGGTCGATCATGGTCTGGTTGCAGTGCACCTGCGAGGTGTTGTCGAGCATGCCGGTCAAAAAGATGTGCTCGTCGGTCATCACGCGGCCGCGCGAGTGCTCGATCGTGTCGCCGGGCTTGAAATCCTCGAAGTAGGTGTCGGCGTTCGAGAGGTGCGCGAGCTCGGCGTAGCCGGCGTTCGAGTCGTAGGCGGGCAGCTCGAGCGCGACGTCCACCTGCGCAGCGGGCACGTCGCCGAGATCGAGCAAGGCGTTCGCCTCGTGTCGGAACACCTGCACCTTGCGCTGGTAGGCGAGCACGATCTCGCCGGTCTGCTTGCGCGCGACGCTCTGCACGTGCACGACGCCGAGCTCGGGCCGGCTCGCCGAACTTTTCACGCCCAGCACCGTCGTCTCGGTCTCGATCGTGTCGCCGACGAAGACCGGCGCGCCGAAGCGCATGTCGATGTACTCGAGGTTCGCGCGCGCGTTCTCGGAGATGTCCTCGACGGTCTGGCTGAACGCGACCGCCATCACCAGGCCGGGCGGAATCGGCAGCGCGGCGTAGCCGTAGGCGCGCGCGTAGCGCAGGTTCTTGTGCAGCGGGTTGGCGGTGAACGAGAAGTCGGTGAAGTGCGCGGTGAGACCCTCGGTGACCGTGCGCCCGCCCTTGTGGCGGAACAGCTGCCCCAGACGGAAGTCCTCGAGGAAGTTGCCGGTCTTCTTGCGAATCAGTGCCAAAGGGGGGTCCTCCTGCCGCGCGGCCGGAGTCTAGAACTGCCCTCGTCGAGCGAGCAAGTGCGGGCGCAGAGCGCCGGCGAGGAAGATCGAGCCGGCGATCACGATGCCGCCGTCGGAGCCGGAGCGGCGCCGTGCGAGCTCGAGCGCGCGCAGGGGATCACGCTCGACCTCGACGTCGGGAATCCCGGCCGCCCAGGCGAGCGCGGCCAGCTCGTCGGGATCGAGCGAGCGCTGCGGCTCCACCGCCGTGGCGACACAGAGCCGCGTCACGTCGCTGAGCTCGGCGACGATGCCCGCGGCGTCCTTGTCGCGCGAGACGGAGAGCAGCAGCGCGAAGCGCCGACCGGGCCAGAGCGTTTCGAGCGTGCGCCGCAGCGCGCGCGCCGAGTCGGGCGTGTGGGCGCTGTCGAGGATCACGTCGCCGATCCGCTCCAGCCGCGCGGGCAGCTCGAGCGTCTCGAGCGACGCGAGCTCCTTGGCCGTGAGCGCCCGCTCCAGGAAGCGCTCGGCCGCGTGCACCGCGAGCGCCAGGTTCACGGCCTGGTGCGCACCCAGCACGCGGCTCGAAACGGCGCGGCCGTCCTCGAGCCGGAAGGCGAGGCCCGACGCCGAGCTGTGTAGATCGGACACCTCGACGCCTTCGAGCGCGGCGCCGACCGCGATGCTCTGGGCTGCGATGGCGCCCCACGCCTCGGGATCGAGCTCGCCGTGCAGCGCCGGCACGCCGGCCCGCAGGATGCCGGCCTTCTCGCGCGCGATCAGCTCGAGCGTGCCGCCGAGCTTGTCGGTGTGCTCGAGCTGGATCGTGGTCACGACCGAGACTCGCGACTCGACGACGTTGGTCGAGTCGAGCCGGCCGCCGAGCCCGACTTCGATCGCGGCCACGTCGACACCGGCCTTGCGGAACAGCGCGAGCGCGAGCGCGGTCGAGACGTCGAAGAAGCTCGGACACAGATCCGGGTCCAGCCGCAGGCGCTCGATCGGGGCTTGCATCGCGCGCAGCTCCGCTACCAGAGCGTCCTCGGCGACGAGCTCGCCGTCGATGCGGAAGCGCTCGCGCCAGCTCACCAAGTGCGGCGAGGTGTAGGTGCCGACGCGCAGACCGGCCGCGCGCAGGAGACACTCGGTCGCGAGCGTGACCGTTCCCTTCCCCTTCGAGCCCGCCACGTGCACGCACGGCAGACCTCGCTCGGGGCTGCCGATCGCTTCGAGCAGCGCGCGGATCGGCGCGAGCGCGAGTCGCTCGTAGTCGAACTGCGTCTTCTTCTCGCGGTTGATCAGTTGGTCGAGATAGCGCTCCGCGTCGCGCAGCGTCTGGAGCTCCATCTTTGCTAGCCTGACTCCGTGATGCCGCGCTCCGGAACGAGCGTCCGTTGGTGGGTGTACGGTTCACCGACGCCGAAGCTCGACGCCCTCCTCGCGGATCCCGAGGCCGTCCTCGCGGGTCCCGGGATTCTTGCCCGCGAGCTGACCGGCCGCAAACGCTTCTTCCGCGTCGACGCGGGCCCGGCCGAGCCGGCCCTGTACGTGAAGGTCTTCGCGCTGCCGCCCGGCGCGAAGCGCCTGCGGTACTTTTTGCGCCGCTCGAAGGCGCGCATGGAGCACGCGATCGCCACGCGCCTCGAGCGGCTCGGCTTCGAAGTCGCCGCGCCGATCGCGGTCGGCGAGCAGCGGAGCAACGGCGTGCTCGAGAAGAGCTACTCGGTGATTCGCGAAATCGAAGCGCGCGATCTGGTGCGCGTGCTCGGCGACAACACGCTGCCGGGCGCCGAGCGCCGCGCGTTGCTCGAGCGCTTCGCGGCGCTCGCGCGAAGGCTTCACGACGCGGGCGTCGACCAGGACGACTTCGCGCCGAACAACTTCTTGGCGCGGCCGGACGGCGCGTTCGTGCTGATCGACTTCGAGCGCTGCCGCGTGCGGCGGCGGCTCGGCCACGCGCGCTGGACGCAGCTTGCGAAGCTGCACCGCCGCGATCTGGGCGTCTCGCGCAGCGACCGGCTTCGCTTCCTGCGCTCTTACCTCGGCGCGGGCAGCGGCCGCGCCGAGCGGCGCGAAGCGTGGGAGCGGATCTGGCCCGAGTTCCGCCGCATCCGACGCCACGACGCGCGCCACGCGGAGGCCTCGGCGTTCCGCGAGGGGCGCAACCTCGCGCGCCAGGGCGACACGTGGGTGATGCGCGCGCGCGCGAGCGCGAAGACGATCGCGCTCGAGCTCGACGTCGAGACTGCACGCCGCTGCTGGCTCCGCGCACAGCAGCTCGAGCGGCTCGGCCTGCCCGCGTTGCGTCCGGTGCGGCTGGCGGGCGGCCGTGTCGAGCTGCTCGATCCCGGCTCGGCGCTGCCGCGCGCGCCCGCCAATCACGTGATCGGACGCTCGCTCGCGGCGCTCGCGCCGTGGGGACACTTCAACGCGCCGCCGCAGTGGCTCTTCACCGCGCACGGCGCGCTGCTGCGCAACCCGCACGCGTTCGAGCTCGACCTCTGACGAGCTTTGCTGACTACTGCGCCATGTAGCGGTTCGACGCGCGGTACTTCGAGACCGCCTCGTCGTTGCTGTCGATCGCCGGGTAGAAGTAGCGGACCGCGTGTCCGCAGGTGCGGCAGATCTTGTAGCAGAACTTGAAACCGTCGATCTCGCGCGTGTTGCCCACCAGCTCGCGGTTCTCGTCCGTGCAGCACTCCGCCGGCAGCGGCGGCGAGATGATCCGGCGCGGGTAGTCATTGTCCGGCTTCTCGCTGGTCGAGTAGCGGATGATGCTGCGCAGGTTCCGGTGCGGCTTCTGGTCCGCAGGCCGAAGGTTGCTTCCGATTCGCTTCATGGTCAGTTGGCCCTCACGTGACGGCCTGCGGGAGGTCATCCAGCAGGCGGCTGAAATCGTCGTACTTGGTTTCGCAGGGTGCCCCGGCGGCGTAGCGCCAGGTCCGCTTGCCCGGCCCGACCGCGAGCACGGTGGAGGATCGAGTTCCGTACTCGACCGTATGGACGCAGGGATTCTCGAGCGAATTCGAGGGGTCCGGGTGCGCTCCGAGCACCTGCGCGAGGCCGGCGACCAGCACCTCGAGACCACCGGCCGGGTCGAGCGTGCGCAGCATCTGCTCGATGCGGCGGACTTTCCGGGAGCTCGGGTCGTCGGCGTCGCGGTTGCAGACTACGTGGATGCCGGGCTCCAGCGGCCGGGTTTCCAGGCGGTCGCCGTGCAGACGCGCGAGCCAGGTCTCGCGACCATCGGCCGCGAGCAAGTTGAATGGAGACGTGCGCTGCTCGCAGACGCGCTCGAGCTCGTCGGCGGCCGCGGCGGCGGAGGGCTGACCCAGCGCGTCGACCACCAACAGCCCGCGCGAACGCGCGCTGCGATCGCGCGCGGCGACCGGGCGGTTGGTGAGACCCACGAAGACGCCGTTCGAGTTCAAACCCATCCAGGTTCCGCCGGCCTCGAGGTCTTGGGGTGCAACGAAGGCCAGCTTTCCGTCTCCGGGCACGAACCGCGCCGGCGGTGCGGCGGGTCGTGCGAAAAACTCGTCTCGATTGGCCGCAACGACGACCGGAAACTCAGGTACGACGCGGTCCAGAAGGATCAGCGTGCACATGGATCCACGGTCCTTGGCCCAGCCCCGCCGCGCAACGGCACCGCTCGAAAGCGGGGATTCCGCGGAACGGCCGCGGTGTTACGAGGGGCAAGTTATCACGCGTGGCGCGAGCGCTCAAGGCGCGCCCTACACCGAGGTGCAACGGGCCGCGAGATACCGGGCCGGATCAGCCCGGAGCGCTGCTCGAAACCACGCGCAGATTGGGCGCCCCGGGGCGCGCCTCGCGCTCGGGTGCGGCCGGGCGGTCGAGGTCCTTGGGTGGCCGGAACTCGAGCCCGTAGCGGGCGAAGATCGGCTGCAGGACGTCCGCGGAATCGAGCAGGGTCTTGCGCACCGAATCGAGCCCGTGCTTCACCGCGTCCGAGCGGCGCCAGAACTCGAGCGGGTTCAGGTCGAAGAACTTCTCGTCGGTCTCGCGCGCCTCGATCACCACGATGTCGCCGCGGAAGTGCTCGTCGTGCATGTAGCTGCGCAGACCCATGGCCAGTCGGGTGTGGAGCATCGTGCGCAGCACCTGGTTCATCACGGTCTGCAGGCCGCGGTCGGACAGGTAGCGGCTGCCGACGCGGCCGGCGGCGTGCGGATCGTTCAGGTAGGGCCGGAACGGGTTGTAGCAGATGATCAGGTCGGCGCCCTGCTCCACCGCCACGTCGAGGTTCGCGGTGCGGCGCACACCTCCGTCGACGTAGTCGACGCCGTTGAAGCGCGCGGGCTTGAAGAAGCCGGGTAGCGCGCTCGAGGCCTGCACCGCCTCCGAAATCGTCAGGCCGTGGTCGTCCTCGGGGCCGAACAGCACGCGCTCGGCGTTGTCGAGGTTGGTGGCCGTGATGTAGAGCTTGCGGCCGGTCTCGCGGTAGAAGTCCGCGAAGTAGTTCGGCACGCCCACCTTGGCCATGTTCGTGGCCAGCCAGCGTTCGAGCGGCGCGTTGTCGAACAGACCCCCGGGCAAGAGCGCGCCGAGCGGCGGGAACTGACGCTTCGGTGAGACCTCCTCGTACAGCTCCATCAGGAACGCTTCGAGGTGCGTGTAGGTCGGCTTGTCGACCAGCCGCCGCAGGTACGGACCGACGCGCTCCGGCAGATCGGGCAGCACCGAGAGCAGGTCGAGCAAGAGCCCCGGCAGGTAGCCCGCCATGCGCGCGCCGAACACGGTCGCACGCCCGATCACCTCGCCTATGTTGGGACTGTAGAAATCGATCGGGCGGAGCTGGTCGATGCGGCGCGAGGTGCCCTCGAGCGCCTCGATCATCTCGTCGGGCGTGATGCCTGCGGCCAGCGACGTGGCCAGGAACGCACCCGCCGAGAGCCCGACGTAGGTATCGAGCTCGGTCACCTTGCGCCCGACCAGGAACTCGTCGAGCGCCTTCAGCCCGCCCACCTTGAAGGCGCCGCCGGAGACGGCTCCGCCAGCGAGCACGAGCGCGATCTTGGGGTTCTTCGGCGGGCGAACGCCGGAGCTGCGCTGGATCAGGGTCAGGCCCACTGGCCCCCCTCGGCTGCGCGATACCCGAACGGAGCTGCGGGGCCCTCCATCACGAGGGCATCGGCCCTCGAAAACGGAAACTCGAGCCGCGCGGCATCCGAAACGTGCGCAGACATCCGGGTGCGTGCGACTTTACGCAGCGCGTCACGGATGTCAACCTGGGTCCAAGGCCCCTCTCAAGCACGCAAGTCCGCCAGCCGATGCAGGGAAGGAGCCGGCTTGCGCGCAGGGACCCGTCGCCAGATGACAAGGTCGAGCTAGAATCGAGCAGCGTCGCCTCGCGTC
>JANNLG010000174.1:0-6378 GCA_031396695.1 Deltaproteobacteria bacterium
TCCTTCGCGATCGTGGCGCCGATCAGCTCGGCGTAGCGGCTCGCGAAGTGCTTCGAGAAGCTGCGCACCGCGCCGAAGTCGAGCAGCGCAATGCGCTCGTGCTTGGGCTCGAACAGGTAGTTCGCGAAGTTCGGGTCCGTCTGCACGAAGCGGAACTCGAACAGCTCGCGGAACACCAGCCGCAGCAGCTTGCGACCGATCTCGTCGCGCCGACTCTGCGGGTGCTCGGGCGAGCGCAGGTCCTCGATCGGCAGCGCGCGCACGCGCTCGCAAGCGAGCACCCGCCGCGTCGAGAGATCCGCGTGCACCCGAGGCACGAGCACGCCCGGATCGTCGCCGACGAACGCGCGGTACTGCTCCTGGCTGCGCGCCTCGCGCGCGTAGTCGGCCTCGCGCCGCAGCTCTTCCTTCAGCTCCGGAACCACGGACTCGAGCTCGAGCCCCGCGGGCACCAAACGCAAGGTCCGCAGCAGCAGCGCCAGATTGTCGACGTCGCCGTCGATGCTGCGCTCCACCCCCGGATACTGGAGTTTCAGCGCCAGATCGCGGCCGTCGCGCGCGGTGGCCGCGTGCACCTGGCCGATCGACGCGGCCGCCAGCGGCTCGAAGTCGAACTCCGCGAAGCGGCTCTTCCAATCGCGGCCGAACTCGCGCGTGAGCACCTGCCGCACCTGCGCCTCGGGCATGAAGTGCGCGTGGTTCTGGAGCTGGGCGAGCGCCTCGCGCAGGCGCGGCGGCAGCATGCCCTCGCCCTGCAGAGAGAGCAGCTGGCCGAGCTTCATCGCCGCGCCGCGCAGATCGGCGAGCGTCTCGGTGAGCCGCAGCGCGTTCGCGCTCGTCATCAACAGCGACCCGTCGCGCTCGCCCGCGCCCGTCGCGCGCCGCAGCACTTCGAGCGCCGACTCTCCGGCCAGGCCCGCGACCAGCCCAGCGAGCCGCGCGATCCGCTCCGCGCGCCCATCGGGTACGCGCGCGGTCTTCTGGTGCGCGGGTCGGTTCGGGCGCTCGCTCATGCTCGGCCGAGTCTATCCGATCGAAACACTCCACGGCTCGAATCCGACGAGGTACGCGCCGAACAGACCCGCGTAGAAGAGCGCAACGAGCCCCGCGAACAGCGCGATTCCACGCGCGCCGAAGCTCGCGTCCGCAGGCACCGGTGCGCGCGCACTCGCCACGAGCCAGCGATGCACCAGCGCGGCGAGCGCGAGCCCCGCGATCGCGTCGACCGCGAAGTGCTGCTTGGTCGTGCACACAGACACGGCGATGCAGAACGTCCAGGCGATCGCGAGCGCGCCGAGCGGACTGCGAACGCGCACGGCGGCGAGCGCGGCCAGGAACGCGAGCGCGAGGTGGAGCGACGGGAACAAGTTCAGCGGCGGATCGAAGAAATGCAGCAGCCGGTAGAGCCAGCCCGCGAAGCCCGACTCCGCGAAGGCGGCCGCGTCGGGCCGGAAGCCGGCTGACGTGACGGGAAACAGCACGAAGGTCGTGAGCGCGGCCGCGATCGTGACCGCGTAGGCGAGCGCGACGCGCCGGAACACGTCTCGGTCCGCGACCACGAAGATCGGCAGCAAGGCCATCGGCAGGATCGACCAGTAAACGACGACCGAAGCGAGCAGAAACGGAATCGCGGCGTCGAGCGGGTTCGCGAGCGAGCGAGCGTCCGCAGGGTCGGTGGCCAGCCAGCCGACGCCGAAGTAGCCGACCAGGAAGAAGAGCACGAGCGCGCCGCTGAGCACGGCCCGTTCGCGCAAGCGGCTAGCGTCCCTTGAAGACCGGCGCGCGCTTCTCGAGCAGCGCGGCGACGCCTTCCTTGGAATCCTCGGTCTCGAACGTGCGCGACTGCGCGTGCGCTTCGCCTTCAGCCGCGCTGACGGGATCCCAGCCGTAGTTGCGGTAGAGCGACTTCTTGGTCCAGCGCACCGCGATCGGCGCGCAGCTCGCGATCTCGCGCGCGATCTCGAGCGCGCGCGGCATGACCTCCGCTTCCGGCACCGCGTGATTCACCATGCCGAGCTCGGCGGCCTCGCCGCCCGAGACGATCCGGCCCGCGAACAAGAGCTCCGCCGCGCGCGGCAGACCGACCAGCCGCGGCAATATGTAGGTGGTCGCCATGCCCGGGTGGATGCCGAGCTTGGTGAAGTTCGCGCCGAAGCGCGCGTCTCGATTCGCCACGCGGATGTCGCACACCAGCGCGAGCCCGAACCCGCCGCCGATCGCGTGACCCTGCAACGCGCCGATCACGGGGACCTCGATCTGCAGGATCGACAGGAACGGGCTGTACATCGCGAACGAGCGCTCGTTCGGCAGCAGTTTGCGCGTGGCGCCGCCGTCGCGTTGCGCGCCGGACTTGAAGTCGGCGCCGGCGCAGAAGCTCTTGCCGCGCCCGGTCACGATCACGCAGCGCAGCTCCGGATCTTCCTTCACGCGCGCGACGCTCTCGCGCAGACCCTCGAGCACGTCGTCGGTCATGCTGTTGCGGTTCTCGGGCCGGTTCAGCGTGATCGTGGCGACGTAGTCCTTGGCTTCGTAGAGAACCGCGGGGTCGCTCATGCGCGCGCTCCCGAGAGCTCGCTCGCCAGGAAGGCCAGCGTGCGCTCGTAGCCGCCGTCCTCGACCGGCGTGATCGCCGCGTCGAAATCGGTCACGCCGATCTCGCGCAGGCGCGCGATCTCGCGCCGCAGCGTCGCCTCGTCGCCGGCCAGCGCGACGTCGCCGGGGCCGGCCGCGCCCTCTCGGTCGAGCATCGCGCGGTAGGACGGAAGCTGTCCGTAGATCACCAGCGCCTTGCCGATCTTCTCGCGCGCCTCGGCGGGCTTGTTGGTGAGCAGCACCGGGAAGCCCGCGACCACGCGCGGCTCGGGCCGACCGGCCTCCTTCGCGGCCTCGCGCAGCGTCGGAATGATGTGAGCGGCCAGCGTCTTGGGGCCGGTCATCCAGGTGATCGTGCCGTCCGCCAGCCGGCCGGTCAGCTTCAGCATCACGGGCCCGAGCGCGGCGACCAGGATCGGTACGCGCGTGGCGCCGGGCACCTGCAGCTGCGCGGCGACCTTGTACTGCTCGCCCTGGTACTGCACGCCCTCGCCGCGGCACAACGGCGCGAGCACCTCGAGGTACTCTTTCATGTGTCGGGCCGGCTTGTCGTACGAGAAGCCGAGCATGTTCTCGATCACGATCTTGTGCGAGAGCCCGATGCCCAGCGAGAAGCGGCCGTTCGACGCGGCTTGCGTGGTGAGCGCCTGCTGCGCGATCGCCACCGGGTGGCGCGGGTAGGTCGGCACGACCGCCGTGCCGAGCTCGATGCGCCGGGTCTCGCGGCCGACGATCCCGAGCGCGTTGATCGCGTCTAGCCCGAAGATGTTGGCCATCCACAGGTTGTCGAAGCCGGCGGCTTCGTAGCGCTTGGCGGTCGCGACCAGTCCGTCGAGCGTCCCGTCCGGCCCCTCGGTCGCCCCTACCATCAAGCCGATCCGCATTGCGTCCCCTTCGCGCGAGCCCGCGCCGTTGGGCGGATCTTATCCCATGGCCCGGGCTCGCCGTCTCCGAGCTACGAGGAAATCTTAACTAGTACCCATTGAATACCGATTGAAGTTCTGACAGGATCCCCGATCGAGTATGCCGTCAGCACCCGAACTGCCCCCGATCGGCGCCCTGTTCGACCCCGTCGGACGCGGGCTCGACGTGATCGGAGACAAGTGGACGCTGGTGCTGGTTCGCCACCTGCTCGGCGGCGCGCGCGGCTTTCAGGAGTTGAAGGGCCGGACGGGCATCGCGCCGCGCATCCTGTCCGCGCGCCTGCGGCAGATGGCCGAGAGCGGGCTGATCGCCAGCGTTCCCGAAGGTGGCCGTTCGCTCTACGCGCTCACCGACCTGGGCCGCACGCTCGAGCCGATCGTGCGCGAGATCGCGCTCTGGTGGGTGCGCCACTTCATGAGCGAGTCGGGCCCGTTCAAGGAAACCACGCCCGCCTCGGTGGTCGAGGCCCTGCCCTTCCTGTTGCGCGAGGATCGCGCGCGCGACGTGCGCATCACCTACGAGCTGCGCCTGACCGGCAAGGGCGGCGGCGTGTGGGTGGTCGAGATCGATGACGGCGCCTGCCGCGTGCACGAGGGCTACGCCCAGCGCGCGCAGGTGCGCTACACGGCCGACGCCCGCGACTGGACGCTGCTCGCGATCGGCCTGATGGACGACCGCGAAGCCGCCAGCGACGGTCGGCTCACCAAGGACGGCCAGGGCGGTTCGATCGCCTGGTACTTTCACCAACCCTACACCCCAAAGCGTAAGGAACGAGGAGACATCCCATGATTGCGTTCGGACCGACGGAAGAGCAGGAGCTGATCCGCCAGACGGTGCACGAGTTCGCCGCCGGCGAAATGCGCGAGATCGCGCGCGCCTGCGACGAGAAGTTCGATCTGCCCGAAGACCTGTTGCAGAAGACCTGGGAGCTCGGCCTGGTCGCGGGCGGAATTCCCGAGAGCTTCGGCGGCGGCGGCATCGGCCGCTCGCCGATCACCAACGCGCTGGTGCTCGAAGAGCTCGGCTGGGGCGACGCGCCGCTCGCGGCCGCCGCGCTCACGCCGGCGCTGTTCGTGCAGCCGATCCTGGACTTCGGCACCGACGCGCAAAAGGCGGAATACCTGCCGCTGTTCACCGGCTCCCGATTTCACGCCGCGACGCTCGCGCTGCTCGAGCCGAGCTTCACCTTCGACGTGGGCAACCTGCGCACGGTCGCGGAGCCGAAGGGCACCGGCTTCTCGCTCACGGGCGTGAAGCGGCTGGTGCCGCTGGCCGCCTCGTCGAGCCACTTGCTGGTGGTCGCGCGCGGCGCGCGCGAGGGCCTGTCGGGACTCGAGGCGTTCATCGTGCCGCGCGATGCCAAGGGCCTGACGATCGCAGCGAAGGCCGAGCGCACGCTCGGCTTCCAGTGTCTGCCGCGCTTCACCGTCGAGCTCGATCGCGTCGAAGTGCCCGCGAGCGCGCGGCTCGGCGGCGACAAGGGCATCGACGGCGCACGCCTGGTGAACAGCGTGCGCGCCGCCTCGCTCGCGCTCGCGCTCGGTCTCGCGCGCGGCGTGATGGAGCTCGCGATTCCGTACGCGAAGGAACGCATCGCGTTCGAGCAGCCGATCGCGCAGAAGCAGGCGATCGCGTTCATGCTCGCCGAGATGCAGATCGAGGTGAACTCCATGCGTCACCTGATCTGGAAGGCCGCGAGCCAGCTCGAGAACGGCCTCGACGCGACACGCGCCACCACGCTCGCGCAGGCCTACGTGAACCGCGAGGTCATGAAGATCGCCGACAACGGTCTGCAGGTCTTCGGCGGTCACGGATTCATCCGCGAGTACCCGGTCGAGATGTGGTACCGCAACGCACGCGCACTGACGGTCACCGAAGCCGTCTGCGCGCTCTGATCCACGAGGAGACACTTCCATGATCGACTTCACCCTGACCGAGAACGACGAGAAGATTCTGGCGGCCGTGCGCGAAGAAGCGCTGATCTGCCGCAACTACGCGCGCTACTACGACGAGCACGAGGAGGAGTTCGCGCCCGCCGAGCTGCCGGAGGCGAAGGATTTCAAGAACCCGTTCGCCTACCTCGCCACGCGCGACGATCTGGATTCGTCGATGGGCGTGATGAGCATGCTGATCAGCGCGGGCCAGACCTGGGGCGACTACACCGTGCGCATGCGGCGCGGCAGCGGGGGCCTCGGCAACGCGGCGCTGCGCGCGTCGGGCTCGCCCGAACAGCAGAAGCGCTGGGGCGGCAAGACGCTGGCGCCCTGTTGGCGGCAGCCGCCCCGCGCTGCCGCGGGCGCCCTTCCCGAAGCTCAGATCGCCGTCGGTCCGTGTCCGCGCGCTGGCGCCGCCCATTGCCCAGCTCAACCCTTCCGCCATGACGAAACCGCGCGCATCGGCAAGCCCGCCGTCCTTGTATTTCTGCAACGTCACACCCTGGCCGCGCGCCATGACCGGCAGTTCGTCGATCCCAAACACCAGCAGCTTGCGATTTTCGCCGATCACCGCGACCATGTCGTCGGTGGGCGCTAGGGCACGGACCAGCGCCAGCGTGGCTCCTTCGCGCGGGTTGAGGATCTGGCGACCTTTGCGCGTTTCGGCCAGCGTATCGGCCGATTCGACGATGAAGCCACGGCCGTCGCTGGCGGCAACCAGCAAGCGCGTGTCGGCCTTCGATACCGAGATCGCTACAATCTCCGTGCCTTCGGCCAGATCGATCATCAAGCGCAGCGGTTCGCCAAAACCGCGCCCGCCGGGCAATTTGTCGGCGCCCAGCGTGTAGAAACGGCCATCGCTGGCGGCGACCGAAATCTTGTCGGTGGTATGGGCGTGAAATGCCCAGGCCGGGCCATCGCCTGCGGG
>JANNLG010000178.1:0-37947 GCA_031396695.1 Deltaproteobacteria bacterium
CGCTTCTCGTTCGCGGCCAAGGCCGGCTCGACGCCGCTGCGCATCGCGCGCAGCGAGGGCGTCTGGCTCTACACCGACGAGGGTCAGCAGATCCTCGACGCGTCGGGCGGCGCGATCGTGGTGAACATCGGCCACGGCCGCCGCGAGGTCGCAGAGGCCTATGCGCGCGAAGCCGAGCGCGCGGCCTATGCGATCCCGCCGTTCGCCACCGAGAGCCGCGTGCGGCTGGTCGAACGTCTGGTCGATTCATGGCTGCCGCGCGGGCTCACGCGCGTCGGCTTCACGAGCGGCGGCTCGGAGTCGGTCGACGCGGCCCTGCGCATCACGCGCGCGCACTTCTATTCCGCGGGCCAGCCGAAGCGCTGGAAGGTGATCGGCCGCGACCTCTCCTACCACGGCACCACGCTCGCGACGCTCGCCGTCGGCGGTCACACCAAACGCCGCGCCGGCTTCGAGCCGTGGCTCGCCGATCTGCCCAAGGCGCCGGCCTGCTACTGCTACCGCTGTCCGCTGGCGAAGACGTTCCCGAGCTGCGGGGTCGCGTGCGTGGACGAGATCGAGGCCGCGATCCTGCGCGCGGATCCGGAGACCGTCGCCGCCGTGATCGCAGAGCCGATCGGGGGCTCGACCGCCGGCGCGCTGGTGCCGCCCGACGACTACTGGCCGCGGCTCGCCGAGATCTGCAAGCGCCACGGCGTGCTGCTGATCGCCGACGAAGTCATGACCGGCTTCGGCCGCACCGGCAAGCGCTTCGCCGTCGATCACTGGGGTGTGACTCCGGACATCCTCGTCGGCGGCAAAGGACTCACCGGCGGCTACGCGCCGATGGGCGGCATCTTCGCGACCGAAGCGGTGGTCGCGCCGATCGTCGAGCGCGGTCAGGAAGTCATGTTCTTCACCTACTCCGCGCACCCCGCGAGCTGCGCGGCGGCGGACAAGGTGCTCGAGATCCTCGAGCGCGAGCAGCTCGTCGAGCGCGCCGCGCGGATGGGCGAGAAGCTCGGCAAGCGGCTCGCGCGCCTGCTCGAGCACCCGAACGTCGGCGACGTGCGCGGTCGCGGGCTGCTGTGGGCCGTCGAGCTGGTCGCGGACAAGGCGACCCAAACGCCCTTCCCCGCCGACACCGGACTCACCGCCAAGGTCGTCGCTGCGGGCATCGCGCACGGCATCTTCGTCTACCCGGGCGGCGTCGATCCCGCGCGCGACGTGATCACGTTCGGCCCGCCGTTCACGATCTCGGAGCACGAAATCGAGCTGATCGGCGAGCGCTTCGAGCGCGCGCTCGACAGCGCGCTCGCGCGCGTGCTCTAGCCCTCGCGCTCGTAGCGCCAGTCGGACTCGAGCATCCAGAGCCGGTTGCGCGGACCGGCGCACGTCGGATCGCGCTGCTCCCAGCCCGCGTCGGCCGGATACAGCGAGCAGGCGCCGCCGTCGACACGCACCACGCGCGGCAGATACGAGAGCGGCGCGGCGGCACGTGCGGCGGCGACCGCGTCCGCGACGCTGCGCTTTCCGACCAGCGTCGAGAGCGTGACGAAGGTCGGCGGCGGCAGCTCGATCTCGCCCGCGCGCCGCGCCGCGAGCGCGGCCTCGGGCGAGAGCCAGGCGTGCGCGTGGATCTCGCCGCCGTCTACACGCACCTGTGTCGTGTCGGCCGCGGCCAGGAAGAACCAGGTGGCGAAGCGCTTGGGCAGTCCCTCGGGAGTGGTCCAATGCGAGATCTGCACGAGCGCGGAAGGATCGACCTCGAGCCCGGCCTCTTCGCGCGCCTCGCGTGAAGCGGCGCGCCGCGCCGCGCCCTCGTCGCCGCCCGCGCCCGCGTCCTCCGCGTCGATGCGGCCACCCGGAAACACCCACGCACCGCCGTGAAAAGCGAGCTGCGAGTTGCGCCGCAGCAGCAGCACTTCGAGCGCGTGGCTCGAGTCGCGCAGCAGGACGACGGTGGCGGCGGGAGCGGGCTCGGTCATCGGGCTTTCATGATAGTCGGATTCCGCGCGCGTGTATGATGCGCGCGTGCAAGAGCCGTCGAGCGCGGACGAGGTCGGGGGGCGCTACGCCTGGTACGTGCTCATCGTGCTCGTGATCGTGTACGTGTTCAATTTCATCGACCGACAGATCCTCTCGATCCTCGCAGAGGAGATCAAAGCCGACATCGGCCTCTCCGATTCCGAGATCGGCTTCCTGTACGGCACCGTGTTCGCGGTCTTCTACGCGATCTTCGGCATTCCCCTCGGCCGGCTCGCCGACGTGTGGGTGCGCAAGAGCCTGATCGCGATCGGGCTCGCGTTCTGGAGCGCGATGACTGCGCTCTCCGGCACGGCGCGCAGCTTTCCGGTGCTCGGCGCGTACCGGGTCGGTGTCGGGATCGGCGAGGCGAGCGCATCGCCCGCCGCGTTCTCGTCGCTGGTCGATTGGTTTCCGGCGCGGTTGCGCGCGACGGCGATCTCGATCTACTCGAGCGGCGTGTACATCGGCGCCGGGATCGGTATTTTCCTCGGCGGCTGGATCGTCGACGCCTGGCGCGCGGCGTTCCCCGGCGACAGCGCGCCGCTGGGACTGCACGGCTGGCACGTCGCGTACTTCGCCGTCGGCATTCCCGGCGTGCTGCTCGCGTTCTGGGTCGCGAGCCTGCGCGAGCCGCGCCGCGGCCAGAGCGAGGGGCTGCCCGAGCCCGTGCGAAATCCGCACCCGTTCCGCGAGTTCGGACTCGAGCTGATGGCGGTGCTGCCGCCCTTCACGCTGCTCTCGCTGGTTCGCGCGGGCGCGGGTGCGGGCGGGCTCGCCCGCAATCTCGTCGCCGCGCTCGCGATCGCGCTCGCGGCCTGGGCGTTGGTGGCCGTCACCGCGAGCGTCGCGCAGTGGGTGGCGCTCGGCATCGGTTTCTACGCGGCGTTCTCGTGGGCGCAGGGTCTGCGGCTCCGCGACCCGCCGACCTTCGCGCTGGTGTTCGGCACGCCGGCGCTGTTGCTCGCCGCCGGCGGCTTCGCCTGCATCGCGTTCGTGACCTACGGCATCGGCTTCTGGGGCGCACCCTTCTTCATCCGCCAGCACGGTGTCAGCGCTGGCGAGGTCGGCACGTACCTCGGCCTGGCGGCGGCGGTCGGCGGCTGGATCGGCGTGACACTGGGCGGCGTAGTCTCGGACTCACTCCGTCGGCGCACACCGAACGCGCGCTTGTGGCTGGGCTTCGCCACTCTCGCGCTGGCCGCGCCCGCGGCTGTGGGCATGCTCTACTCGCCCGGCGTCGGCGCGGCGTACTTCCTGAACTTCGTGTTCAGCATCGTCTCGCCGCTCTGGGTCGGACCGGCCGCGACCACGATCAGCGAGCTGGTGCTACCTCGCATGCGCGCGATCGCGTCGGCGTTCTACCTGCTGATGGTCACGTTCATCGGGCTCGCGCTCGGGCCGTACACGATGGGCAAGCTCTCCGACGCGTTCGCCGCGGGCGGCGCCGCGCCGGGCGCCGCCCTGCGCACGGCGATGCTGATCGGGCTCGCGCCCCTCGCACTCTCGCTCTTGCTCTTTGCGTTGGCGTGGAATCGCGTGGGACCGGCCGAGGCGACCAAGCTCGAGCGCGCACGGCTTGCGGGAGAACCCTGAACGCGCGAAGCCTGCGGTACGATGCGGGCCGGAGGCTCGCATGCACGATTGGATCATCCGGGGCGGAACGCTCGTCGACGGCACCGGCGCGCCCGCGCGAGAGGCCGACCTGGCCATCGATGGCGGCCTGATCTCGGCAGTCGGAAGCGTGACGGGTTCTGCGCGCGAAGAGATCGACGCGCGCGGTCTGCTCGTCACACCGGGCTTCGTCGACATCCACACCCACTACGACGGACAGGTGACCTGGGACGAGCTGCTCACGCCCTCGTGCTGGCACGGCGTGACGACGGTGGTGATGGGCAACTGCGGCGTCGGCTTCGCGCCCGTGCGCCCGGGCAGCGAGCGCTGGCTGATCGGCTTGATGGAGGGCGTCGAGGACATTCCCGGCACGGCCCTGCACGCCGGAATCAAGTGGGGCTGGGAGACGTTCCCGCAGTATCTCGACGTGATCGAGCGCATTCCGCGCGCGCTCGACGTGGCCACGCAGATTCCGCACGGACCGGTGCGTGGCTACGTGATGGGCGAGCGCGGCGCGCGCAACGAGCCGGCGACGCCCGAGGACATCGCCGCGATGGCCGCGATCGTGGAGGACGCGATCCGAGCCGGGGCGCTCGGCTTCTCGACCTCGCGCACGATCGTACACCGAGCGGTGGATGGTGAGCCGGTGCCCGGCACGTTCGCGGCCGAGGACGAGCTGTTCGGCATCGGCCGCGCGCTGCGCGCCGCGGGTGCGGGCCTGTTCGAGCTGGCGCCCGCGGGCGTGGTCGGCGAGGACCTGTCCGCGGCGGCCAAAGAAGTCGCATGGATGCGCAAGCTCTCGGCCGAGATCCAGCGCCCCGTCACGTTCGCGCTCGTCGAGCACGACGTCGACCCGGAGCAGTGGCGCGCGATCCTGGCACTGGTCGACGAAGCCGCGCTCGACGGCGCGAACCTGGTGCCGCAGGTCGGCTCGCGCCCGACCATGCTCCTGATCGGACACCAGACCTTTCACCCGTTCGCGTGGAAGCCGAGCTACCAGAAGCTCGAGTCGCTCCCGCTCGCCGAGCGCGTGCTCGAGCTGCGCAAGCCGGAGACGCGCGCGCGCATCCTGTCCGAGGCGCCGGTCGATCAGCCGGGCATGCTCTCGTTCATCTACGGCGACATGAAGAAGATCTTCCCGCTCGGCGATCCGCCGGACTACGAGCCGCTGCCCGAGAAGAGCGTCGCCGCGATCGCCGCGCGCGAAGGTCGCGATCCCGAAGCCGTGATCTACGACCTGATGCTCGAGCGCGAGGGCCGGGCGCTCTTGATGATCGCCGTCTACGGCTACAGCCGCGGCAGCCTGGAATCGATCCGCGAGATGCTGTCGCACCCGAGAAGCGCCTTCGGCCTGGGCGACGGCGGCGCGCACTGCGGCGCGATCTGCGACGCGAGCATGACCACCTTCCTGCTCACGCACTGGGTGCGCGACCGCGCGCGCGGCGCGCGGCTCCCCCTCGAGCGCATGGTGCGCAAGATGACGCGCGACACCGCGGAGCTGTACGGGCTGCGCGACCGCGGCGTGCTCACGCCCGGCTACCGCGCGGACCTGAACCTGATCGACTTCGCGAAGCTCGGGCTCGAAGCGCCCTACGTCGCCTACGACCTGCCCGCCGGCGCCCGTCGGCTCGTCCAACGGGCTCATGGCTATCGCGCCACGCTGGTCGCGGGCCAGGTAATCCTGCGCGACGGCCAGGAGACCGGCGCGCGGCCCGGCAGGCTGATCCGCGGCGCGCAGCCCGCGCCGCGCTAGGCGCGCAGCGCGTGTCAGGCTAAGCGCGCAGCGCGCGGACCAGAGCGGGTAGCACCGTCGGATCGACACCGTACGGCGTCACGAGCGCGACGCGGCGCGCGAATCCGCAGCGGGCGTGGATGCCCGCGGCGACTTCCTCGGGCGTGCCCGAGACGGCAACGGCGTCGATCAGCTCGTCGCCGACGCGCTTGGCCAGCTCGGGCCACGCGCCCGTCTTCGTCAGCCGGTTCAACTCCGGCTGCAAGTCTTGCCAGCCGTGCTGCACCAGCACCGGCCGATACGCGGGCGTAGAAGCGTAGAAGCCGATCTGGAAGCGCACGGTTTCGCGCGCGCGCTCGAGCTCTTCGCGCGTGCGGCCGACCGCGACCATGATCTGACACGCGATCTCGAGTGGGCCGAGATCACCTTGCGCGCGCGCGCGGCCGCGCTCGAGCGCGGGCAGCGTCACGTCGCGAACGAAGGCCGGGGTGTGGAACGGGTGCACCAGGAAGCCGTCGGCGACCTCGCCCGCGACCTCCGTCATGAGCGGGCCGACACCGGCCAGGAACACGCGCGGCTTTGCGACCTCGAGCGGTCCGGGATCGAACATCGGCGTCATCAGGGTGTGCCGATAAAACTCGCCGCGGAAATCGAGCTTCGTCCCCTCTTGCCAGGCGGTCCAGATCGCGCGCAGCGCCAGCACGAATTCGCGCATGCGTGCCGCCGGCCGCGACCAGGGCTGGCTGAAGCGGCGCTCGATGTGGGCGCGAACCTGCGAGCCCAGGCCGAGGCTGAAGCGGCCGCGCGAGAACGCCTGCAGATCCCAGGCGAGCTGCGCGACGAGCATCGGGTTGCGCGCGAACGCGATCGCGACCGAGGTGCCGAGCTCGAGCCGCGTGGTCGCCTGCGCCGCGAGCACGAGCGGAAAGAACGGATCGTGCGGTCCCTCGAAGCTGAAGCCGCCATCGAGACCCGCGTCTTCGAGCGCGCGTGCGGCGTCGGCCGCCTGCGCGAGATCCTGAACGAGTAGCGGCGCGTCGAGCAACACAGCCGGGATGATATGCTGCGCCGCCGCAGGAGACGCTCGTGATCCTCGACCGCTTCAGACTCGACGGAAAGGTGGCGCTCGTGACGGGCGCCGGGCGCGGCATCGGCGCGGGCATCGCGCTCGGCTTCGCCGAGGCCGGCGCCGACCTGGTCTGCGCAGCGCGCACCAGCGCGGAGATCGACGAAATCGCCGTGCGCGTGCGCGCGCTGGGCCGCCGCGCGATCGCCGTGCCCTGCGACGTGATGGAGCGCGCGCAGCTCGAGGGGCTGGTCGCGCGCGCCATGACCGAGTTCGGCCGCATCGACGTGCTCGTGAACAACGCCGGCGGCTCGCCCTGGAAGCCGTTCCTGCGCACGAGCGAGGCGATGTTCGAGGAAGCCTTTCGCTTCAACGTGACGTCCGCGTTCCTGCTCGCGCGGCTGACGGTGCCGCACATGCTGGAGGCCGGCGGCGGCGCGATCGTGAACGTCTCGTCGGCGATGGGGCGCATCACCGACCGTGGCTTCAGCGCCTACGGCACCGCCAAAGCGGGGCTCTCGCACCTGACGCGCCTGCTCGCGAACGAGCTCGCACCGCGCGTGCGCGTGAACGCGATCAGCGTCGGCGCGGTCGAGACATCGGCGCTCGCGCCGTTCCTCGCGGCCGAGGGCATGCGCGAGAAGATGGAAGCGCTGACGCCGCTGCGCCGCATCGGCAGCGTCGAAGACATCGCCGCCGCCGCGCTCTGGCTCGCGTCCGACGCGGGCGCCTGGGTGACGGGAAAGATCGTCGAGGTCGATGGCGGCGCCGAGTCGACGAACTTCCCGCTCTCGCTTCCCGATCTCTAGGCGTTCGTGCTCGGCGAGTAGAACTGCAGGCACCAGCGCCGGAACTCCGCGATCGGGCCGTCGCCGTCGCAGAGCACCGGCCGGTCGAGATACTTCTTGTTCTCCCAGATCGGGATGTCTTCGTTCAACTGCTTCACGATGTCGCGGATGATCGCGGCGGCGACTCCCCCGACCGGCTTCTGACCGTTCTCCTTGGCTTGGGTGAACGCGAAGCGCACGTCGCAGGTTTCTTCGTCGATCGGCGTGGTCGAGCTCAACAGCACCGTCTCGCAGATGCCGGTAAAGCGCGTGAAGCTGCAGCCGAAGCCGTACGAGTTGGCGTCGATGCAGCCGTCGACCGGCCCGCGCGGCGTCAGCATCTGCGAGCGGTTGACCGACCGGCGCCAGGGCCCGTCGACCGTGACCACCGACTCCGGAACCTGCATCGTGCCGTGCACGTAGCGGAAGTGCGCCTTGTCGACGCCGTTCTCAGCCATCTCCTGGTTGCGCGTGCGCACCTGCCAACGGTACACGTCGGGCTCGGTCCAGTCGGGGCTCGAGAACTCGGGAATCTCGGGCACGTCCCAATCGGGCGGCTTGCCCTCGGCGTGGCGCCAGACCCAGATCGCGCCGTTGCGCTCGATCAGCGGCCAGGCGCCGAGCCGCGCCTTCGGCGGAATGCGCTGCGCGTAGGGAACCTCGACGCACGCGCCGTCCGCGCCGAAACGCCAGCCGTGGAACGGACACCGGATGGTGTCGCCCTCGACCTTGCCACCGCGGCCGATGTTCGCGCCCAGGTGCGGGCAGTAGGCGTCGAGCACGCGCGCCTCGCCGGCCTCGCTCCGGTACAGCACGAGCTCGGTCGCGAAGTAGCGCAGCCCCACGACCTGTCCCGGCGCGACGTCCCGTGAGTACGCGACGGTGAACCAGCCGTTCGGCAGTGGAAACGGAAAATCGCGGCTTTTGCCCTGCATGGCGCCTCCGGGGGGTTCGAGGCCGGAGCATGCCACCTTTCTTGGCGAAGTGAAACACGTTCTAAATCAGGACAGTGTCCCGCCGTCGACCCGGATCTCGGTCCCGTTGATGTGGGCGGCGTCGTCCGAGGCCAGGAACGCGACCGTCGCCGCCGCCGTCTCGGGACCGCGCATGACGCCATCAGGCGGCATGATCCGGTAGAGCAGCTTGCGGTCCGCTCCCGCCGGCAGCTTGAACACCGAATGGATCGGCGTCTGCACCGATCCCGGGCAGACCGCGTTCGCGCGCAGGCCCTGCCCGCAGTACTCGATCGCGAGCGTGTAGGTGAGCGCGAGCACGCCCCCTTTCGACGCGGAGTACGCGGCGGTCCACGGATGCCCCGCGAGCGCGGCCGTCGACGACATGTTCACGATGTTGCCGCGCGCTTCGAGCAGGTGCGGCAGCGCGGCCTGACACATGAAGAACGTGCCATCGAGGTTCACGGACAGGATGCGCCGCCAGGTCGCGTGCGAGAGCTCGTGCGTGTGGTCGAAGTGCAGGATGCCCGCGATGTTGCACAGCGCGTCGAGCCGGCCACAGGCATGCGCCGCGGCCTCGACCGACGCCCGCACCGCCTCGGGATCGGAGACGTCGCAGGTGCGCGTCTCCACGTCGGCGCCGAGCTCGCGCACCGTCTTCGCGGTGTCCTCGAGCGCCTGCGCCTGCACGTCGAGCAGGAAGAGCTGCGCGCCCTCGCGGGCCATGCGCTCGGCGGTGGCGCGGCCGATCCCGCTCGACGCACCCGTGATCAGCACGCTCTTGCCCTCGAATCGCCTCATGCGCACCTCCGCGCCGCATCATACGCGAGCGCGAAGCCGCGACGACGTTCAGGCCGTCGGCTTTTGCAGCAGTCCGCGCGCGATCGAAACCAGCCGCTCGCGATCGATCGGCTTGGACAGGTAATCGTTGCAGCCCGCCGCAAGGCACTTCTCGCGATCGCCGGCCATGGCCTGCGCGGTCAGGGCCAGGATCGGCAGGTCGAAGCCCTCGCGGCGCAGCGCGGCGGTGGCCTCGTAGCCGGTCATGAGCGGCATCTGCATGTCCATCACGATCAGATCGAAGGGCTGGCCGTGTTCCTCGGCGGCGACCACCGTCTCGAACGCGATCTGTCCGTCGCACGCGACCTCGACCTCGAGTCCGGCTCGCCGCAGCACGAGCGAGATCAGCGCCTGGTTGTCGGCGCCGTCCTCGGCCAGCAGCACGCGTCCGGTCAGGCGCTCCGGCGGCTGCTCGAGCTCGACCGGGGCCGGCCGCTGCGCGTGGACCTCGAGCGCCTCGGGCACGTCGAGCATGTGCACGTCCTCGAGCGGACCCGTCGCAACGGTGGCGCGGAACACGCTGCCGCGGCCGGGTGCGCTCTCGACCGAGAGCTCTCCACCGAGCAGGCGCGAGAGCGCGCGCGAGATCGTGAGTCCGAGACCCGTGCCGCCATGACGGCGAGTCAGTGACGCGTCGGCCTGCGCGAACGCTTCGAAGATGCGCGTCTGCTCGTCAGGCGCAAGCCCGACGCCGGTGTCGACCACGTCGAAGGCGAGCAGCGGCGCGCTGGTCGCGGTCGCGGGGATCAGCTCGAGCCGCAGCGTGATGCCGCCGTGCTCGGTGAACTTGATCGCGTTGCCCGTCAGGTTGACCAGAATCTGTAGCAGCCGCGTCGGATCGGAGCGGATCTCCGCGGGAATCGGACCGCGCAGACGCGTCTCGAGCCGCAGCTGCTTCTCGACCGCGCGCGGCCGCAGCAGCGCGACCACGTCGGAAACGATCCGCATCGGCTCGCACGCCACGTCCTCGACGGTGAACTTGCCGGCCTCGATGCGCGACAGGTCGAGGATGTCGTTCACGACCGCCAGCAGGTGCTGGCTGTTGCGCTTGACCGTGAGCAGCGCCGGGTCCACGCCCGCCGTGTTGACCGCGCGCGCGCCCTCGTCGATCAGCTCTTCCGTGAAGCCGAGAATCGCGGTGAGCGGCGTGCGGATCTCGTGGCTCATGTTGGCCAGGAACTCGGACTTGGCGCGGTCCGCTGCGAGCGCGGCCTTGCAGGCTTCGTCGGCCGCCTCCTGCGCGCGATGCAGCGACGCCCAGACCGAGCGATGCGTCTGACACGCGAGCGCACCAGAGATACCGGCCAGAACGGTGAGCCCGATCGAAGCGAACGCGCTGCCGGCGGTGGGATCCGGCGCGATGCGCAGCGAGAGCAGATACACCGCGATCATTTCGGCCGCGAGCGCGAGTGAGAGCGACGGCCGCCAGGGCGCGAGACATGACATCAGCAGCGGCGCGAGCAAACCGATCGGGCGCAGCGGATTCTCACCCGTCAGCGTCTGGATTCCCGAGAGCAGGAGCGCCGCGTTCACTACGGAGATGAGAACGAACAGCAGCGTGCCCGTGTGCTTCTGTCCCCACGTCGTCTTCGCGAGGATGCAGCACGCCCAGGCGGCCGACTGCGCGGTCACGTGGAAGATCGTCGCGCGCTGCGGATCGAGACTCCCGCCCAGCGCGCAGACCAGGCTGAACGGCAGCAGCGCGAAAGCGAAGACGGCGCACATCAGCCGGCCGCCGCGCGTGAGGAGTCTCCGAAGATCGGGGAGATCCTCGTCGCGAATCGGCTCGATGAAGCTGTGCCAGGGACGGGTCATCGGGGTCTTCGACGCGATATCACCGCGCTCGGTGCTGTATCGGCGTGGGACCGGTCGAGCTTGTTGCGCTCGATTCCAGGAAACGGGCGGAGTTGCGCGCGCGTTTCCGGCTCGCGAGCGGTCAGCCGAGAACGCTCTCGCCGTGCGCGCCAACGGCTCCCTGGCTCTAGAGCTTGAACACGCGGACCGCGTTCTCGCGCAGGAACTTGGGCCAGACGGCGTCGCGAAACGGCACCTGCGGCAGGTCGGTGAAGATGCGCTCGAGCGAGAGACCCATCGGGAAGTAGCCCGCGTACATGACTTTGTCCGCGCCGCGGGTGTTGGCGAAGTCGATGATGTCCTTCGGGTAGTGTTTCGGCGCGAAGGCGCTGGTCGAGTAGTACAGGTTCGGCCACTTCAGCATCAGCTTCACCGCCAGCGCCGTCCACGGCTCGGCGCCGTGTCGCATGACGAACTTGAGCTCGGGGAAGAACCAACATACCTCGTCGATCAACTCGACGTGCTGCGGCGCCATCGGCAGGCGCGGACCGGGCACGCCCGTGCAGACGCAGATGGGGATGTCGAGCTCCACGCACTTGGCGTAGATCGGGTAGAACTTCTTGTCGTTGATCGGCACCTGCGGACACAGACCCGACGGGAAGGCGGTCAGCGCCTTCAGGCCGAAGCGATCGTGCAGCGCCACGATCTTGCGCACCTCGTCCATGCCCTCGTTCGGATTCACCTCGTAGCTCGCGAAGAAGCGCTCCGGGTATTCCTTCAGGGCGCGCAGCGCCGGCTCGTTGCCGACGTCGACGCCGATCATCGCGCGCTCGATGCCCCACTTGTCCATCTCGCCGACGACCAGCGCGAGGAAGTCAGAACCGGGCGTGAAGCCGGGGATGTTCCGGAACATGTACTGCGCCGGCATCTTGAACTGCTCGCGGCTCTCGCGATCGCGCAAGAGCGGCTTCATGAACTCGTACCAACGGCTGTTGTCGTCCGTCGGAATCGCCAGCATCAGGTCGATCACTCCGATTCCCGTCGGCATCGCCATGCGCGTCGTCCTCCGTTTGCCATCATGCCACGAGCGCTCGTATGCTCGCGCGCGTGGGTCCGCTCGCGGGAATGCGCATCGTCGAAATCGCCGGCATCGGGCCGGGGCCGTTCTGCGCGATGATGCTCGCCGACATGGGCGCCGAGGTGCTGCGCGTCGAGCGGCTCGCGCGCGTCGCGCCGGGTGACGCGTCGGGCGATCTGCTCTCGCGCGGGCGACGTTGCATCGCCGTCGATCTGAAGCGCGCCGAGGGCGTGACCAGCGTGCTGCGGTTGGTCGAGAAGGCGGACGGTCTGCTCGAGGGCTTCCGACCCGGCGTGATGGAACGCCTCGGCTTGGGTCCGGACGTGTGTCTCGCGCGCAATCCCCGGCTCGTGTACGGCCGCATGACCGGCTTCGGTCAGAGCGGACCGATGGCGCACGCGGCCGGACACGACATCAACTACATCGCGCTCGCCGGTGCGCTCGACCCGATCGGCCGGCGCGGGCAAGCGCCGGTGCCGCCGCTCAATCTGGTCGGTGACTTCGGCGGCGGCGGCCTGATGCTCGCGTTCGGCATGGTCTGCGCGCTGCTCGAGCGCGTGCGCTCGGGCCACGGCCAGGTGGTCGACGCGGCGATGGTCGACGGCGCCGCGACGCTGATGACGGTCTTCCACGCCGCGCAGCAATCCGGCTGGTGGAGCGAGGAACGCGGCACCAACATGCTCGACACGGGCGCGCACTTCTACGACGTGTACGAGACCGCCGACGCGAAGTACGTCTCGATCGGCTCGATCGAGCCGCAGTTCTACGCCGAGCTGCTGCAGCGCACCGGCCTGGACGCCGCCGGACTCCCGCCGCAGCTCGACCGCTCCCGCTGGCCCGAGCTGAAGGAGCGCATGCGCGCGGTATTCAAGACCAAGACGCGCGCGGAGTGGTGCGCGCTCATGGAGGGCAGCGACGTCTGCTTCGCGCCCGTGCTCTCGATCAGCGAGGCGCGGCGCCACCCGCACAACGTCGCGCGCGAGAGTTTCGTGTCGGTGGGCGGCTTCGAGCAGCCGCGGCCGTCGCCGCGCTTCAGCCGCACGGACTCGAGCATCCAGCGCGGACCCGCGAGCGTGGGCGAGCACACCGACGAGGCGCTCGCCGACTGGGGCTTCGCTTCGGACGAGATCGGGCGACTGCGCGAGGCGAAGGCGATCGGCTAGGCAGCGGCCGTGAAGACCTGACCCGAGATGCGAGACGGGCGCCGCCCGCGGCGACGCCCCGCAAGCGCGAAGCGCGCGCGCAGCGAGCTGCAGGCGAGCGAAGTTACTCGGACAGCATGCGCTCTTCTACGAAGCTCTGGATGCCGCGGCTCGCGGGCGCCGAGAGGTTGCGGAACACGAGCCCGGCCTCGCCAGCGCGGCGGTACACGGTGCGGCCCACGAGCTGCAGCGTGCCGCAGCGCGGGAGCTCGAACTCGAGCGCGATCTCGTCGCCGGGATCCGGCGGGTTGTCGCGCCGCAGCAGGCAGCCGCCGCGCGAGAGCGACACGACGTGCGCCTCCGCTTCGCTGCCGTTCTCGCGCACGCGCGCGCGGATGCTCGTCGACACGCGCGGCGTCGCGCGCGGGTTCGGCTCGAGCGCGGTCTGAACGAGCCGGTACAGGTCGTGAAAGCCCGCGGGTCGCTCGATCGAGCCGACTGCGCTCGACGCCCACGGCACGTTCTGACCGTGCGCGTACAGCAGGATCGCGGGCAGGCCCGCGATCTCGCCCGCGCGCTCGGCGTCGACGATCACCAGATCGGGCGCGCGCCGCAGGTTGCCGTAGTGCGCCTCCCAGCGGTCTTCGGAGACCACCGAGTAACCGGCCTGCGAGAGCTTCAGCCGAGCGAGCGGCACGTAGCTGTGTGGCGGAGCGAGCGACAGGATCACGCGGGGAGTCAGCGTTTCGGTCACGGGTCTTTCTCGGCGCCGAGTTGCGCGCGATTGAGCGCGCGCGCCGAGTGCGAATGCTCACGCGTGCTCAGCGCGCGACGGCTCCGCCATCGACGACGAACGACTCGCCCGTGACGAACGACGCGCGGTCGGAGCAGAGCCAGACCACCGCCTCCGCGATCTCGTCCGGCAGTCCGAGCCGGCCGCCCGGCTGCGTCGCGAGAATGCCCTTGGCGATCGCGGGGTCCTTCGCCATGTGCGCGCGCAGCGCCGGCGTCTCGACGCTGCCCGGACAGATCGCGTTGATGCGCAGGCCCGTGCGGGCGTTCTCGATCGCGGCCGCCTTGGTGAGTCCAAGCACGCCGTGCTTGGCCGCCGCGTAGTGCGCGAGCCCCGGCACGGCGACGAGTCCCGCGCCCGACGCGGTGTTCACGATCGCGCCCGCGCCCTGCCGCGCCATCACCGGGATCTCGTGCTTCAGGCACAGGAACACGCTGGTCAGGTTGAGTGCGAGGATCGCGTGCCACTCGTCGGTCGGGATCTCATGCATGCGGCCGCCCTTGCCCGGACCGCCGGCGTTGTTGTGCGCGCAGTCGAGCCGGCCGAACGCAGCGAGCGCGGCCTTCACGAGCGCCTCGACATCGGACTCGCGCGTCACGTCGCAGCGCACGAAGATCGCATCACGGCCGTCGCGAACCATCTCGTCGGCGACGGCTCTTCCCGACGCTTCGTCGAGATCGGACACGACCACGCGCGCGCCCTCGCGCGCGAACGCCAGCGCCGATGCGCGGCCGATGCCCGATCCTGCCCCGGTGACGAGCGCGACCTTGCCCTCGACCAGACCGATCATTCGGACGCGCTCACCGGAGCTCGCTCACGGAAGCTCGACGGTCGCCGTGCCGACGACGCGCGTCTCCTTGGCCTCGTTCTGGATCGTGAGATCGATCTCGAGCGTGCGCGTCTCGTCGTTCTTGTCGGTCACGACGCCGCGCGCGACGGGGTGCGAATCGACCAGGATCGGCGCGCGGAAGATCGTGTCGATCTTGCGCACGACCGCGCCCGGCGCCCAGCGGTGGATCAGGGCGACCAGGATGCCCTGACTCATGATGCCCGGCACGATCGCGCCCGGCAGGCCTTCCTTGCGCGCTTGCTCGTGGTCGTGGAAGCGCGCGAAGGTCATGCCCGAGGCGGTGGTGAAGCGGCGCACGTTGGCGAGCGTCACGTCGGGCGCGATCGGCGGCAGCTCCGCGCCGAAGTCGACGTCGTCGAAGGTCAGGCTCATTGCGCGCCTCGATCCTGCTGCACCATGCGCCAGTCGACCACCGAGACCGGCTCGCCGCGCTGATTCGAGAACTCCATGCGGTGCACGATGAACAGCATCGTCCCCGAGCGACCGGTCTTGGTGTAGACATCGTGGATCTGGCTGCGCGCGGTGATCTTGTCGCCCGCGCGGATCGGCGCGATCGGCGTCACGCACTTGCCCGCGTCGAAGCCGTAGCCGCCGCCGAGCCGCGGGAAGTTGTCTGGCAGTACGCGCCTTCCCACGTAGCGCGACGGGTAGTTCGGCACCGCCTGGAAGTCGGGATCGCTCGGGTCGGTGTAGCGCTTGGCGGTCTCGCCGCAGGCCGTCGCGAAGCCGACCAGGTCCGCGGTCAGCGCCTCGAACTCGGCGGTGTCGAACGTGAACCCGGTCCAATCGCGCTTCAGCGCCTCGACGTCTATTTCCATGACAGTGCCTCGAAGTCTCCCGCGCGCAGCGCCGCGACCAGTCCGTCGCCGTCGCGGATCTCGTTTGGAAAGCGGGTCACGCAGCGCGCGATCTGACTGACGATGTGCGCGTCGCTGCCGCCGATACCACGGTAGCCGCGCGCCTCGGCCAACGCGAGCGCGGCCGCGTCCTCTTCGCCGCGGCTGCCGCCATTCAGCGTCTCGATCACGCGCACGCCCTCGACCGGCCCCTTGGCTTCGAAGTGCGCGCACATGCCCACGCGCGGCCGGCCCGGATGACACGGCACCGCCACGCCGCCGCAGCGCTCGGTCTCGCGAATCACGAGCTCCAGCGGCAGGTCGATGCGCGTGAAATCGTAGGCCGCGCGCAGGTCGTCGTTCACGCCGAACACGAGCACGTGGCCGTAGTCCGTCTCGACCTCGGAGGCCTTCAGGATCAGGATCCCGTACTCGTCCTCGAGCTTGCGGTAGTCGGACTCGGCGTCGAACTGACGGTGCTCGGTGAGCACGAAGCCGTCGAGACCGAGCTCGCGCTTCTTGATCCACTGGCAGTAGTTCTCGACCTTGGCGCGCCCGTCGTCGGACTTGATCGAGTGGTTGTGCAGGTCGAGGATCATGCCGGCCGGAACACGGGCACGGCGAGTCCGTCGGCGTCGGCGCGGAACTCGGCCACCACGGGCAGGCCGATGCGCACGTCGTCGGGCGCGCAGCCGATCACGTTCGTGAGCAGGCGCGGACCCTCTTCGAGCTCGACGTAGGCCAGCACGTAGGGCGTCGCATCGCGAAACGGGGGAATCTGGTTCTGCTCGGTCACGGTGAAGGTCCAGACCGTCCCGCGGCCGCTGGCCTCGAAGTGCTCGATCTGCCCGCCCAGGCAGGTCACGCACAGCGCGCGCGGCCGATGCTGCACCGTCCCGCAAGCTCTGCAGCGCTGCAACACCAACGTGTGGCGGCCCGCGCCCTCCCAATAGCCGCGCGTCTCCCAGTCGGCCGTCGGCTTCGGGTGATCGATCTCGCGCGCCATCAGTCCCTCGCCAGGATCAGCGTCGCGCCGCTGTGTGCCACGCCGAGCGTTCCGCCGGTGCCGTGCGCGAGGGCGATGCGCGCGTCGGCGACCTGCCGTTCGCCGCACTCGCCGCGCAGCTGCTTCACCGCCTCGATCACCAGGAAGATCCCGCGCATGCCGGGGTGATTCGACGAGAGCCCGCCCCCGTCGGGGTTGAGCGGCAGCTCGCCGCCCA
This sequence comes from Deltaproteobacteria bacterium, assembly GCA_031396695.1. Classification (GTDB taxonomy): domain Bacteria; phylum Myxococcota_A; class UBA9160; order SZUA-336; family SZUA-336; genus VGRW01. The sequence continues at coordinate 16,753 of JANNLG010000178.1, forward strand.
GGCCGATGCGCCCGCCGCCGACGAACGCCCCGCCCTCGCCCGGCTTGCAGAAGCCCAGGTTCTCGAGCGTCGCGAGCACCGTGATCGTGAACGAGTCGTAGATCGTGCACAGGTCGATGTCGTCGTGCGTGACGCCGGCCATGCGGAACGCCTGCTCGCCCGACTGCTTCGCCGCGATCGTGAGCAGGTCGGGCGCGCCGAGCTCCTGGTGACAGACGGCCTCGCCGCAGCCGAGCAAGAACACGGGGCGCTTGGCCAGGTCGCGCGCGCGCGCGGCGCTGGTCACGACCAGCGCGCCGCCGCCGTCGCTGATGATGCAGCAATCGAGCAGGTGCAACGGCCGCGAAATCACGCGGCTCTCGAGCACGTCGGCGACGCTGATCGGCCGGCGCATCTTCGCGTTCGGGTTCAAGCCCGCGTGACGCCGCATGGTGACCGCGATCTCGGCGAGCTGCTCGGACGTCGTGCCGTAGCGCTGCATGTGGCGCTGCGCGACCAACGCGTAGGAGCCGACCGTGGTGAGTCCGTAGGGCGAGACGAACGACGCCCCCGCGTCGCGGCCGCCGCCCATGCCGGTGCCGATCGCGAGCGCGTTCGAAGCCGCCGTGCTGCCGTACAGGATCAGCGCGACCTCGCACAAGCCGGCGTGGATCGCGGCCGCCGCGTGGCTCACGTGCGCGACGAAGCTCGAGCCGCCGATGTTCGTGCCGTCGAGGTAGCGCGGCTTCAGATTCAGGTACTCGGACAGCGACACCACGCCCATCGGGCCCATCGACATGCTCGCGGCGAAGACCCCGTCGACGTCGCTGAGCTTCAGCCCGCAGTCGTCGAGCGCGCCGCGCGCGCTCTCGGCCATGAGCTGGAACTCGGTCTTGTCCGGCGCCCAGCGCGTCGGGTGTTCGAAAGCGCCGGCGAGCGCGACCGCGCGCGAGAGGCTCATCGCGCGAGCTCAGCCAGAAAGGCGGTCACTTCGTTCGCGAGCGCCTCGGGCTGCTCGAGCGCGACGCGGTGGCCGCACTTCGGGATCACGACCTTGCGCGCGCGCGGGATCCCCGCGGCCAGCACGTCCGCCTGAGCGCGCACGTCCTCGGAGTCGTCCTCGCCCACGACGACGAGCGTCGGACACGCGACGCGCGCGAGATCGGCCTCTCGGCTCCAACCGTCGAGCGCGCGCATGTTCCCGTACAGCACGCGCGGATCGGTCTTCAGCTCCTCCATGAAGCCGCGGCGCATCACGTCGGGCGTGGCGGCCGGCGAGTAGCCCGAACGGTCGAACTCGCGCCGCGCCTTGCCTTCGGTGATCAGCCGCAGCCGCTCGAGCAGCTCGGCACCGGCGCTGAAGCGCGCGCGGCTCGCGACCAGCACGAGTGCGCGCACGAGCCCCGGCGCCGCGAGCGCGGTCTCGAGCGCGACGGCACCGCCCATCGAAGCACCGAGCAGAACGCAGCGCTCGATGCCGAGCGCCGCGCAGAGCGCGCGCGTGAAATCGCTCATGCGCGCGACCGACGGCAGCGCGTCGAGGCCGGCGGAGCGCGCGTGCCCCGGCCGGTCGAAGGCGAGCGGGCTGTGCGCGGGTTCGAGTCGCGCGAGCAGGTCGACGAACTCCGCCGAACTCGGGCTCGCCCCGTGCAGACAGACGACCGTCTCACCGCGCGTGAGCGCGGGCGGACGTTCGGGAAGCGTGGTCGGGCCGACGTGGTGGACGAACGTCGCCACGCCGTCGACGCGGGCGTACTTCTGGGGCACGCGCGGAGCCTACATGGGGCTCGCTTTGGGTGTCAAAACAGCGTGGTAGAGTCTGCGCGACACGGGGGAGGGACATGGCCATCGAGAGCGCGCTCGCGATTCACGGCGGCGCGCCCGTGCGCACGCGGCCGTGGCCCGCGTGGCCGGAGCACGGCGCGCCGGAACGCGAAGCGGTGTTGCGCGTGGTCGGATCCGGCAACTGGGGCGGCCATCCCAGCCCGAACACGGAGGCCCGTGCGCTCGCGACCGAGTTCGCCAAGTTCATCGGCACCGAGCACGCGGTGCCGTGCGCAAACGGGACCTTCTCGCTGATGCTCGCGCTGCAGGCGGCGCGCGTGCCCCCCGGCTCGGAGGTGATCACCTCGGCCTACACGTTCGTGGGTACGGCGGGCGGCATCATCGCGGCCGGCTGCGTGCCCGTCTTCGCGGACATCGACCCCGATTCGTACTGTCTCGACCCGCGCGCGGTCGAGGCGGCGATCACCCAGTCGACGGCCGCGATCCTGCCGGTCCACCTGGCCTGTTCGCTGGCCGACATGGACGCGCTCGGAGCGCTCGCCGAGCGGCGCGGGCTGTTGGTGGTCGAGGACTGCGCGCACGCGCACGGCGCGCGCTGGCGCGGCAAGGCCGCAGGCTCACTCGGCCAGCTCGGCTCCTTCTCGCTGCAGAGCTCGAAGCTGCTCTCCTCCGGCGAGGGGGGTCTGGTGACGACCGGCGACGCCACCTACGCGCAGCGGCTCTGGTCGCTCGTGAACTGCGGCCGCAAGGAGCCGGGCTTCGACGCGTTCCCGGAGCAGATGCTCGGCCACAACTTGCGCATGACCGAGTTCCAGGCCGCGATCGCGCGCGCGCAGCTCGAGCGGCTGCCGGAGCAAAACGCGAGGCGCGCGCGCAAGGTGGAGCGCTTCGAGCGCGAGCTCGCGCGCGTGCCCGGGCTGCGGCCGCTGGCGCGCGACCCGCGCGTGACCGAGCGGACCAGCTATCAGCTCGTGCTGCGCTACGAACCGAGCGCGTTCGCGGGCGTGACGCGCGACCATCTGATCCTGGCGCTGCGCGCCGAAGGCGTGCCCTGCTCCGGCCGTTTCTACACGCCGCTGGTCGACGACCCGCTGTTCTCCGCGGACGCCTACACCAATCCGCTGTCGCGCGCGGGGCTCTCGTACGCGGGCCAGCGCTTCCCGATCGCGGAGCGCGCGGCCTCGCACGAATCGATCTGGCTACCGCACGAGCTGTTCCTGGGCGACGATGCGGACGTGGACGATCTGGTCGAGGCCTTCGCGCGCATCCACGCGCAAGCCTTTGCGCTGCGCTCGCGCCCGCCCCAGGGGCCGGTGAGCCGGCGCTAGCGACGAAGGGGAATGAGCGTGGCCGAAGCGACGAATGGAACGAACAGCGCGGCGCGACCGTTCTCCGACGTGCCGAAGCTCGGCCTGCGCAGGGGCTTTCGCGCGCTCGCGGCCACCGGCGGCGGACGCGTCGACATGCTCACGAACCTCGATTCGCAATACGCCGAATTCGGCCCCGTGGTCCTGCAGATGGGCGGACCGTTCCGGATGATCAATCTGTTCGGGCCCGACGCGAATCGCGCCGTGCTGCTCGACCGCGAGCAGATCTTCTCGGCGCGCAAACCGTGGACGCAGATCATGGGCCGGATCTTCCCGAACGGGCTGCTCCTGCGCGACGGCTCGGAGCACGTGCACCACCGCAAGCTCATGCACGAGGCGTTCACGCGCCCGGTGCTGCGCGAATACGCGGAGCGCATGGGCCCGAGGATCGCGAGCGGGATCGAAGATTGGGGCGCGAGCGGCGAGAGCATCGGCGCGTTCGCGGCCTACAAGCGGCTCACGCTCGAGCTCGCCGCGTCGATCTTCGTGGGCATGGATCTCGGCCCCGCCACGCAGAAGATGAACCTGGCCTTCGAGCACATGGTCGCGGCGTCGATGTCGCGCATCCGCCTGCGCATTCCCGGCCTCGAATTCTACCGCGGCCTGCGCGGCCGCGAGTTCATGCTCGAGCTGCTCGGTGCGATGCTCGAAAAGAAGCACGCCGACCAGGGACCCGACATGTTCAGCCGCTTCTGCCGCGCGCGCAGCGAGACCGGCGAGGCGCTCGCCGACAGCGACGTGCTCGACCACATGATCTTCCTGATGATGGCCGCGCACGACACCACCACGAGCACGCTCTGCTCGCTCACCTACGAGCTGGCCAAGCACCCGGAATGGCAGGAGCGCGCACGCGAGGAGAGCCGCGCGCTCGGCGAGACGCAGCCCGGCTACGAAGCGTTGGCCGGACTCGACGCGCTCACGCTGGCCATGAATGAAACCCTGCGCCGCTATCCGCCGCTGCCCGTGATTCCGCGCGTGGCCACCGCCGACTTCGAGTTCGGCGGCTACACGATCCCGGCGAACAGCATGGTGATCGTCTCGCCGATCCACACCCACCACATGGCGGACCACTGGCCCGAACCGTATCGCTGGGATCCGGAGCGCTTCGCGGCCGGCCGCGCGGAGCACGAGCGCCACACGCACGTGTGGATCCCGTTCGGCGGCGGACCGCACATGTGCCTGGGTCGGCGCTTCGCCGAGACGCAGGTGAAGCTGGTCATGCACCAGCTCCTGCTGCGCTTCCGCCTCGAGGTTCCGGACGGCTACACCATGCCGGTTCAGCAGGCGCCGATCTCGAAGCCGCGCGACGGCCTGCCGGTCCGGTTCCGGCCCCTCACCCACTGACCCGCGCCGAACGTGCTCTTCAATTCCCTCGACTTCGTCCTGCTGCTCGGCTCGGTGCTGGCGCTGTACTTCTTCTTGGAGCGGCGCGGACAGAACCTGCTGCTGCTGGCCGCCAGCTACGTGTTCTACGGCTTCTGGAACTGGCGCTTCCTCGCGCTCGTGTTCGTGGCCGCGGTGGTCGACTACGTCGCGGGGCGCGGCATCGCGGCGGCGACCACGACGCGCGGGAAGCGCGCCTGGGTGATCTGCAGCGTCGCGTTCAACCTCGGCATCCTCTCGTATTTCAAGTATCTGGGCTTCTTCCTCGAGTCCGCGGTCGCGCTGCTCGAACGCCTCGGCGTGTCCGCGAACGTGCCCATGCTCGAGATCGTGCTGCCGGTCGGGATCAGCTTCTTCACGTTCCAATCGATGTCGTACATCTTCGACGTCTACCGCGGTCGCGTGCCGGCCACGAAGTCGCTGACCGACTACCTGCTGTACGTGTCGTTCTTTCCGCAGCTCGCGGCCGGACCGATCGAGCGCGCAGAGCGGCTGCTCGTGCAGTTCCAGAATGTTCGCATCGTCACGCCCGACGGCGTCTACCGCGGGTTGCTGTTGCTGCTCTGGGGCTTGTTCAAGAAGGTCGCGGTCGCCGACAACCTGGGCGTGTACGTCGACGCGGTCTACAACAACCACGACCAGCACGGCGGCCTGTCGCTCTTGTTCGCGACCTACCTGTTCAGCTTCCAGATCTACTGCGACTTCTCGGGCTACTGCGACATGGCGGTGGGCATGGCGCGCCTGCTCGGGCTCGACATGATGAAGAACTTCGACATGCCCTACTTCTCCGAGAGCCCGCAGGAGTTCTGGCGCCGCTGGCACATCGCGCTGTCGACCTGGTTCCGCGACTACGTGTACATCCCGCTCGGCGGCCGCCGCGGCACTCTGCTTCACGTTTGCGCGGTCACCATGGTGGTATTCTTGGCCAGCGGCTTGTGGCACGGCGCGGATTGGCGCTTCGTGGTGTGGGGCGGGCTGCACGGTCTGTACCTGATCGCGCAGCGGCTGCTCGGCGTGGCGCGCTCGCCCGCACGCGGCGCGCGTCGGGCCATGCGCGTGTTCCTGACCTTCCAGCTCGTCGCGCTGGCCTGGGTCTTCTTCCGCGCAGGCTCGGCCGGCGAGGCGTTCGAGATGCTCGCGACCATCGCCACGCAGCCGGGCGAGCTGTTCTTCCCGCGCGAGCTCGTGAACGGGCTCGTTTGCCTCGCGCTCCTGCTCGGGATCGAAGCCGCGACCCAGCCGCGCTATTTCGACGAGTGGCTGGCCGAGCGCAAGCCGTCCGCGCAGCTCGTGTTCGCGACGGCCGTTCTGTTCGCGGTCGTGCTGCTCGGACAGCAGCGCGGCGCGCAGTTCATTTACTTCCAGTTCTGATGGTTGCGACGTGACGGCAAAGCAGACACTCGACTGGCCACGGCTCGCGAAGCGGCTCGCGATCTTCGCGGTCGTGGCGGTGTCGCTCGATCTCGCGATCGGACTCGGCCTGGCCGCGCTGCTCCCGCACGTGTACGCGGGCCAGCAGGTCGGTGTGATCAACAACGCGGTCGACGCCGAGGCGGACGTCGTGATCCTGGGCTCGTCGCACGCGATGCGCGGCTTCGACGACGAAGCGCTCACCCGGCTGCTCGGCATGCGCGTGCACAACGCCGGCCTCGACGGCCGCGGCGTGCTGTTCGCGCGCGGCATGCTCGCGCTGATCACGCAGAAGCACGCGCCGAAGTTCGTGGTGCTCGACATGACCTTCGCGGACCAGCAGCGCAGCAACGCGTACGCGTTCGCGCCGTTCTACGGCCGCTCGCCAACCGTCGACGCGCTGCTGGTCGAGGGTGACTGGCGCGAGCGCGTGAAGCTCGTGAGCCGGAGCTTTCGCATGAACTCGGTCACGCTCGCGATCCTCGCGAACCTGTTCGTCGAGCGGCGACCATTCGGCTTCGAGCCGGCGACCGGCTCGTTGGCTCCGACCTCGCGCCGCGACGACCAACCGGAGCGCCCGCCGGCTCACCCGGATCCGTTCGTCGAGGAGAGTCTGATCGCGCTGGTCGAGGACGCGCGAGTACACGGCGCGCGGGTCGTGTTCACCGAGAGCCCGACCTTCGGCGACCCGCGGCCCGCGGACGTGCGCGCGCTCTACGCGCGGGTCGCGGAGAAGCTCGGCGTGCCGATCGTGCAGCTCTCGGACGAAGAGCTCGCGAGCTTCGGCCCTGACCAGTTCAAGGACCGCGGGCACTTGAACCGCGAGGGCGCGGCGCGCTTCACGGTCCTGATCGGGGCGCGACTTCGGGCGGTATTCAGTATCGACGAAACTCCCAAGTAATCGAGTTATCTACACAATCACTTCATAAATAGAACTTGTGTTCGGTTTCTTCGGCGCATACACTGCCGCGCCATGCCCCGGTCGAGCCGCGAATCCGTCGTCCCGCTGCGCAAGGCGCGGCCGCAGGCACGCGGCATCGTCACCAGGCGCGCGCTGCTGCAGGCGGCCGAGCCGCTGTTCGCGCGCCGCGGCTACGAAGCGACCGGCATGGCGGACGTCGCGGAGCGCGCGGGCGTCGGCGTCGGCACGCTGTACCACCACTTCCCCGACAAGCGCTCGCTCTTGCTCGCGCTGATTGACGACTGGGGCGACCGCGAGCTCGCGCAGAACCGCAGCGAGCTCGACTTCGAGCGCTACCTCGGCGACGACCCGCGCCGCGCGATCGCCGACGATCTCGACGCACGCTATCGCGAGCTGCGCCGCGACGGTGGCCTGAACCTCGTGCTGCTCGAGCTCGGCGAGCGCGATGAAGAAGTTCGCTCGCGCCTCGCGCGCATCCAGCAGGTCTCGATCGAGCGCTTCCGCGACCTGATCGTGTACGGACAGCGCCGCGGGCTAATGCGCCGCGACATCGACCCGCTCGCCGCTTCGTTCCTGATCCGTCACGCCATCCGCAGCGCGGCGACGGAAGTCCTGGTTCACCGCGTCGCCGACCCCGCCCCCGAGCGCGTGCTCGAGGGTCTCACCGACATGATCTGTCGCTACATCCTGGAGGACCCCACCTGATGGCCACCCCGAACCCCGCTCCGCGCATGGACTGGCAGGTGCTCGACACCTACAAGACGCCGATGGACGTCGCCTGGCAGTTCGACTACTCGATCGACATCGAGAAGCTGCGCAACCTGTACTCGAAGGCGAAGCAGAACCAGTGGGACGGCGAGACGCAGCTCGATTGGAGCGTCGAGGTGGATCCGTCCAAGCCGATCGTCGGCCAGGACCGCTTCATGTTCCACAAGGTGCCGTTCTTCATGCGGCTCTCGCAGTCGCAGCGCGACATGTTCACCGCTCACGCGACCGCCCAGCTGCTCTCGCAGTTCCTGCACGGCGAGCAAGGCGCGCTGATGACCGCGGCTACGCTCACGCACGCCGTGCCCGACTACGAGGCGAAGCTGTACGGCGCGACCCAGACCATGGACGAGGCGCGACACGTCGAAGTGTACGAGCGGTACATCCGCAAGCTCGCGATCGTGTACCCGATCTCCCCCTGGCTGAAGGAGGTCATCGACCTGACGCTGCAGGCCGATCACTTCGTGAAGATCCTGATCGGCATGAACATGGTGGTCGAGGGGCTCGCGCTGGCGGCGTTCCACAACATGCGCCGGCAGGCCACCTGCCCCTTGCTCAAGGACCTGACGCACTACGTGCTGCAGGACGAGTCGCGCCACGTCGCGTTCGGCAACGTGTACGTGAAGGAGACGATCGCGGCCATGCACCCGGACGAGCGCGAGGACATCGCGCAGTTCGCGTTCGACGCCGTGAAGTCGATGGTCGACTCGCAGGGCGGCGTCGACGGCACAGGCGTGCGCAAGCCGGATCCCGGCTTCCTGAAGGTGCTCGAGAACGTCGGCATCGACCCGCAGGACTTCATCAAGGGCATGATCGAAGCCGGCGCCGCGGGCATCAACGCGGAGCTCCCGCCCGGGCACATCCACTCGTTCAAGGACCTGATGATGCCCGCGCTGGTGCGCGTCGGAGCGGTCACCCCGCGAACCCGTGCGCTGTACAAACAGCACAACATCCCGGTGTGGGACGATGCGACCGTGCTGGAGTCGTTCGAGGACGCGGAGACCGGCGACATCGTGATCGGCGAGGACGCCCGCGGCTCCTCTCACTGACGAAAGGCGACACCGGATCATGTCGGAACATCGAACCCGGATTCGCTGGGCGCGCGGCGACACGCCGTTCACGTACGAGACCTACGACCGCACGCACCGCTGGCGCTTCGGCGGCGGCGCGGAGCTCGATGCCTCGTCGGCGCCCGAGTACCGCGGCCGCGCCGAGCTGCCCAATCCCGAGGAAGCGCTGGTCGCAGCGCTCTCGAGCTGCCACATGCTGACGTTCCTCGCGATCGCCGCGCGCCGGCGGCTGGTGGTCGAGTCGTACGACGACGACGCGATCGGTCACATGGAGAAGAACGCGGACGGCAAGCTCGCGGTCACGCGCGTCGAACTGCGGCCGCGCATCCGCTTCTCGGGCGAGAAGCAGCCCACGGCCGAAGAGCTCGCGCACCTGCACGAGCTCTCGCACCGCGAGTGCTTCATCGCGAACTCGGTCAAGACGGAGGTCTCCGTCGTCCCGCCGGGCTGAGCGGCTCTTGCTCCGCCCCGAGACGACGCGCTGGCAGGGCTACGTCGAGGACACGATCACGATCGACTGGCAGACGCCGCCCGTCATGGAGAGGGCGCGCGCGCTCGCGGAGGGCTGCGCCGACGACGTGTCGAAGGCGCGCTCGGTCTACGGGTTCGTGCGCGACGCGATCGCGCACACCGCCGATGCGGGCCGCGACGAGCTGCCCTGCCGCGCGAGCCAGGTGCTCGAAGCGGGGACCGGCATCGGCTTCTCGAAGAGCCACCTGCTCGCGGCGCTGATGCGCGCGGTCGGCGTGCCGGCCGGCTTCTGCTACCAGGTGCTGCGGCGTGCGCCGGACGAGGGCGGCACGCTGCTGTACGGCTTCAACGCGATCTACCTGCAGAGCCTCGATCGCTGGCTCGCGCTCGACGCGCGTGGAAACCGGCCGGGCCTCGAAGCCGAGTTCTCGCTCGACGAGCCGGTGCTCGCGGTGCGCGCCGATCCCGCGCGCGGCGAGTGGGTCTACCCGCTGATCTGGACGCGCTCCGCCGCCGTCGTCGTCGACCTGCTCTCGCGCAACAAGAGCCTGGCGAAGATCGCGGACCACATTCCCGAGGAACTCCCCGGCGTGGCGCGCGAGGAGCCCGTCCGACCTACCGGCCGTTGAAGAGCGGCTTGCGCTTCTCGAGGAACGCGCGCACGCCCTCGCGGTAGTCCTCGCTCTCGTAGCAGGCGGCCACCGCGGCGTCGATGCGCGCCTTGTCGCGGTTGGTCGAATCCTTGGCGAGCTCGCGCGCGGTCACCTTCACGGCGCGCAGCGTGAGCGGCGCATTCGCGGCGATCCGGTCCGCCGTCTCGCGCACGACCGAGTCGAGCATGGGCTTGGGCGCGATCGCGTTCACGAGCCCCATCGCGAGCGCCTCGTCGGCGCGGTAACGCCGAGCCGTGTAGAGGATCTCGAGCGCGCGCGCGCTTCCGACCAGACGCAGGAGCGGCTCGAACAGCGCGACCGTGTAGCCCAGACCGAGCTTCGCGGCGGGCACGGCGAAGCGCGCGTCGTCGGAGGCGAAGCGCAGATCCGCGCACAGCGCGATCGCGACGCCGCCGCCGACGCAGAAGCCGTGGATCATGGCGATGGTCGGCTTCTCGATGCCGGCGATCGCGCGGTAGGCGTCGCTGCCCGCGCGCTCGTAGTCGGCCACGGCCGAGCCCCCCGAGCGCCGGCTCTCGAACTCGGAGATGTCCGCGCCCGAGACGAAAGCCGTGTCGCCCTCGCCGCGCAGGATCACGACGCGCACGTCCTCGTCCTTGGCCAGGGCCTCGATCGCCCCGGGAATCTGGCGCCACATCTCCGCCGAGATCGCGTTGCGGCGGGCCGGATGATCGAAGATGAGGAAGCCCAGCGCCCCATCCTTGTCCGTGCGAACCGTTCCGCTCATGCGCGCGCGAGTGTACCCGAGCGCTCCATTTCGAGCATCCGCCCTCGGACCCCGCGGGCCCCGCCGACAGCGTGCGTCAGGTCCGCCAGTTCGACGTCGGGGATCGGCTCGCGTCGCGGGCGTCTCAAGCGGCCCAAACGGCTGCCCGATCGGGTCGACATGCCGGATGCGAGCGCGACATGAAGGCCGACACTCCGGTGCTGTTGGTCGACGACGGCGAGCTCGATTCTGTGCGCGCTGTGCTCGAGCAGCTCGGCGCCGATTTCGAGCAGCTGTCGGGCTCGAGCACGCGCGCGCCGGTGCCGCGACCCGAGACGCTGCTCGTCACCACGGCCGCGCTCGCGCGCAGGCTCTCGATCCGGCGCGAGGTCGAGACGTCGCTTCCGCGCGCGACCTGGATCGCGTTCGTCTCCGACGAACCTCCCGCGGAGAACGCCCCACTGCAGGCCGCCGGCTTCGACTTCCTGATCCGCGAGCCGGTGCATCCCGCCGCGCTGCGCGTGTTGCTTCTGCGCGCGCTGTTCCGAGGCGCGGAGGCTCGGCGCGCGCCGCGCGTGGCGTGCGGACACCCGGTGACGTTCAAGACCGGCTTCTGGCGTCAGAAGGCGACGCTGGTCGATCTGTCGCCGCGCGGCTGTCGGCTGCTGGTCTCGAAGCCCGCGAAGGAGAAGAGCGAGCTCACGCTGCAGATCCCGAAGGAGCTGGCCGGCGGACGCGCGCTGGAGCTGGTGGGACACGCCGTGCGCGTGGTGCCCGCCGAACGCGAGGGCGGTCGCGAGGGCGATACGATCGTCGGTGTGCGCTTCGCTCCCGTCGAAGGCGAGACGCGCGCGCGCCTGCGCGCACTGCTCTCGGAGCGCGTGCTCGGTCCGGCCATCCTGTCCGGGAGCGCGTCGACGCAAGCCACGCGCGCGAGCTCGGTCCCGATCCGCCGCCCGACGCGCGTGCACAAGCGAGCGGCCTACGACCGCAAGGTCACGGCCATGGACGGCAACGACGGCTACATGCTGATGTGTCGCGACATCTCGGTGGGCGGCATGCGCATCGAGCCGGTCGAGGGTCTGGTGGTCGGCAGCCGGCTCGAGCTGGCGGTGCAGCTCTCGCCGCGCGAGGAGCCGTTCCTGGTCGACGCGACGGTGCTGCGCGACGACGGCGAGCAGGGCCTGGCGCTGCAGTTCGCCCGGATCGCTCCGGATGATCAGGAGCGGTTGCTCCAAGCGCTCGACAAGCTGCCCTCGATCGAAGGCCTGCAGGACGACTCGCGCAGTCAGGGCACGTTCCTCGCGCAAAGGCGCTCGAACGGTTCCGACGCGTCCGACTGATCTCGCGCACCAGCGGACTGCGCGCGCTACCAGAGCTTGAAGCGTCGTCGGGCCGGAGCTGCGGCCGCCGTCTCGCGCGCGGCGATGCGCGCGCGCAGCGCCCTGCGCTTGGCCGCGGTGCGCTCGTCGCGCGAGATGCTGCCCTGGCGGTGGAACACGTTGCGCTCCTCGTTGCGCCGAAAGGCACAGAAGTCGAGCCAGCCCTCGAGCTCGTGGCGGAGCTGCTGACTCACGAGCTCGATCATGATCGCGTCGTCGAGATAGCCGATGCCCGGCACCGCGTTCGGGATGATCGGCGTGGGATTCGCGAGATAGGAGAGCGCGGCCAGGATGCGCGCCTTCACCGGCGCCGGAACGCTCCACTCCGTGTCGTAGGTCATCTGCACGATCTGCTCCAGCCGATCGAGCCGCTCGCGCACGTAGTCCGGCGGCTCGGCGGCGCGCGCGCGCTCGATCCGGTCCACCGCGGCGGCGGTGATCTGCTTCTCCTTGGCGCGATCCACGGTGCCGAGCGCACGCGCGAGCTCGCGGCGGAAGTGCTTCAGATCGCGCTCACCGAGCGTGAAGCTGATCTTGAGCTCCGTCATGCAGCGATCGACCCCGCTCAGATCCTCTCGATGATCGACGCGATGCCCATGCCGCCGCCGATGCACATGGTGACGAGACCCGTGGTCTTGTCCTGGCGCTCGAGCTCGTCGAGCAGCGTCCCGATCAGCATCGCGCCGGTCGCGCCGAGCGGATGGCCGAGCGCAATGGCGCCGCCGTTCACGTTCACGCGCTCGTGGTCGAGCCCCAGATCGCGCATGGTCTTGAGCGGGACGACCGCGAACGCCTCGTTGATCTCGCACAGATCGATGTCCGCCGCGGTCATGCGCGCCTTGGCGAGGCAGCGCCGCGAGGCGGGCGTGGGCGCGGTCAGCATGATCACGGGCTCGTCGCCCGCGGTCGCGGTCGCGATCAGCCGTGCGCGCGGCTTCAGACCGTGGGCGCGCGCGTACTCGGGCGTGGCCAGCAGAACCGCCGCGGCGCCGTCGACGATGCCCGACGAGTTCCCCGCCGTGTGGACGTGCGCGATCGACTGGACTTCCTTGTAGACGCTGCGCGCCTTCTCGTCGAAGGTGAGCGCGTCGCCCTTCTGCACATACTTGCCGATCTGCTCGAACGAAGGCGGAAGCTGCCCGAGCGACTCCGCGGTCGTGCTCGCGCGCGGGTGCTCGTCGCGCTCGAGCACGACTTTGCCCGACGCGTCGCGCACCGCAATCAGGCTGCGCGCGAAGCGGTTCTCGCTTTGGGCGCGCGCGCAGCGGGCCTGGCTTTCGGCGGCGAAGCGGTCGACGTCGTCGCGCGTGAAGCGCTCGCGCGTGGCGATCAGGTCGGCCGAGATGCCCTGCGGCACCAGCGGGTGTAGCTCGCGCAGGTGCCGGTTGTGCCCGTCGATGCCGGCCTTGTCGCTGCCCATCGGGTTGCGCGACATCGACTCGACCCCGCCCGCGACCACCAGATCCTGCATGCCCGACGCGACGCCCATCGCGGCGAAGTTCACGGCCTGCTGCCCGGAGCCGCAGAAGCGGTTCAGCGACACGCCCGTGGCCTCGTTCGGCCAGCCCGCGGCGAGCACCGACATGCGCGCGATGCAGCCGCCCTGCTCGCCCGCCTGCGAAACCGTGCCGAGCACCACGTCTTCGACGTCGCGCGGGTCCATGCGCGTGCGGTCGCGCAGCGCGTTCAACGCCTGCGCCATCAGCTCCTGTGGGTGGATGCCCGAGAGCGCCCCCGTCTCGGCCTTGCCCTTGCCGCGCGGGGTGCGGACTGCGTCGATGATCCAGGCTTCGCCCATCTCGTGGCTCCTCTCGGCGTCGTTTCGAGGCGCAGGATACCGGAACGACTCCTGGCTTTTCAGACGCCTCGGAAAGCGGGAGAATCCGGCCGTGCTGGCCCTGCACATCCTGTCGCTGTCGTTCTGGACGTTCCTCGTCCTGTCCTCGGTCCTGCTGTTTCCGGTCGCGGTCGTGATCTGGGCCGTCACGCTGCCGTTCGACAAACGGCTCGCGCTGCTGCACCGCTTCACGTGTTTCTGGGGCTCGCTGTACACGCGTCTCAACCCGGCCTGGCCAGTCACGGTCACGGGCCGCGAGCACATCCCGCGCGACACGCCTTGCGTGCTGGTCTCGAATCACCAGTCGCTGGTCGACATCCTGGTGCTGTTCCGGCTCGATACTCACTACAAGTGGGTCTCGAAGATTGAGAACTTCCGCGTGCCGTTCATCGGCTGGAACATGTCGATGAACCGCTACATCAAGCTGGTGCGCGGAAAACGCGAGAGCGTGGTGCAGATGATGCGCGACTGCGAAGCGGCGCTGGCCGGCGGCAGCTCGGTGATGATCTTCCCCGAGGGCACGCGTTCGCCCGACGGCCGCATGCGCGCATTCAAGACCGGCGCGTTCGAAATCGCCAAGCGCACGAAGAGCCCGATCGTGCCGATCGTGCTCGACGGCACCTCGCGCGCGCTGCCCAAACGCGGCTACCTGCTGCAGGGCAAGCACCCTATCAGCGTGCGCATTCTCGAGCCGATCGCGCCCGCGAGCTTCGCGAGTCTCTCGATCGAGGAGCTGACCGAGCGCGTGCGTGCCCGCATCGCCGCGGAGCTGCCGGGTGAAGCGCAGCAGATCGCGCGGACGGCCTAACCCGACTGAAGCAGGATCACGCCTAGCGCGACGCCCGCTGCGGCCACGATGCGCCGCGCGCCGAAGGCCTCGCCGAGCATGAACGCGCCGATCAGCGCCGCGAACACGACGCTCGTCTCACGCAGCGCCGCGACGCTCGCCATCGCGCCGCGGTCCATCGCCCAGAGCACGATCCCGTAGCCGACCATCGCCGTGAGACCGCCCGCGATCCCCTTCAGTCCTTCGCGCGTGCGCAGGATCGCGGCCAGCCGCGCACGCCGGCGCAGCAGCACGAACAGGCAGAACGGCGCCGACGTCAGCCACATGTTCCAGGCGATGTACGCGTACGCGTCGCCCGAACGCCGCACGCCCTGCCCGTCGAGGAACGTGTAGGTGCCGATCATCGCCGCGGTGACGAGCGCCGCGATCACGCTGCGTGTCGCGCCGGGGCCGAGCGTGCGCGGCTCGAGGGCCAGGCTCGCGATCGACGCGGAAGCGACGCCGAGCCCGAGCGCCTGGATCCCGTCGGGCGCCTCGGCGGCGAACAGCGCGGCGAACAGCGCCACCAGCACCGGCGCGAGTCCGCGCGCGATCGGGTACACGTGCGAGAGGTCGCCGAAGCGGTACGCCTGCAAGAGGAAGATCTGGTACAGCAGATGGAACACCGCCGACGTGAGCAGGAACGGCAGCGCCTCGCGCGCCGGAAACGGAACGAAGCAACACGCGATCAATCCCACCACCGCCGACGTGCCGAGCACCAGCGCGAGCG
Organism: Deltaproteobacteria bacterium; assembly: GCA_031396695.1. GTDB lineage: Bacteria > Myxococcota_A > UBA9160 > SZUA-336 > SZUA-336 > VGRW01. The sequence continues at coordinate 32,060 of JANNLG010000178.1, forward strand.
TGAGCGTGCGATCGGGGCTCGACTTCGTGACGGCGTTCCAGCCCGCGTGCATGACGGCCGCGAGCAGCACCAGTGCCGTGACGCTTGGATCGAGGCTCATGCCGCTCAGACGAGCTTCAGCGCGCTGTGCTCGCGCAGCCACTCGATGCCGCCGAGCGTGCGCTCGCGTTCCTCGGCGAGGAAGCGCCCGACCGCGTCGCGAAGCCGCGGCTCCGCCAGCCAGTGCAGGCTCCAGGTCGGCTCGCCGTCGAAGCCGCGCATCTGCTTGTAGTCGCCGCCCGCGCCGGGCTCGAAGCGCGCGAGGCCGTGTGCGATGCAGTGCTCCACCGCGGCGTAGTAGCAGACTTCGAAGTGCAGATTGCGCACCTCGCGCGTCGCGCCCCAGTAGCGACCCCAGAGCGTGTCGCCCTTCTGCACGTTGAAGGTGCCGGCGATCGGCTCTTCGCCCGCGCGCGCCACCACGAAGCAGAGCCGCTCTTTGAAGCGCTCGCGCAGAAGTTCGAAGAACCGCCGGTTCAAATACTGCCGCCCCCAGACGCGGCCGCGCACCGTCGCCAGGTAGAACGTGAACATCGGCTCGAACAGCGCGTCGGGAATCGCGTCGCCCGTGAATGTCTCGACCACGACGCCCGACTCGGCGACCTCGCGCCGCTCACGCTTGATCTGGTTGCGGCGCTTGCTGCGGAAGCGCGCGAGCCAGTCGCCGAACTCCGCGTAGCCCGCGTTGCGCCAGTGGTACTGCACGCCCACGCGCAGCGCGAAGCCCTGTTCGCGCAGCGCCGCGATCTCGTCCTCGCGGCAGAAGTTCACGTGCACGCCGGAGAACTCCCCCTCGCGACAGACTTCGACCAGCGCCTGCGCGAGACGCGCGCTCCACAGCGCGCGATCCGCGTCCTCTGCGACCAGCAAGCGCGCGCCGGTCGCCGGCGTGAACGGCACGCCCACCAGCAGCTTCGGGTAGTACGCGATGCCCGCGCGCTCGGCCGCGTCGGCCCAGCCCCAGTCGAACACGAACTCGCCCTCGCTGTGCTCCTTCAAGTACAGCGGTGCCGCAGCGACGAGCCGGCCGTTCTCGCGCGCGACCAGCGGCCGCGACGTCCAGCCGCTGCGACCGCCCACGCAGCCGGCCTCTTCCAAGGAGGCGAGCCATTCCCATTCGAGGAACGGCGAGGCGTCGCCAACCAGCGCGTTCCACTCCGACGCCTGGAGCTCGCGCACGCCGGAGAGGCACTCGATCTCGACCATCCCGGCGCGAGTGTACCTTGCGTACGCCGCCTCGGTTATCCTGCGGCCAATGGCGGACGAGCCGAAGAAGCCGCCCGCGGACGTGCCGCGGGAGAAGCCGGGCGTGCAGCGCGACCGCGAGCGCGGCGTCGCCACGCGCGAGAAGCCCAAGGTCGAGCGCCCGCCGCGCTTCAAGGTCCTGCTCTACAACGACAACTACACCCCGATGGAGTTCGTCGTGCATCTGCTCGAGAACGTGTTCGGCAAGAGCCCGTCGGAGGCCACCGCCCTGATGCTGCAGATCCACCGCTCCGGAATGGGCATCGGGGGCGTCTACGTGCTCGAGATCGCGGAAACCAAGGTGGCGCAGGTCCATCGCCTGGCCGAGGAGCGCGGCTATCCTCTGCGCGCAGGAGCCGAGCCGGAATGAGCCGATTCAATCGAGAGCTGCAGCTGACGCTTCAGGCCGCCATGCGCGAGGCCGTGCTGCGCCGCCACGCGTACCTGACCGTCGAGCATCTTCTGCTGGCGCTGTGCCACGACGAGCGCGGCGCCGAAGTGCTGCGCCACTCGGGTGTGAACCTGAAGCGGCTGAAGGCCGACCTGGCGCGCTACCTCGACGACGAGATCGAGGGCGAGCCCGGCGAGGAGCCGATCGAGACCGGCCAGACGCTCGCGTTCCACCGCGTGGTGCAGCAGGCGCTCGCGCACGCCGACAACGCGGAGCGCGACGAGGTCGAGGCCGGCGATCTGGTCGCCGCGATTTTCCAGGAGCCCGATTCGCAGGCCGTCTCGCTCTTGCGCACGCAGGGCGTCTCGCGACTCGACGTGCTGAAATACATCTCGCATGGCGTCTCGAAGCTGCCCGACTCGCGCGAGGACGGACCGTCGAACGGCTCCGCGCCCGCGCACGGAGCGATGGGGGACGACGACGATGACGTCGCCGATCCGCTCGAGGCGTATGCGACCAACCTGACCCTGCGCGCGAGCGAGGGCAAGCTCGATCCGCTGGTCGGCCGCGAGGGCGAGATCGACCGCGTGATCCACGTGCTGGCGCGCCGGCGCAAGAACAACCCGATCCTGGTCGGCGAGTCCGGCGTCGGCAAGACCGCGATCGCCGAAGGCCTCGCGCAGCGCATCGTCGAAGGCAAAGTCCCCGACGATCTGAAGGGCGCGGATGTCTACGCGCTCGACCTGGGTGCAATGCTCGCGGGCACGCGCTACCGCGGCGATTTCGAGCAGCGCTTCAAGGCCTTCGTCGCGGCCGTGAAGGAGCGCCCGAACCCGATCGTGTTCATTGACGAGATCCACACCGTGCTCGGCGCGGGCTCCGCGCAGGGCGCGACGGTCGACGCGTCGAACATGCTGAAGCCGCTGCTGCAAAACGGCGAGCTGCGCTGCATGGGCTCGACCACGTTCCAGGAGTACCGCCACTTCGAGCGCGACCGCGCGCTCGCGCGCCGCTTCCAGCGCATCGAGGTGCACGAGCCCTCGATCGACGACGCGGTAAAAATCCTGGAAGGACTCTCGCCGCACTACGAGAAGCACCACTCGGTGCACTACACGCAGCCCGCGCTGCGCGCGTGCGTGGAGCTTTCGGCCAAGCACCTGCTCGACCGCTTCCTGCCCGACAAGGCCATCGACGTGATGGACGAAGTCGGTGCGGCCGTGCGGCTGCGAAAAGGCGAAAAGCGCAAATCGGTCGGCGTGCGCGACGTGGAGGTGCTGATCTCGCAGATGGCGAAGATCCCGCTGCCGACCGCGTCGACGTCGGATCTCGAGGGGCTCGGGAATCTCGAGAGCGATCTACAGAAAGTCGTGTACGGCCAGGACGACGCGATCTCGACGGTGGTGCGCGCGATCAAGCGCGGGCGCGCGGGGCTCGGCGGCGCGGACCGGCCGGTCGGCTCGTTCCTGTTCATGGGCCCGACGGGCGTCGGCAAGACGGAGCTCGCCAAGCAGCTCGCCAAGACGCTCGGCGTGCAGTTCATCCGCTTCGACATGAGCGAGTACATGGAGAAGCACGCGGTCGCGCGGCTGATCGGCGCGCCGCCCGGCTACGTCGGCTACGACCAGGGCGGAATCCTGGTCGACTCGATCCGCCGCACGCCGTACGCGGTGCTGCTGCTGGACGAGATCGAGAAGGCGCACCAGGACCTGTTCGACATCCTCTTGCAGGTCATGGACCACGCGACGCTCACCGACAACCACGGCCGCGAGGCGAGCTTCCGCCACGTGACGCTGATCATGACCAGCAACGTCGGTGCGCGCGACATGACGGCGCGCTCGATCGGCTTCGCGGGCGACGCGCGCAGCGACGGGCAGAAGGACGTCGAGCGCCTGTTCAGCCCGGAGTTCCGCAACCGGCTCGACGAGGTCGTGAAGTTCCGTCAGCTCACGCCGGAAGTGATGGGCCGCGTGGTCGACAAGTTCGTGAAGGAAGTCGAAGCGCAGCTCGCCGAGAAGAAGGTGGCGATCGAACTCACGCCGGCGGCGCGCGCGTGGCTGGCCGAGAAGGGCTACGACAAGCTGTTCGGCGCGCGTCCGCTCGCGCGGCTCTTGCAGACCGAGCTCAAGGACAAGCTGGCCGACGAGCTCTTGTTCGGAAAGCTCGCCAAGGGCGGGAAGGCGCGCGTCGACGCCGTCGACGGCGCGCTCACCTTCACGTACGAGCCCCGCGCGACCTAGGCGGCTCGCGCCTTCCTAGATCACGCGGGGCTACTTCAGGCCCGTCGCTCCTCTCGGAGCTCGGATCCCGTTCCCTCTCGCTAGAAGCCCAACACCCAGTCGAGGCCGATGCGGATCACCGGCTTCGAGTCGTATCGATCGTAGTCCTCCGGGTAGGCCTGCGGATACGCCGGGTACGCGGGGTACACCGGCACGGCGACCGGCACGGGCACCGGGTAGTAGTGGTGGTAGACCTTCACTCGCTTCGGACCCCGCCACTGCTTCGCATGGCCGTAGTACACAGGCGGCGGGCCGTGGTGTCGGTATCCATCATCACCATGGTAGTAGTGCCGCGAGTGATTTCGGTGGCGCTTTCCGTGGCGATTATCGTCATCGTCGGCCCGAGCCGACATCGGCACGACCATCGTGAGAGCGGCGACGCAGAGTGCGGCCGCGGCGGCGAGACGCGAACGACGATTGGAAACGATTGGCTGCGACATAAGACTCGAAGGGCCTCCTTCGACCCCGAGCGTGAAACAGCATCGAGCCGGCGCGGTTGCGCTGGCGTGACCCGCGTCACCGGGTACGCGAATTCTGGCGCGGTGTTAGGCTCCGCGCGTGCGCATCGCCCGCTACGCATTCGTGCTCGTATTCGCGCTTCTGGCGCTGCTGTTCGCGGGCCTGCGCGCGCGCTACGGAGGCGGCGCGGAGTTCCCGGATCGCAGCGGCGCTCCCGCGCTCGGCGCGGACGCGCTCGAGCTGGTCGCGAATCTTCAGCACCCGCCGGGCAACATCACGGTGTCGCCGAGCGGGCGGGTGTTCGCCACGTTTCATCCGGAGGGAAGTCCACCCATTTCGGTGTTCGAGATCGTCGACGGAATGCCCGTTGCGTTTCCTCCGGGCGGACTGCCCGCGGATCTCTCGTACCAAACGGTGCTTTCGATTCGCGCGGATCGTCGCAACCGCCTCTGGGTGCTCGACTACGGGCGCCACGGCTTCGGCACCGCACGCCTGCTCGCCTTCGACCTCGCGACCGGCGCGCTCGTGCACCGCCACGACTTCCCGAGCAAGATCGCGCTGCTCGGCTCGATGCTGAACGACTTCCAGGTCTCTCCCGACGGCAAACACATCTACATCGCGGACGCGAGCCTGTTCTCGCAGATTCCGGCGCTCGTCGTGTACGACGTGTCGGAGCAGAAGTCGCGCCGCCTGCTCGCGGGACACGAGTCTGTGTTGGCCGAGGACTACGCGCCGGTCGTGCAAGGCACGCGCATGGAGTTCTACGGCCTGTTCACCGTGCGCCCCGGCGTCGACTCGATCGCGCTCGACGATGCGGGCGAGTGGCTCTACTTCGCGCCCGTCACGAACAACCACCTGTACCGCGTGCGCACCGCCGACCTGCACGAGCCACGCATGCCCTGGCGCGAGCTCGAGTCGCGCGTCGAGCGCTTCGCCGAGAAGACCATGAGCGACGGCATCGCGATCGACGCCGCGGGCACGCTCTACCTCTCCGATCTCGAGCACTCCGCCGTGGTCGCGCTCGGCCAGGACCGCGCGCTTCGCACGCTGGTGAAAGATGAACGCCTGCGCTGGCCGGACGGCTTCGCGTTCGGTCCCGACGGCTCGCTGTACATTACGTGCAGCGCGCTGCACCAGGTGATCCTGAAGAGCGCGGACGAGATCGCCGCGCGCGCGCCTTATCAGATCTGGCGGCTGCGCCCGGAAGCGCTGGCCCGGCCCTAGGGCTTGGGTGCTTCGCAGCCCGTCGCGCGTTCTTCGTCGCCCGGCGAGCCGAGCGGCGCATCCGGCGCGGGCGCGCGGGCGCGCGCGCGCGCCCGCGCACCGCGAACGTGCCGCGCTCGCCCGAACGCGCGGCGCAGGCGGCGGCGAGCTTCGAAGATGCGTCCTGGAACGTGGTGTCGTGCTGCGCTAGCTCGGAAGTCTGGTCCACCGTCGGCGACGTGGTCTGGATGTCGCCGTCGACTCCGAACTCCGAC
>JANNLG010000191.1:0-31351 GCA_031396695.1 Deltaproteobacteria bacterium
CAGTTGAAGAGCGGCAAGGTGGCGATGCGCACGCACGATGCGCTCACCGCCAAGGATCTCGCCAACCGCTGGGTGCTCGCCTGCCAGTCGCGGTTGGAGGGCGACGAGCGGGTGGAGATCGACTTCGACGCGACGTACTGACGGGGCCCGGCGCGGCGTAGCCGCGCCACCCGTAACTACGCTCGGCTTCGCCTCGCTGCGCGCTGCGCGCTTCGCGCTTCGCTTGCCGGACGCGCATCCCGCATCGCACATTGCACATTGCACATCGAGTACGCGACGGCCTGAGCTTGGGGGCGCTCGCGCTTGCCGGTGGCTGCAGTGTATGGTCGGCGCTCGAGCTAGGAGATGACCATGCGCCTTTCGAGTCCCCGAGTTCGTGCGATCCCGCCCGAGGAATGGAACGACGAGGTTAAGGAGGCGCTCGCGCCGATCGGCAGTGCGGGCTCGATGCCCGCGCTCAACATCTTTCGCACACTCGCGAACCACCCCAAGCTGGCGAAGCGCTGGATGGTCTTCGCGAACCACATCCTGGGCAAGAACTCGCTGAATCCGCGCGAGCGCGAGATCTTGATCCTGCGCATCGGCTGGCTGTGCCGCGCCGAGTACGAGTGGGCTCAGCACGTCGTGATCGGCAAGCGCGAGGGACTGACCGACGACGAGATCCGGCGGATCGGTGTCGGCGCCGACGCGCCGGGCTGGTCGGAGCTCGATCGAGCGCTCTTGCGCGCGACCGACGAGCTCTGGAACGACGCCATGGTCAGCGACGCGACCTGGCGGGAGCTCTCCCGCTTCCTGAATTCCGAACAGCTCATGGACGTCGTTTTCACCGTGGGTCAGTACAACCTGGTGTCGATGGCGCTGAACAGCTTCGGTGTGCAGCTCGATCCCGGACTGCCGCGATTTCCCGCGGGAGTCGATGGATGACGATCGCACGCGCGCTCGTGCTGCTGCTCGCCGCGGGCGCCGCGTGGGGGTGCCGTTCGTACGAGCCCGTGCTGTACCCCAACGCCAAGCTCGAGCAGGTCTGCCAGGACGAGGTGGACCGCGACATCGCGTTCTGCGAGGCCAACGCGAAGGAGTACGTCGAGAATCCGTCGCGCGCGAAGCGGGCGACCGGTGATGCGGCCGAGGGCGCGGTGGTCGGCGGCGCTACCGGCGCGGCCGCGGGCGCGGTGCTCGGCAGTGTCGGGCGCGGCGCGGGCGCGGGCGCGGCGGCCGGAGCGGCCGGCGGTCTCGCGCGCGGGATCTTCACCTCGCGCGAGCCGAGCCCGGTGTACCGCGCGTTCGTCGAGCGCTGCCTGACCGATCGCGGCTACGACGTGATCGGCTGGGAATAGCCGCGCGCAAAGCGCGTCAGTGGAGCTTCGGCAGGACCTCGACCAACGTCATGCCCGAACGCTCTCCCGCCGCAAGGCTCTCGAGCGCGAGCTCGCCGCTCGGTGCGAGCACGATCTGGTGGAGGGGCAGATCGAAGCCGCGCACGAGGTAGCCGCCGTTCTGCAGCGCCGACGATTCCGCGTAGGTCGACGCCGCGATCGCGTTGGGCCCCTCGGCGCGCACGCGGAACTGCTTCGTGGACGGCTCGTAGTTCGCGTAGCTGTAGCAGCGCCCGATGCAGGCTCGGTCGATCATGTGCGCGAGCGCGTTCACGCGCAGGCTCGGATCGCGCACGGCCAGGATCACGCGCTGTTCGGCGGGTAGCTGCGCCACGACCGCGTCGAGCCGGTCCTCGAAGCCGTTCAGGATGAGCTCGTCGCGGTACAGGAACGCGAAGAAGACCAGCGCGATCCCGGCGAACGCCGCGCTCGGAATTCCGGGGCGTGCGGGCGCGGTCAGCGCGCAGGCGAGCACCGCCGCGGTCAACGACATGCGCTGCGCGATGTACACGAGCGCGTGTCCGTAGCCGGGCAGGAGGATCGAGCCCGGCGCGATCGCGACCGCCGCCGCGCACAGCACGAACTGCGCGAGCTCGAGCCGCCCCACCGTGAACCGCAAGCCGTCCGCGCGAATCCGCTGCGCGAGCAGCAGCAGCCAGGCCGCGGCCAGCGCCCAGGCGAGAGCGTCGTACTTGCCGTCGTAGACGCGAAGCTGATCCGCGCCGCTCGCGAGCGCCCACTGCGCGGAAGCCCAGCGCGTCGGAAAGCTGCGCGCAACGACGACGCTCGACGCCCACAGCGCCGCGAGCGCGGCGACCAGCAGCGCCGGCCGCAAGCGCGGCGCGAGCCGACGCCACCACCACGAGAATGCGAGCAGCCCGATCGCCCACGCCACCGGCAGCGCGTGCGCGAGCCACGCGAGCGCGAGGATCGGCGCGACCACAAGCGAACGCGCGACCGATCGGTGCCAGGCGATCGCGAGCGCCCACAAGCACAGCCCCAGCCCGAGCTGGAAGTTGAAGAAGCCGATGTGGAAGACCCAGCCGTAGGCGAGCATCGCGATGCACGGCAGGAGCTCCCAGACGCGACGGCCGGCCACCGCCGACACGAACGCGAACGCGCCCCACGCGAACACGAGCACGACCGCCGCGGCGGCGACGCGCTCCGCGGTCGCGGGTCCGAGCGCGCCGAACAGCGCACCGAGCAGCCAGTCGAAGAGCACGTTGGTGGATTGCCACGCGAGCGCGAGACCGGGCGCGCGTCCCGCAGCGATCAGCTCCACCAGCCACGCGTTGTACAGGTGGCTCGCCAGGTCGCCCGCCTGCACACGCGTCTGCCAGAAGCACGGCGCGAGCAGGGGAATCGACACCAGCACGAACGCGATGCGGCTCTCGCCGAGCGAGGCCAACCGGGCATGCCCGCTGACACGCGAGCGGGTCATCGATCCAGCATGCCCCGAACTCGCGAGGCAGCGCAACCCATCGCTGGGGTAGACTGCGCCGCGCCGATTCGGCTGCCGAACGATCGACGAGGAGGTTTCCGTTGAATCCGCCGCTGCGCGTCTTGTACACGCTCTGGCACTACCCTCACCTCTCCGAGAGCTACGTGCGCTCGGAGATTCGCGCGGTGCGCGCGCTCGGTGTCGACGTGCAGGTCTGGGCGCAGGATCCTGGCACGGCGCCGTACGAGAGCGACGTCCCGCATTTCTACGGCGATCTCGAGAAGGTCATCGCCGACTTCCGACCGCATCTGCTCCACACGCACTGGCTGCGCCAGCCGAGGCGCATGAAGGAGCTGCGCGCGACGGGCTTGCCGGTCACGGTGCGCGGCCACGGCTTCGACAGCTCGCGCAAGAAGGCGATCAAGAGCGCGAGCGACCCGATGGTGGTGGCCGCGTTTCCGTTCCCGCAGTTCGTGCCGCGTCTGCCCTGGCGGCGCAAGAAGATCCTCGGCGTGCCGGTCGGGTTCGACGCGTCGCTGTACTCGCCCGGCACGAACAAGGACCGCCGGCTGGTCGTGCGCGCCGGCGTCGGCATTCCGAGCAAGGACTACCGGAGCTTCTTCGCGACCGCCGCGCGCTGTCCCGATCACCGCTTCGTGCTCGCGCTGTGCCCGGCCTACACCGTCGAGCACTACGTCGACGAGATCGTGGCGATGAACGCCGAGCTCGGCAATCCCGCCGAGATCCGCCACAGCCTGCAGCACGAAGAGCTCGCGGAGCTGCTTCGCGAGGCCGCGATCTACCTGCACACGTCGCTGCCGGGCGAGCCCTACGGGATGCCGATCTCGATAGCGGAAGCGATGGCGAGCGGCTGCTACGTGATCGGGCGCAGGCTCGGGGTCTCGCCCAGCTACATCGGCGAGGCGGGCGTCACCTACAGGTCGGTGAAACAGGCCACGTCGCAGGTTCTCGCAACGCTGCGCTGGAGCGACGCGGAATGGGAAGCGGCGCGCAAGCGCAGCGTCGATCGCGCCTTCGGGAATTTCGTGAGCACGGACGTGCTGGCGCCGATCGTCGCGCGCTGGCGCGAGATCTCGCATTCCACGGAGGGCCGAACCGGGGTATAAGGGCCAGCGGAGGGAGTCATTAGAATGGGGAACCCGTCTGCGCTCGATACCGGAAACACCGCCTGGATCCTGACCTCGACCGCGCTGGTCTTGTTCATGACGCTGCCTGGGCTCGCACTCTTCTACGGCGGCTTGGTGCGCGCGAAGAACGTGCTGTCGGTGCTGATGCAGTGCTTCGCGATCACCGCGCTCGTGACGCTGATCTGGCTCGCGTTCGGCTACAGCGTGGCGTTCGAGCCGTCGGGCTACGAGAAGTTCTCGGTCGGCCTGCATTCGTTCGTGGGCGGACTCTCGAAAGCGTTCCTGCGCGGAATCGGCGGCGACACGCTCTGGGGCAGCATCCCCGAGCCGCTCTTCTTCGCCTACCAGCTCACCTTCGCGATCATCACACCGGCGCTGATCGTGGGCGCGTTCGCGGAGCGCATGAAGTTCAGCGCGCTGCTCGCCTTCAGCGGACTCTGGCTCGTGTTCGTGTATCTCCCGATCTGTCACATGGTCTGGGGCGGCCAGGGCGCGTACTTCGCGGATCTCGGCGTGCTGGACTTCGCGGGCGGAATCGTCGTGCACATCACCGCCGGCGTTGCGGCGCTGGTCGCGTGCATCGTGGTCGGCCCGCGGCGCGGCTACCCGCGCACCGCCATGCCACCGCACAACATGACCATGACGGTGACCGGCACGGGCATGCTGTGGGTCGGCTGGTTCGGCTTCAACGCCGGCAGCGCGCTCGCGGCGAACGGGAACGCAGCGACCGCCCTGGTCGCGACGCACGTCTCCGCTTCGGCCGCGGCGTTGACCTGGATGGCGATCGAGTGGCGCGGCTTCGGTCGACCGTCGGCGCTCGGCGTGGCGACGGGGGCGGTCGCGGGGCTCGCGGCGGTGACGCCGGCTTCGGGCTTCATCGGCCCGGTCGGCGCGCTCGCGATCGGCACGCTGGCTGCCGTGACCTGCTGGTACGCGTCGACCGCGCTGAAGCGCCGGCTCGGCTACGACGACTCGCTCGACGTGTTCGGCGTGCACGGCGTCGGTGGTTTCCTCGGCACCGTGCTGGTGGCGGTGTTCGCCTCGGACGTGTTCGGCGGCAACCAGGTCGGGATCTCGATCGGCCGGCAGCTCGGCGTGCAGCTGTTCGCGGCGCTCGCCACGGTCGCCTACACCGCCGCGGCCACCTGGGTGATCCTGCGCGCGGTGATGGCGCTCACCGGCTTGCGTGTCGGAGAAGCCGACGAGACCCGCGGGCTGGACATCTCGATCCACGGCGAGGAGGGCTACCACCTGTGAGTCTGGTCGGAGACGGCGCCGACGCGCTGCGGCGCTGGATCGAAGAGGTCGCGGGCGGGCGCATCGCGCACAGCGCGCGCCAGCCGACCGTGCGCGAGGCGTGGGCGATCGACGTCGCGCGCCCCGATGGCACGACCGAGGCGCTGTTCCTGCGCTGCGATCGCGGCGAGGGTTTCGGCATCAACGCGCAGTACTCGCTCGAGCGAGAGGCGCGCGTGCTCGGCGCACTGCAGAACACGGCCGTGCCGGTGCCGCGCATCCTCGGCTTCTCGCGCACCCACGGCGCGATCCTGATGGAGCGCGTCGCGGGCCGGAACGACTTCCACAAGATCGCCGATCCCGCGCAGCGGGAGCGCGTCGCCGCGCACTTCATGCAGTGCCTGGCGGAGCTGCACGCGCTCTCGCCCGAGAAGCTCGAGCTCGCCGACCTGCGCATCCCGCGCACGCCGCAGGAGCACGCGTCGCACGAGCTCGACGCGAGCGAGAAGCTGCTCGCGTCATTGCGCGCGCGCTCCGAGCCGCTGCTCACGTTCGCGCTCGGCTGGTTGAGGCGGAACCTCCCCGACCGGGTCGATCGCACGGCGCTGCTGCAGGGCGACACGGGACCGGGAAACTTCCTGTACGAGGGCGGGCGTGTGTCGGCCGTGCTCGACTGGGAGTTCGCCCACTTCGGCGATCCACTCGAAGACCTGGGCTGGATCTGCGTGCGCGACGTCGCGACACCGTTCGGTGACCTCGGCGCCGCGTTCCGGTTGTACGCGAAGCTCGCGAGCGTTCCGCTCGATCTCGCGCGCGTGCGCTACTACCGCGTGGCCGCGATGGTGCGCACGGTCGCCGCGCTCGCGGTCGCGAACCAGGCGCTCGACGCGAACGCCGACGCTGCCACGCTGTTCGGCTGGGAGGCGCTCTACGCACGCATGACTTGCGACTCGCTGGCCGAGGCGCTCGGCCTCGAGACGCGCGTCGACGACCTGCCCGCGCTTCCGCCGGAGACGCCGCGCTCCGGGCTTTTCGCACTGGCCGTCGAGCAGGTGCGCAATCTGCCGCTGGCGCGCCCCGACGACCCGTTCCTCGCGCATCGCCGCGCGGGCACGCTGGGGTTGCTCGAACACCTTCGCCTGGCCGAGCGCCTCGGGCCGGCCAGCGACGCGCAGGAGCTCGACGAGCTCGAGGCGCTGATGGGTCGGCGGCCCGCTTCGATCGCGAGCGGACTCGAGTCGCTCGACGCGCTGGTCCGCGTTTCGGGCGCGAGCCGCGAGGCGGAGCTACTCGCCTACCTCACGCGGCGCGCCGCGCGCGCGCAGGCGCTGTTCGCGCCCGCGATGGGCGAGCTCGCGAACGGCCGGCTCTCGCCGATCGACGGCTGACTCAGCCGTTTCGTCCATCGGTAGGGGAGCGATCCCGTGCGACGAGTCGCGTCAGCTGACGCAACCGTTCCCTGCGCAGCGGGTAGCGCCCGAGCATACGCCGGAGCCGCGCGCGGGCTGCGGCTCGCGCCGAGGAACCCTCATCGCGAGGCGGAAGCGCCCGGAGCATTCGCGGTCGCGGATGTCGTTCGCGTCGTGGGCAGCCCATGCCTATCGCCCCCCTGTCGATTCGACCGAGCCGTCGCATTCTTCGGCCGAGCTCGCGGGCGCGAGCGCGGCGCGGCCCTCGGGCTCGCCCGCAAACGTGCGCTCGACCAGGAACGCGGAGAGGATGACCGCCAGAATCGCGAGCCGTGTCGTATTCATCGCACCTCCCGCGGCGCCCGCGACCTCCATCACGGAACACCGATACCAGGGAGAGTTTCGACGGATCCGCGTCGGTTCTCCGTGACCGGTGCCACGCAACTGGGAGGTCATCGCGTCGGCGAAGCGTGACAGCGATCACGACAGCTGCGCCGTACCGGAGTCACTCACCCTGCGTGGCGAGGCCGATCACGATCGCGGTCGAGCAGTTGTACACGGTGCTCTCGGCGGCCATACACCAGTTGATGTCGTTCGAGCGCGGCGTGATGTACGCGGGCTTGTCGCCCTCGTTGCGGTTGCAGATGCAGCGCCCGCAGAAGTCCTTGCCGCAGCAGTCGTTGTAGCTGATCACGTAGTCCTTGCCGTCGGCTGGATTGCGGCAGGTGCCGATCCAGGTGACGGGCGCCATCTGCGTGCCGGGCGGGCACGCGGTCTGGCTGCCGCCGCAGCAGCTACACAGAAAGCCGTCGATCGCGCAGTGGCGCCAGTACTCGCAACTCGCCGGGTCCGCGACTCCGCCCGTGAGGGGCGTCTCGTCCGGCGCGGCCGCGCGCGCCCCCTCGCCCGGCCCCGCGTCCTGCGCGCGCACGCGCGAGACCGGCAGGAGCGGCAGCGCCGCCCCGCCGACCAGCACGCCGCCGAGTCGCGCGAGGAAGCTGCGCCGCGAGATCCCCCGCGCCGCGCGCCGCGCGGAACGCTCGAGCGTCGAGTCGATCCAGCTCATCGCGATCCTCCGGCTCTCGAGACGTACTCCTGGATCGAAGCCACTCCCCGATCCATGGCCTCGAACAAGCTCTCGAGATGCTCGCGCGAGTTCACGAGCCCCTTCGCGCGCACGATCCCGCGCTCGTCCCAGAGCACCGCGTGCGGGAGCTTGCCGACCTGGTGCGCGAGTCCGAGCTCGGTCGAGACCAGGTACGGATACGCGTCGAGCGCGTGCTTGCGCACGAAGGCTTCGTGGTCCTCCGGACCGTCGCTCGCGAATACGAGTCGCACGCCCGCTTGGCGCGCAGCGCGCGGCTCGCGCGCGGCCAGCGACTTCGCCACCGGCAGCAGCGTCTTGCACACCGGACAGGTCGGCGAGACGAACAGCAGGAGCGTCGGGCGCCGTTCCGGATCTTCGCCTCCGAGTGAAACGGCGCGGCCGAACAGGTCGTCCAGCGCGAAACGAGGCGCGGCCTCGCCCACCTTCGGACCTCCCGCGAGCATCAGCGCGCCCGCCGGCGCGACGCGTTCGTAGAGCACGCCGATCTGGCGCACGAGCGCGAACACCAGCGCCGCGAGCGCGAGCACCGCGATCCAGAGCAGGACGTTGGAGATCAAGAGCGCCTGCTCCATCACGCGCTCCGCAGCGCGCGCAGAAGCGGCGCGTTCGCGATCAGGCCGTTGACCGCGCCGTGCACGAGCGCACCGAGCGCGACTCCCGCCGCGATCGTGAGCGCGTCGAGCGGCAGAAGCGCGCGCGGCACGACCGGCAGCACACAGATCAGCGCGAGCGCGACGAGCACCGCGTTGCGCGCCACGAGCGCGAGCGAGAGCGGCTGCCGCCGCGCGGGACCGAAGCAGCCGCAGTCGATCTCGCGCCGGCCGCGCGCGAGGTTCAGAGCGATCGCCGCGCTGTACAGTCCGAGCAGCGCGGCGGCCGCGAATCCGCCCTGCTCGGTGAACACGAGCGCGCCCGCGCAGGCGAGCTCGGCCGCGATCAGAACGCACGCAGAGCTGCCGAGCGCGCCCTCGGGCAGCAGCCGATAGCCGCCGAGCGCGTCGCGAAACGCGCCGAAGTCGCGCAGCTTGTGCGCGGCCGCCGCGACGAACAGCAGCGCGAGCCCCGCGCGCAGGGCGATCGCGAGCGCGGGATCGACGCTCAGCGCCACGGCGCCGAGATCACGCCGGGGAAGAGCCCGACATCGTTGATGTTGCGCAGGAAGACGCCGGAGAGCGCGTCGTGGACTCCGACCGTTCCGCCCTCGTCCGACACCAGAATGAGTCGCGGTGCGCCGTCCTGCGTGACCGCGACCCGGTCCGCGCCCACGTTCGGCACGATCGCGTCCAGGATCCACGCGCCCCAGGTTCCCTCGCCGAGCTGCATGCGCGAGGCCAGGAACGCGGCAACCAGGTTGCCGATCGCGAGCGTCTGCACGCGCTCGCGCTTGGCGGTGTCGAAGACCGCCACCGCGCTGCCGGGCTCCTTGTGCCCGTCGGGCCCGCCCTGGTGTACGAGCGCGAACAGGCGCCCGCTCGACTCGTGCAGCGCGAGCGGCTGCGCGCCGCCGAAGCGCCAGTTCTCGGCTCGTTCCTCCGCGCTGAACAGCGACCATTTCTCGGCGAAGCGCGGCGTGTCGCCCGCCAGGTCGACCTCGTGCACGTAGCCGTCGAACGAGACGAAGTACCAGGTCGAGCCGCTGCGCGCGGGCTTCTCGATCAGCGGATCCTGCTCGGGATCGAAGAACACCGCGCTGCGGAAGCGGCTCGCTTCGACGCCGCGCTCGTCGAGCGTCACGAGCAGGAGCGAGCCGTCCGCGCACAGCATCGCCACGCGGCGCGGGCCGGCGGCGTACACCAGGCTGCATCCGGGCGTCTCGAATTCCCCCGCGAAGCGCAGTTCCGCGGTGTCGACGACCGAGACCGACGTCGCGGGCGTCAGGTTGAAGACCGCCGCGAAGCGGCCGTCGTCGAGCAGCGTGGCGAGCCCTGCGCCGTGCACGACGTCGGCGCGCTTGGGCGGAATCACCACCTCGCCGCGCGGCGCGAGCGTCTTCGGGTCGTAGACCGTCACGACGTCCGTGCGCGCGCCGCGGCTGCCGCGGCTGTAGTAGGTCTCGGGCAGGTAGATCGCTTCGCCCGCGGGGGCGACCAGCGGCGCGATCGGTCCGACGCTCGACGAGAGCATGCCGAGGAACGCCCCGGTGTCGGTGTCGATGAGCGCCGCGCGCCGCAGCAGGAGATCCGCGACCCAGATCCAGTGCGGTCCGGGCGCCGGCAGCGTCGCCACCTGGCCGACCACTTCGGGCACGAACTCCGCGCGGGTCGCACCCGGTGCAAAGATCTGCGCGCCGGCGAGCACGAGCGCGAGCCGCGCCGCCACCCGCGCACGCTTGATCGTCACGCAGCCCCCATCCCCGCACTCTACCCGGTTCGCGCATACTGCGAAACGCGAGTTTCGTGGAGGACCCCGATGGCCGACAGCCTGCACTTCGAAGTGCGCCGCGACGACCTGCGCAAGACGCGCTTCGCCGAGATCCCTCTGCCAGCACTCGGAGCGGGCGAAGTGCTGGTGCGCGTCGATCGCTTCGCGCTGACTGCGAACAACATCACCTACGCGGTGAGCGGCGACGCCCTGTCTTACTGGAAGTTCTTCCCGGCCGAGTCCGGCTGGGGCCGCGTGCCGGTTTGGGGCTTCGGCGACGTCGTTGGCTCCACGCTCGCCGAGCTGCCCGAGGGCGAGCGCCTGTACGGCTACTTCCCGATGTCCACGCACCTGGTCGTGCAGCCGACGGCCGTCACCAGCGGCGGCTTCGTCGACGCGGCGCCGCACCGCGCCTCGCTGCCCGCCGTCTACAACCAGTACCGCCGCGTGCTCGCGGATCCCGGCTACGAGCTCGAGTCCGAAGATCGGCAGGCGCTGCTCCAACCGCTGTTCATGACCGGCTACCTGCTCGCGGATTTCCTCGACGACGAGAAGTTCTTCGGCGCGCGCCGCGTGCTGCTCGCGAGCGCCTCGAGCAAGACCGCGATCAGCCTCGCCTTCGTGCTCTCGCGCATGGGCGCGTGCGAGGTGATCGGGCTGACCTCGCAGCGCAACACGCCGTTCGTCGAGAAGCTCGGCTGCTACGATCGCGTGCTTCCGTACGAGGAGATCACCACGATCGCCGCCGACGCGCCGATCGTATTCGTCGACATGGCGAACGACGGCGCGGTCGTGAACGCGGTTCACCAGCACTTCCGCGAACAGTTGAAACACTCGAGCGTGGTCGGCGTCACGCATTGGGAAAGCGCGAAGCGCACGGGCGATCTGCCCGGCCCGAAGCCCGCGTTCTTCTTCGCGCCCTCGCGCATCGAAAAGCGCACGCGCGACTGGGGCGCACGCTCCCTGCAGCAGAAAATGGGCGAGGCCTGGCGCGATTTCGTGTCGGATTCGCAGAGCTGGCTCGAGACCAACGTCGAGCACGGCCGCGCAGCGGTCGAGCGCGTGTACCGCGACACGCTCGAGGGTCGGGCCCGCCCCGATCGGGGCTACGTGCTGTCTCTGGGCGACTAGCGCGCGCGGCGTCTGGTACGATCCGACTCGCTGCCGGGCTCGAGTGACGAGGGGTTTCGAGGCATGCCCAAGCTACGACACGCCGTCTCGGGGGCGATCTACGACCTCGAGCCAGAGGGGCTCGTCCGGATCGAGACGACCGATGGCAAGACCGGCTGGTTCAACGCCGACGCGAGCTGGCACCACGGAGAAGTGAAGGAAGCCGATCCGCAGATCGTCGGCTGGGTCGCCGGCGGGCGGCTGCCGAGCCGCCACACGGGCGGGGGGGACGGACGATGAGCGCTCCGCGCTCGAGCCTCGCGGGCACGGCTGATCCCTCGCTACCCAAGTCGCGCGGGCTCTCGTACCAGCAGCTGCTCGACACCGACACCAAGCCGGTTCCCGCGGTTCTGCGCGAGTGCTCGCCGCGCAACCTCGGCTCGCACGACATCCCGGTCGAGCGCTACACGTCGCGCGCCTTCCACGAGCTCGAGGTCGAGAAAGTCTGGAAGCGCGTCTGGCAGATGGCGTGCCGCGAAGAGGACATCCCCGAAGTCGGCGATCACATCGTGTACGAGATCGCGCACCTGTCGATCCTGGTGATCCGCAGCGCGCCCGACGTGATCAAGGCCTACCACAACGTGTGCCTGCACCGCGGCCGCATCCTGCGCGAGCGCGACGGCAATTGCGCGCAGATCCGCTGCCCGTTCCACGGCTTCACTTGGAGCCTCGACGGCAAGCTGACCACGATTCCCGCGGATTGGGACTTCCCGCACGTCGACAAGGCGAAGTTCGGGCTGCCCGAGTGCGCGGTGGGAACGTGGGGCGGTTTCGTGTTCATCAACATGGATACCGACTGCGAGCCGCTCGAGCGCTACCTGATCGGGCTCGACGCGCAGTTCGCGCGCTGGCCGCTCGAGAAGCGCTACAAGCAGGCGCACGTCGCGAAGATCATCGCCACGAACTGGAAGGTGGTGCAGGAGGCGTTCAGCGAGGCGTACCACGTGATCGCGACGCATCCGCAGATCCTGGCCGGGATCGGCGACGCGAACTCGCAGTACGACATCTACGAGAACTTCTCGCGCGCGATCACGCCCAACGGCACGCCGAGCCCGCACCTCTCCTGGCAGCCGACCGAGCAGGAGATGTTCGACGCGATGGTCGACCGCCGGCTCGACGAGGAGCCAATGGTCGCGATCCCGCCGGGCATGACCGCGCGCCAGGTCGCGGCCGAGGGCGCGCGCATGATGCTGCGCGACGTGAGCGGCAAGGACTATGTCGACGGGCTGTGCGACGCCGAGCTCGCCGACAGCTTCTACTACACGGTGTTCCCGAACTTCCATCCCTGGGGCGCGTTCAACCGCATCGTCTACCGCTTCCGTCCGTACGGCGACAACCACGAGCAGTCGATCATGGAGTGCATGTATCTGGCGCCGTACAAGGAGGGCGAGAAGCCGCCCGCCGCGAAGATCCACTGGCTCGGCGCCGACGAGGACTGGACGAATGCGCCCGAGCTCGGCGGGCTCGCGCGCATCTTCAACCAGGACGTCTTCAACCTGCCCAAGGTGCAGCGCGGCCTGCGCGCGATGCAGAAGCCGGGCGTGACGCTCGCCAACTACCAGGAAGGCAAGATCCGCCACTTCCACACGCTGCTCGAGAAGTGGATAAACACGTGAGCCGCCAGGAGCTGCTGCGTATGGCGAGGCGAAACCTCGCACACGTGAAGGCCGACACGATCGATCAGGCGGACGACGTGCTGCGCGTGCCGGCTTCGAACTACACGGATCCGGCTCGCTTCGCGCTCGAGCTCGAGCGCGTCTGGAAGCGCACGCCGCTGATGCTCGCGCTTTCGTGTGAGCTCGACGGAGCCGGCGCGTACAAGGCGATCGAAGCCGCGGGCGTGCCGGTGCTGATCACCCGCGGCTCGGACGGCGCGGTACGCGCGTTCGTGAACTCGTGCGCGCACCGTGGAGCGCAAATCGTGCTCGACGAGTCCGGGCGCGCGCGCCGCTTCGTGTGTCCGTACCACGCCTGGAGCTACGACGAGAACGGCGCGCTGGTCGGAATCCTGTCCGAGGGCGAATTCGGCGCGGTCGATCGCTCCTGCCACGGGCTCGTGCGACTGCCCTGCGCCGAGCGCGCGGGGCTGGTCTGGGTCGTGCTCGACCCGAACGCCAAGCTCGACATCGACGCTTTCCTGTGTGGCTACGACGGCCTGCTCGCGGAGTTCGACTTCGAGCGCTGGCACGTGATCGCGCGCCGCTCGGTGGCCGGGCCCAACTGGAAGATCGCCTACGACGGCTACCTGGACTTCTACCACCTGCCGATCCTGCACAAGTCCACGATCGGCGGATCGCTGCCGAATCGCGCGCTGTACGACGCGTACGGCCCGCACCAGCGCGTCACGTTCCCGAACCCGGCCCTGGCGGTGCTCGACGAGAAGCCCGAGTCGGAGGTTCGCACCGAGCACCTGCTCGGCGGCGTGTGGACGATCTTCCCGCACGTCTCGATCGCGACCTTCGACGTCGGCAGCCGAGCCGTGCTGGTGTCACAGCTCTTCCCCGGCGCGACGCCACTCGAATCGACGACCGTGCAGTCGTTCGTGATGGCGAAGGAGCCGAGCGCCGAGGAGCGCGCAGCGGCGGAGAAGATGTTCGAGCTGCTCGGCTACGTCGTGCGCGAAGAGGACTACGCGACGGGCCTGCGCCAGCAGCGCGCGCTGCTCACCGGCGCGCGCAGTCACGTGCTGTTCGGCCGCAACGAAGGCGGTGGCCAGCACTTCCACCGCACGCTCGAGAAGCTGCTCGGCGCGCCGGCAGCATGACCCAAACAGCCCCTCGCTCTCCACGCCTTCTTCCTCTCCCCGCCCAGCCCGCCGGCGTCGCCTGGCCGACTCGGGAGTGGCCGCGCGCAGAGCTCGACGCGCGCGTCGATCGGGCGGCGCTCGAGAAACTGCTCGACCACGCGTGCGGCGGATCCGAGCCCGAGGATCTCGAACGAACCCACGCCGTGGTCATCGCGCAGCACGGCGCGATCGTCGTTGAGCGCTATGGCCAACACGCGCGACCGAACGACGCGTTCCAATCGTGGTCGATGGCGAAGAGCATCACGAACGCGCTGATCGCCATCCTCGTTCGCGATCGGCGGCTCGACATCTCGCAGCCCATCCCGGTGAAGGAATGGAGTCGCGACGATCCGCGCGCACGGATCACGATCGACCAGCTGCTGCGCATGGTCGACGGACTTCGCTTCCGCGAAGCCGAGCACCTCGGCGGCGGCGCCGTCCGCTACTACCCGGAAGCGGAGTCGGACGTGATTCCGATGCTCTTTGGCGCCGGCAAGAACGACGTGGCGGGATTCGCCGCCGGCCTGCCGCGCGTCGCCGAGCCCGAGGCGCGCTGGAACTACAACAGCGGCGGCAGCAACTTGCTCGCGCGGCTGGTGAGCGACACGCTCGGCGGCGGGCGCGACGAGACGCTCGCGTTCATGCGACGCGAGCTGTTCGAGCCGCTCGGCATGAAGACCGCGGATCCGCGCTTCGACGAAGCAGGCCACTTCATCGGCGCGAGCTATTGTCCGTGCAGCGGACTCGACTTCGCTCGCTTCGGCCTGCTCTTCCTGCGCGACGGCGTATGGGACGGCACGCGCATCCTGCCCGAGGGCTGGGTCGACTACTGCCGCACCTCGAGCCCGCAGTCCGAGGGTCTCTACGGCGCACACTTCTGGGTGACGCCGGGCAGCCTCGGCATCTTCTCGTGCCAGGGTGCGTGGGGCCAGCGCACCCTGATCGTTCCGAAGCTCGACCTCGTCGTCGTTCGTCTCGGCCAAACGAGCCCGCACAAGGTCGGCGCAGTCGTCCAGTACTGCAAAGACCTGGTCGACGCCTTCCGCCCGACGGCGAGCTGATCAGCGCGCGATCACGCGCTCCGCGTAGCCGCGCAGCGCGTCGAGCTTCTCCTGCAGGGTCTGCGTGTCCTTCTCGTACACGTTTCGGAAGCCGACGATCACGTCGGTCACGCCCTGGTCCTCGAGCCGGCGAACGCCGCTCGGCGTGTAGGCGTCCATCGAGATCGCGTGCACCTCGAACGGCTCGCGCTCGCGGCCGTACTCGGCGCGCAGCGCGCGCAGACGCGCGAGCAAGCGCGTGAGCGTCTCGGCGTCGCTGCCCGCGTGCATCCAGCCGTCGCCGAGCCGCGCGGCCCGACGCAGCGCGGGCTCGGCATGGCCGCCGATCAGGAACGGGATCGGCCGCGTCGGCACGGGCGAGAGCTTCACGCTGGGGATCTGGTAGTGCTGGCCCTCGAACGAGAAATAGCCGCCGCGTGCGAGGCCGCGCATGATCTCGATCATCTCGTCCATGCGCGCGCCGCGCGTCGCCCAGTCGGTGCCGGTGACCGTGAAGTCCTCCGGCCACGGGCTCAGGCCCATGCCGAAGCCGAAACGGTTCTGTGTCAGGACCGCGACCGAGCAGGCCGACTTCGCGACCAGCACGGGGTTTCGGATCGGCAGCTTCACGACGAAGGTGGTGAAGCGCAGGCGCTCCGTCACCGCGCCCATGGCGGGGATCAGCGAGAACGGTTCGATGAACGGCTTGTCGTCGAGGAACTCGCGCCGGCCGTCGGGCGTGTACGGGTAGCTGCTGTCCGAGACCTCCGGGTAGCAGAGGCTGTCGGGGATCACGAACGAATCCCAGCCCGCTTCCTCGGCCGCGATCGCGAGCGGCAGGTACTGACTCGGATCGCACATCGACTCGGCGTACGAGAAGCGCATCCGCAAGATCCTAGCGCTGCGACTTGATGAACGTGAACAGTCCGCGCTCGACCAGCGAGTCGCCGAGTTGGTTACGCGTCTCGAACTGCGCGATGTCGCCGTCGACCCAGATCCGCGTCGTCAGCATGTCGCCGGGGAAGCCGGGCTTGGCGAAGCGCGCCGACATGCTGCGGAAGCGCGCCGGGTCGCCTTCGCAGACCGCGTTCAGGAGCGCGCGACCCGCGTAGCCGAAGCTGCACAGCCCGTGCAGGATCGGGCGCTCGAAGCCCGCGAGTCGCGCGACCTCCGGATCGCTGTGGATGCGGTTGTGATCGCCCGACAGCCGGTAGAGCAGCGCCTGTTCCGGGCGCGAGACTTCGGAGACGGTGTGATCGGGCTCGCGCGCGGGGTGGCGCGGGCCGCCGAGCACCGGCCCGTGCGGGCCGCCGAAGCCGCCCTCGCCGATCACGAGCAGCGACGCGATGTTTCGGAACATCACCTCACCGGTGTCCGTGTCGCGCGCGGTGGTCTCGAGCTCGATCAGCGCGCCGGCGCGCTTGTCCCAGATGCCTGCGACGCGCATGGTCGCGAGCGCGCGGCCCTGCGGCTCGAGCGCGCGCTGCAGCTCGACCTTGTGACTCGCGTGCATCACCTGATGGGCGCCGTAGTTTCCGAACGACAGCACGTCGACCTGGCCCGCTCCGCCGCCTCGCCCGACCGTGGTCACGAGCGTGGGCAGCACGCGCTGCTGAACGCCGTCGGTGTTCTCGGTGGTGAACGCGAGCTCGTGCGCGCCCGCGCCGACGCCGAGCGCGTACAGCATGCACTCGTCGGGCGTCCAGTGGATCTCGTTGGGGCCGATCTCGCGGCCGATCTGGGACAGGTCCATCGGCATGGTCACTTCCCTCCCGTGCGCGGCCGGACGTACGGCAGGATCACGTCGTCCGAAACGCGCTCCAGCACCACCTCGACCGGCAGGTCGAGACACAAGTCATCGGGTGACATCTCGCGGATTCCGGTGACGATGCGCACACCCTCGTCGAGCTCGGTCACGACCACCGCGTACGGCGTGTCCGCCGCGAAGGCGGGATGCATCGCCTGGTGGGTGACCGTCCAGGTGTGGATGCGGCCGCGTCCGCTCGACGCCGCGAAGCGGAAGTGTGTGGAGCCGCAGCGCGCGCAGGCGATGCGCGGCGGATGGCGCAGCGTCTGGCAGCCGTCGCAGCGCTGGAAGGCCAGCTCGCCGGTCGCGGCGAGCCGGCGGTGGAACTCGCCGTTCATGCCCGAGAGCGATGGCAGCGGCTTGGTCGGAACGCTTGGCTCGCTCACGGTCCGCTCCGCAGGATCGCGATGCTGCCGTCGCCGAAATCGCCCCAGCCGGTCACGAGCCCGAGTCGCGCGCCCGCGACCTGCGCGGCGCCGGCCTCGCCGCGAAGCTGGCGCGTCATCTCGACGACGTGATTCATGCCCCACATGTGGCCCTGCGAGAGCAGGCCGCCGTGGGTGTTCATCGGGTAGCGGCCGCCGAGCTCGATCCGACCGTCGGCCACGAAGTCCGCGCCCTCGCCCGGCTTGCACAAGCCGAGCGCCTCGAGCTGGAGCAGCGCGACGTAGCTGAAGCAGTCGTAGATGCCGAGCAGATCGACATCGTGGGGCGCCACGCCCGCCATCTCGAACGCCTTCTTCGCCGCGAACGAGAGCCCGACGCGGAACAGGTCGGGCCGGCTCGGGATGTCGTCGGCGGGGTAAGGATGTCCCTCGGCCGCGCCCATGATCAGCACCGGCCGGTGCGCGAGATCGCGCGCGCGCTCGGCGCTCGACACCACCACCGCCGCGGCGCAATCGGTCTCGAGTGCGCAGTCGTAGAGCCGGAATGGCTCGGAGATGAAACGCGATTGTAGATATTCGCCCATCGTGAGCGGCTTGCCGCGCATCAGCGCCTTCGGATTCAGCTGAGCATGCTTGCGGCAGGCCAACGCGATCCGGCCGGTGGCCTCGTCCGGAACACCGTACGTCTTTTTGTGTCGCATGCAGATCCAGGCGTAGAGCTGCACGGGGAGCATGGCGCCGTACGGCGCGTAGAAGTCGATGATCTGATCGGCGGCCGCGGTGGCCGCGAAGCCGAGCTTGGGTCGGCGCGCGCCCGGCTTGGGACGGAAGGCCGAGAAGCCGTTCCAGCCCACCACCACCAGCACGTTGCGCGCGACGCCGTTCGCGACCGCCAGCGCCGCGCTCTGCAGCGCGGCGACCGGGCTCGCGCCGCCCATGTTCACGGTCACGGCGTAGCGCAGATCCTCGATGCCGAGGTTCGCGGCCAGCGCTTCGGTGGTGGTGAAGCCCGACGGCGGGATCAGGCCGTCGATCTCGCCGATCTCGAGGCCCGCATCCGCGATCGCCTCGCGCGCGGCCTCGAGCATCAGTTCCTCGGGTAGCCGATCGGAGCCGCGCACGTAGTCGGTTTCCGCGACCCCGACGATGGCGGCCCGGTCCCTGAGGCTCATTACCGGCTAGTGGAACACCGGCGAAAACCGCCGGTCAAGCGGGCTCGACGGCCTCGGCTCGCGGCGAAGTCGGGTGCTTGGGCAGGGCGTCCGAGAACTCGTACCAGGGCGCCTTCGAGCCGACGAAGATGTGCAGGCTCGGGCGCACGCCCGGATCGCCGTCGAACGTGCCGAGCGCGACGCCGAAGCTGTCGCGGTTTTCGAGCGCGTCCCAGAACAGCGTCGAGCCGCAGCGCGTGCAGAAGCCGCGCCCGATGCCCGGCGACGACGCGTAGCTCCCGAACGCCGCGCCGTGGTGCTTGCGGCACATCGCGCAGTGACAGTGCGAGGCGTGCCGTAGCGAGCCCACGATCGCGTAGCGCACACCGCCGCACAGGCAGCCCCCGACCAGCGGTGTCTCGCGCGGCATCAGGCGATCTCTTGCAGCATCGTCACCAGATCGTCCGCGTGCTCTTCCTCCATCGCGAGGATGCCCTCGAGCATGCGGCGGGTGGTCGGATCGTCGCTGCCCAGATACGCGATCATCTCGCGGTAGCTGTCGATCGCGATGCGCTCGGCGACCAGATCCTCGCGGATCATCTCGACCAGCGTCGTGCCCTCGACGTACTCCGCGTGCGAGCGCGTGAGCAGTCCCTCGGGCGAGAAGTTCGGCGCGCCGCCGAGCTGCACGATGCGCTGCGCGATCAGGTCCGCGTGCGCCTGCTCCTCGTTGGCGTGGATCAGGAACTCGCCCGCGACACTTTGCGCATGAATGCCCGAGGCCATGAAGTGGTGGCGCCGGTAGCGCAGCACGCACACGATCTCGGTGGCCAGCGCCTCGTTCAGGAGCTTGACCACCACCTCGATCTTGCCACGGTAGCCGGGCGTGACGGCGCCCTGTTCGATGTGCTGCCGGGCGCGCTTGCGCAAGGTCTTCACGTCGGTGAGAAACGGCTTCTTCGCCATGCGATCCTCCTGATTCGTCTGTCGGCAGTCTAGTACGGATTCGGGGGGCCGCGATGCGAGCGCTGGTGATCGGGGGCACGGGGCCGACGGGCCACTTCATCGTCAACGGCCTGCGCGCGCGCGGCTACGCGGTCGCCATGCTGCACTCCGGGCGCCACGAGCTGGCCGAAATCCCCGGCGACGTCGAGCACATCCACACCGATCCGTTCCGCGAGGACGCGCTGCGCGAAGCGCTCGGCGAGCGCAGCTTCGACGTGTGCGTCGCGACCTACGGCCGGCTTCGCGTCACCTCGCGCGTGCTGGTCGGGCGCTGCGGGCGCTTCATCTCGGTGGGCGGCGGGCCCGCCTACCGCGGCTACATGAACGCGGGCCTCCTGCAGCCAGCGGGCCTGCCGGTTCCGACGCCCGAGAACGCGCCGCTGGTCGCGAGCGAGGCCGAGGACACCAAGGGTGTTCGCATCGCGCGCACCGAGGCGATCGTGTTCGACCAGCATCCGAGTGCGACCCACTTCCGCTACCCGTACGTATACGGTCCATATCAGCTCGTGCCGCGCGAGTGGTGCGTGGTGCGGCGAATCCTGGATCGCAGGCCCTTCATCGTGCTGCCCGAGGACGGGCTCACGCTTTGCCACTACGGCTACGCCGAGAATCTGGCGCACGCGGTGCTGCTCGCGGTCGACCAGCCCGCCGCGTCGGCCGGCCAGATCTACAACTGCGGTGACGAGGAAGTGCTCACGCTGCGCCAGGTGGTCGAGATCGTCTCGCATGCGCTCGCGCGGCCGCTCGAGATCGTATCGATGCCCTACTCGCTCGCGGTCTGCGCGCGCCCGCTGGTCATGCAGAGTCTCGCCACGCATCGCGTCTTCGATCTCGCGAAGCTGCGCACGCAGCTCGGCTATCGCGATTGCGTGCCCGCGCGCGAGGCGCTCGCTCGCACCGCGCTCTGGCTCGAAGCGCATCCGCTCGCGGCCGGCGGAATCGAGGAGCGGGTTCTGCAGGACCCGTTCGACTACGCGGCCGAGGACGCGCTGGTCGGCGCCTGGCGCAAGGCGCTCGCCGGGCTGGCGACACCCACGTACGTGCGCGAGCCCGGCTACACCGCGTCGTACAGCGGACCGGGCGGGAGCGAACGCACCGGCGAGTTCTGATCCCGAGGGCAGCCCCTCGGATCTTCCGATCCGAGGGGCGCCATTTCGGGGAAGGCTATGACCGACCCGGCCGTCGCACGGGAGGGAGTCCAGATGAACGCCCGGACCGGTCGTTGCCGCAGCACCCTCCGGCAATGCATCCGGCGTGCCGACCGTGCGGCCCGAGCCACGGGCGCGGCGGGCACGCGCATGTCTTGAATTGATGCGGACCTCGGCAGGCGCTGCATGCACCCTCAGCAGATGCGCCGGCTCAGCGCACGCGCGCGAGGTGCGCGCGGATCGCTTCCGACCACGCTTCCGGATTCTCGAGCTGCGGACTGTGCGCCGCGTCGGGAATCGTCACGCGCGTCGCGCCGGAGATGCCGCGCTCGAGCTCGTCCGACGGCTTCAGGAACGCCACGTCCTCGGCGCCGACGAGCACCAGCGTGGGACAGTCGATCTCGCCGAGCCGATCCGCGACCGACCGCTGCTCGCCGAGCGAGCGAGACAGTGAGTCCCACGCCACGGGGTCCATCGCCTCGAGCTTGTGGCGCACGCGCTCCCAGAACACGTCGGATCCCATGCGCTGCTCTGTGCGTTTCGCAGACGGAGGCGCATCCGGGTTTCGCGACGCCATCTCGCGCATGGCGGTGAAGAGCGCGCCCATGCCCTGCTCGCGCGCGAGCGCCGCGATGCCCGTGCGCGCCTTCTCCGAGAAGCGCATCCGGATCGGGCTCGCGGAGGTGTCCATCAGCACGAGCGACGCGACGCGTTCGGGATGCGCGAGCGCAAAGCGCAGCGTGACCATCCCGCCGAGCGAGTGGCCCAACAGGTCGACGCGTTCCAGGTCGAGCGCGTCGAAGGCGGCGTGCAGATCCGCGACCAGTCCGTCGAGCGTGTAGTCTTGGTCGCGGCCGGAGTTGCTGCTGCCGCCGTGGCCGCGCTGGTCGAGCGCGACCGTGCGCCCGAGCTGCGCGAGTCCGGGGATGTGCTCGCGGAAGTCGTCGCGCGAGCCGGTGAAGCCGTGAACGAGCACGAACGGGCGCGGGCCACTGCCCGCATCCTCGAGCTCCATCTCCATCCCGCGCAAGGCGAGCTTCCGAACGGACGACATCGGCGCAGCATACACTCGCGCGGAAGGAGAGGCGCATGAGCGAGCCTGCGGAGCACGACTGCAAGCACGCGGCCGGCGTGCTCGCGCGACGACAAGTCGGGGCTCTCCTTCGTCGGCCGGCTCAAGGCCTGGGCGCACGGCGGTCGGCAGGCGTTCGCGACCCGCACGAGCGCGTGTCACGGCTGCGGCTTGTGCGTCGAGGCCTGTCCGGAAGGGGCGATCCGGCTCGTGCGATTCTGAAGGCAGTCGGAATCAAATCAGGAATAATTCCTGAAAGGGGTTGCGGGCTCGAAAGCTCGCGGGTAACGTGCCGGCCGTGAAGTCCGCTCCCCCCGAGCCGGCGCCGCGCCGGCACCAGACGCGCCAGCGCGCGCGCATTCTCGAATGGCTGCGCGGCACGGACTCGCACCCGACCGCTTTGCTTACGCACGAGGCGCTGGTGCGCGAGCTGCCGAACCTGTCGCTCGGCACGGTCTACCGGAACCTCGAGGTGCTCGTGTCGGAGGGCCTGATCGACGAGGTTCCGTCCGCCGGCGGAGGCGTGCGCTACGACGGCAACCCCAAGCCGCACCACCACTTCATCTGCGAGGGCTGCGGCGCGATCGACGACCTGCACCTGCAGGCGCCGGCCGAGCTCGCGCGCAAGCTGCGGCGCGCGCGCGGCCGCAGCGCGCGTCGCATCCGCATCGACTTCTACGGTCTCTGCGAGACGTGTGAGTTGCACGCCTCGACGGCAGAGACCGCTTCCTAGAACCCGTTTCCAGAGGAGACCACCATGCCGGAGCTCAAGGGATCGAAGACGCACGGACACTTGAAGGAGGCGTTCGCCGGCGAGTCGCAGGCCAACCGCCGCTACCTGTACTTCGCGAAGCAGGCCGACATCGAGGGCTTCCCCGACGTCGGCGGTCTGTTCCGAGATACCGCCGAGGCGGAGACCGGCCACGCGCACGGGCACCTCGACTTCCTGCGCCGCGTCGGCGACCCGGCGACGGACAAGCCGATCGGCACCACCGACAAGAACCTCGGCGCTGCCGTGCACGGCGAGACCTACGAGTACACCGAGATGTACCCGGGCATGGCCAAAGACGCGCGCTCGGAGGGCTTCGCCGACATCGCGGAGTGGTTCGAGACGCTCGCGAAGGCCGAGAAGTCGCACGCGGGCCGCTTCCAGAAGGCGCTCGACACGCTGCCGAAGCTCTGATCGCGGAACATCGACGACGGGGTGGAGCGCTCATGCGCTCCACCCCGTTTCATCTCGCACGACCTCGCACGACCCGACCGGGAGAACCATGAAGAACGCGAGCTTGCACGAGCCTGAGTATCTCGACCGCAAGGCGCTCGACGCGGAGCTCGTGCGCGTGTTCGAGAAGTGCCACGACTGCCGCCGCTGTCTGCCGCTCTGCCCGTCGTTTCCGTCGCTGTTCGACGCGATCGATTCGCACGACCTCGAGGCGTCTAGGCTGACGGCGCCTGAAATGCGCGAGGTCGTCGACCTCTGCTACCAGTGCAAGCTCTGCTACAACCACTGCCCGTATCACCCGCCGCACGAGTGGGCGGTCGACTTCCCGAAGCTGATGTCGCGCGCGAAGCTGGTGCAGGCGCAGGAAGAAGGCATTCCGCTCGCGGAACGCATCGGCTCGCAGCAGGACCTGATGGGCAAGACGTCCTGCCTGACGTCGTCGCTCACGAACGCCGCGTTCAAGAACCGTGCGGTGCGCTTCCTGATGGAGAAGGGCACGGGCATCGACCGGCGCTGGATCATGCCGAGCTACGAGAAGCGCCCGTTCTCGAAGGACCTGATCGGACACCGCACGGTGTCGGGTGAGAACGGGCGCGCGATCCTGTTCACCACCTGCTTCGTCGAGTACAGCGAAGCCGCGACCGCGCGCGCCGCGCTCGAGGTACTCGAGCGCAGCGGCGTCGCCGTCGAAGGCGGCTACCAGGCCTGCTGTGGCGCCCCGTTCCTGCACGGCGGAGATCTGGCCAGCGCGAGGAAGAACGCCGCCAAAGTTGTCGCCGGCTTGATCGCGCGCGTGCGCGAGGGCGTGCCCGTCGTCGTGCCGGGCCCGACCTGTTCCTACCAGTTGAAGAACGAGTATCCGGAGCTGCTCGGCACGGACGACGCGCGCGCGGTCGCCGCCGCGACACAGGACCTGGGCGAGTTCCTGTTCACGCTCGCCGCCGCCAAGAAGCTCGACCGCACGTTCCCGAAGAAGCTCGGCCGCATCGCCTATCACCTGCCCTGCCACCTGAAGGCGCAGAACATCGGCTTCCGCTCCATGCAGCTCCTGGGTCTGGTCTCCGATGACGTGCGCATGATCGACGCCTGCTCGGGCGTCGACGGTACCTGGGGCATGAAGGCGCGCTGGTGGGAGCAGAGTCAGAAGGTCGCCGGGCGGCTGGTGATGGAGATCCAGAGCGCGGAGCCCGAGCGCGTCGCCACCGACTGCCCGCTCGCCGCGCTGCGGATCCTGGAGCGGACCGGGAAGCAAGCCGTACACCCGGTCGTGTTGCTGCACGAGGCCTACGGCCTGGGAGAGGCGCAATGAGAGGCGTGCGACGCGAGGAGATCCTCGACCTGGTCGGCTACGAGCGCATTCGCGAGGCGTTCCTCGCCAAGACGATCGAGAGCAAGCGCCCGCGCCGCATCTCGGTCGGCGACCGGCTCACGTTCATCTTCGAGAACCGCGACACCGTCCTGTTCCAGATCCAGGAGATGCTGCGCGCGGAGCGCGCGGTGAAGGAAGAGAAGATCCTGGAGGAGATGGCGGTCTACAACGAGCTCGTGCCGGGTGCGAACGAGCTCTCCGCCACACTGATGATCGAGATCCCCGAGACGGGGCAGATCAAGTCGGAGCTGCAGCGGCTGATCGGGATCGACGAGCACGTGCTCTTCGAGGTCGGCTCGTCTTCCGTGCACGCGACCTTCGACGACAAGCAGTTCGAGTCGGATCGCATCTCCGCCGTGCAGTACGTGCGCTTTCCGCTCGGTCTCGAGCTCGCGCGCGCGTTCTGCGACCCGAACGTGCCCGCTCGGCTGCGCGTCGAGCATCCCAACTTTCGCGCGTCGACCGAGATCAGCGGCGCGTCGCGCGCCTCGCTGATCGCCGACCTGCGCGCCGACTAGCGGCTTCCACTCCGGGGCAGCTCGAGCGCGAGCACGGTCGCGACGCCCAGCACGAGCAGCGCCGCGATCCACGCCGGCATGATCGGAATCTCGGGCGGGTTGCCCGAGCCGATGAAGATGTAGAGCGCGTTCTTCTCCGATGCCGGGACGGCCGTCTCCCACGAGTACATGCCCAGCGTGTGGCTGTCCGGCGTGGTGAGGGCGAAGCCGTAGTTCGGCAGCGTGCCGTGCGCCCAGCTCCGAACCGTGGACGTGACGTTGAAACTGACGTCGGCCGGCTGCGTGATGCCGGTCCTCTGAGCCGCCGGCAGCTCGGAGTACGACGTCTTGCTGAGCCAGCTCATCGTGTTCTCGTCCCAGGGCTGGAGCACGCGATGCACGCTCATCGTGACCGGGGCGTGCGGATTCGTGTTCGATCCCTGCCCGTATTCGAACCCGAAGTTGTAGCGGGCCACCAGCAGGGCATTCGTGACCGTCTCGCCGGGATCGAGCAGATTCGCAGGCAAGCTGAAGCGCAGATAGGTGATGAAGCTGTGGCACTCCGGGCCCACGACGCTGCTGACCGTGTAGAGGGTCTCGTAGTCGCCGCGCGGCAGCGTCGGCACGAAGCAGTACGGCGCGGTGTCTTCGCCGTTCACCACGGAGGGCTCGATCACGCATACGTTCGGCGGGTCGCCTGTGCGACACGCCTGCGCGTGGGCATCGACGGCGAGCAGCAGGATGGCGACGGCCAGCAGCAGCGGGAGCTTCATGGATTCGAGTCCTTCAGTTCGATTCGAGGTCGAGCGAGACACCCGCGAACACCGTGAAGCCGCGCACCTCGTACGAGTCGACGGCCTTGGTGTTGGTCAGGTTGCGCAGGTCGAGGTAGACCGAGAGTCCTTCGCTGAGCGGCTGGCGCACGCGCATGTCGACGATCCACGACGGGTGCGAGTGGTTGCCGCTCGAGAAGCTCGCGAGGCCCGTGCCGCTGGCCTCGACCAGCGCCCCGTCGCGCCAACGCGCGCGGGTGAGCACGGTCGTGTCGAGCCGAGACAACGTGAACGTCGCGTCGAGGTCCACGGTGTGGCGCGGCTCGTTGGGAAGCTCGTCGAGGTCGATCAGCGTCGGTGAATCGACCTGCGTGGTCAGGTAGCCGTAGCCGGCGCGCAGCTCGAGCAGCGAATGCGGCCGGTAGCGGATCTGCGCTTCGACACCTCGCGTGCGCAGCTTGTCGAGGTTGGTCTTCTGGAACAGGGGTGCGAGAATCGGGATGGGTGCACTCGGCAGGCAGCTCGGGTCGGTCGGCAAGAACGCGCAGATGTCGGGCAGAGGATCGGGCGTGCTGCCGGGCAGCTCACCCGTTTGGATCGAACCGGCGATCGCCGAGCGGATGTAGTCGTCGACGACGTTGCTGAAGAACGTCGCGGAGACGAAGAGGTTGTCGGCAAGGTCGGCCTCGATGCCCGCGCGCAGGCCCACCGCCGACTCGGTCTTCAAGTCGGGGTTGCCAGCCAGGAAGTACGCGCCGCCCAGGTTCGGCACGGCCGGCTGGTACAAATCGCGCAGCGACGGCGTGCGGTAGCCGGTGCCCCACGAGAAGCGGAAGCGCAGATCCGTGCGCGGCTCGAGCCGTAGCGCGGCCTGCGGCACGAACTTCGAGTCGAACTCCGAGTGCAGTTGCTCGCGGCCGCCGAGCTGCAGATTCGCCCAGTCGGTGAGCCGTGTCTCGAGGATCGCGTAGAAGCCCGTCGAGGTCGCGCTCTCGTTCACGTCGCCGGCCGCGAGATCGTCGGGAAAGTTCGGGCCGAGCTCGCCCTCGCGCAGGTCCAGCGTCGGTACGCGCCAGTCGACGCCGACGCGCAGCGCCGGCTCCATGCCGAACAGCGAGAAGCTGCGCGCGACCGACGCGTCGACCACCCACTCCTCGTCGCGCAGCTCGAAGTCGCGGCCGATCGAGGACTCCATTTCGCTCGCGTAACGGAACAGCTCGGCCTCGAACTCCGTGTCGGCGTCGAGCTGAGCCTCGAAGCCCGCGCTCGTGATCCAGCGCGGCGTCTTGGTCGACTCGTCGGGCTCGCCCCCCTCGCCGTTGATCGTGGTCTCGTCCTTGCGCCAGCCCAGGTTCGAGAACAGGCGCAGCGACTCGCTGGCCGTGTACTCGAAGGTGCCGTAGGTGTCCTGCCACGCGTTGCGGGAGTTGTCGCCGGGCGAGACGAAGACGGCGTCGTCGCTGCCGCGCTCGTCGTAGCCGTCGATGGTCCTGAAGCTGGTGGCGAGCGTTGCGCCGAACGCGCCCTGCCGCAGCGCGGTCACCTGCGAACCGTACATCGCCGCGTCCGAGCCGCCGCCGTCGAGCAGCAGGCGATAGCCGTCGTCGACGGGCGGACGCATGGTCTGGATGTCGATCACCGCGCCGGCCGCTTCGGATCCGTAGCGCGTAGCCTGCGGGCCGCGCAGCACCAGGATTTTCGAGGCGTTCGCCGTCGGCATGTGCTCGAGATCCGCGACGCCGCCGACTTCGGCCGCGTAGTGGTGGCTGTTGACGAGCGCTTTGGTGTACTCGGCGGGCAGGCCCTCGACCGATGCCGCCGATCCCTGCCCCTGTACACGCTGCTGTGTACGAACGCCGGCGAGATTCGAGGCCACGTCGGCGAGCGTCTGCGCGGGCAGGTCACGCACGCGCTGTTCGGGAATGGACTCGACCTCGACCGGCGCATCGAGAAAGATCGGCGCATCCTCGCGCTTGCCCGTGACCTCGATCGTCTCGATCTCGGCCTGCTCGTCCGCGCGCGCGATGCGCGCCAGCGCGAGCGCGGCCAAGAGAGCCAGGCGGACGCAGTGCTTCGACAAGTCCTCTCCCTATGCGCGGTCATGGCTGGCGAGGGCTTGCTGCGACCCGGATGCGCTGGGACTTTGTACTCTACTTGAAAACGATTCTCAAATTCATTTATGATCCGCCCGTGGCCCCGCGAGTGCGGTGGCTTTGTCACGTTCCGACGCAGCAGCAGCCTCGAGCCAGCTTGCCGGTGCCAGCCACGGCGTTTTTGTGTTGGTCTTCTTGGAGGGATTCATGCGTTTTCTCGCTCGAGTAGGAATGGCGGCGTGCTTGGCGCTCGCGCTCCCGGTCGCGCCCGCATCGGCGGTGACCGTGGGGTTCACGGAAGAGTTCACGAGCGGCGATTCGGCGTGGCGAGGCAACACCAACAGCGTCGGCACGCTCGACTGGTCGTCCGATGGCTACGTGACCGAGGTCTTCAATTTCCAGCTCCTGACCCCCGCGTCGCAGGGACCGGTGCTGTTCCGCGCGAACGCGAGCGCCGGTGCGAGCGGCGGGGCCTTCGCGGGCGACTACCTCCTGAACGGCGTGAGCGAGATCCGGGCATTGGTCCGACACAACGCGCCGACCGACATGGTCTTCTTCGCGCGCTTCGCGTCGGCCCCGTTCGGATTCCCCGGCGGGATCCTCTCTCAAACCGTGGGGATCGCGGCGGGCAGCTCGTTCACCGAGTTGGTCTTCGATCTTTCTCCGGGCAATCCCAACCTGATCCTCGAGGATCCCGGACCGGGCTACGCGGCGGTCTTCGGCTTCGTAGGCAACGTGCAATTCGGCGTGGCCATGCCCGCGAACCTCGCGGGCGTCGACGCGAATTACAGCTTCGACATCACGAGCGTCGAAATCGTTCCCGAGGCGGGCGGTCTGGGCGCGCTGACGCTGGCGGCGGGTGCCGTACTCTGCGCCCTGCGAGCACGCACGAGGAGTTTCCAGACATGAGCGAGCGAGCGACCCGAGACAGCGAAATCGCGGCACGAGCGCGGCAGTGGCTGCTGTCGACTAGCAACGCAACCCTGTGTACGCGGTGCTCCGACGAGGAGATGCCGGATTGGCCGTTCGGGTCGCTCGCTCCATTCGCTCTCACCGAGGCCGGCGCGCCGATCGTGCTGATCTCGGAGATCGCGGAGCACACGCGCAATCTGATGAAGGACCCGCGCGTGTCCCTGTTCGTCTCCGACCCCGCGGCCGAAGGCGACCCGCAGGCGAGCTGGCGGCTCACGGTGATGGGGCGCGCGCGCCGCGTGCGCTCGCGCGCGGACACGCGCACGGTCGTCGGCAGCGACGGCGCGCTCCTGCTCGAGGACGACGCGTTCCGCGCGCTGCACGCGCGCTACAGCTCGCGCGTGCCCGACGCCCCGCGCTATTTCGACGCGCACCGCTTCGGTTTCTGGCAGATCGAGCCGCAGCGCGTGCGCGCGATCGGCGGCTTCGGCGCGATCCACTGGATCGAGGGCGACGGCATTCTGCGCGACCCGCAGGGCGGCGGCATCGCCGAGGCTTCGGCCGCGATCATCGAGCACATGAACGGCGATCACGAGACGGCGCTCTTGGACATGTGCGCCGCTGCGACGCCGGGCTTCGTGCGACCCGAGGGCGCGACCATCGTCGCGCTCGACCGCGCGGGCTGCCTGGTCGCGACCCGCGGCCCGGACGGCCTGCGCTACCTGGACTTCGGCCAGGAGATCCACGCCGCCGATGCGCGCCGGGTGTTCGTCGAGCTGGTGCGCCGAGCGCGCGCCACGATCGCCAGCGCCGCGAGCGCGGAGAGCGCGGCGGCCGACCCGGTCGAGGCGCGCTCCGTCACGTCGAACGAGCTGCTCGGGCGTTCCGACACGCTGCGCATCGACCACGGCGGCGCCGTCTACACGCTGCGGGTGACGCGCCACGGCCGGATGATTCTCACCAAATGAGCGCGCGCGCGTGCAGCTCGCCGAGCCTCGCCTCGGCGAGGCCGCCCCGGCATAGCGCCGGCTCACTCCGCCGGTAGCGCGAGCTTCCCCTCGACTCGGGTGACGAACAGCGCCGCCGTCAGGTCGCCGGTCACGTTCAGGACCGTGCGCGACATGTCGAGCAGGCGATCGACGCCCAGGATCACGGCGATGCCCTCGCCCGGAATGCCCACCGACTGCAGCACCACCACGATCAGCGGCAGCGAGCCGCCGGGAACGCCGGCGGTGCCGACCCCGGCGAGGATCGAGAGCAGGACGACCGTCGCCTGCTGTCCGATGCTGAGCTCGACACCGAAGAGCTGCGCCAGGAACAGCACCGTGACACCCTCGAACAGCGCCGTGCCGTTCTGATTGGCGGTGGCGCCGACGGTCAGCACGAACGAGTTGATCTCACGCGGCACCCCGAGTCGCTGCTCCGAGACTCGCAGCGCGGTGGGCAGCGTGGCGGCACTGGAGCTGGTCGAGAACGCGGTCGTCATCACCTCGGAGATGCGCGCGAAGAAGACGGCCGGCGAGATGCCGATCACGAAGCGCAGCAAGAGCGAGTAGACGCCGAACTGCTGCAGCAGCAGGCCCAGCATCACCACGCCGACGTAGCGGCCGAGCGTGACGAGCAGATCGCCGCCGAGCCGCGCGGTGAGCGAGAAGACCAGGGCGAACACGCCGTAGGGCGCGAGCGCCATGGCCAGGTCGATGATTCGCAGCGAGACGGCGTAGAGGCCTTCGAGCGCGGAGACGAGTCCGGTGGTCTTCTCGCGCGGCGTCGTGACCAGCGCGACTCCGAGCAGCACCGCGAAGAACATCACGCCCAGCATCTCGCCGTCGAACGCGCGCACCAGCGCCTCGAACGGGTTGCGCGGCACGATCGAGATCAGCGCGTCGATCGGGTTGGCGGCTTGCGACGCCTGCGTGACGACTTTCTGCGCCTGCGGAGCGAGCGTCTCGAGCAGGCGCGCGCGCTCGACCGGATCGAAGCCGTCGCCCGGGCGGAAGCCGTTCACCAGCGCGACGCCGATCGCGACCGATACCGTCGACACCGAAAGTGTGTAGGCGAGCGTGAGCGCGCCCACCCGTCCGAGCCGCCGCACGTCGCCGAGTCCGAATACGCCGAGCGCCAGCGACGACACCACCAGCGGCAGCACCGCGATGAACAGCATGCGCAGGAAGATCTGACCGACCGGATACGCGACCCAGGCGATCGCGCGCTCGAGCAACGCGCTGTCGCCGATCGCCTCGCGCGCGATCCAGCCCGCCAGCGCGCCGTACAGGAGACCGAACAGGATACGGCGCGCGCGCTTCGCGGGATTCGCGCTCATGTGCCTCCGGCGACCCAGCATCTTTCGGCCAGCGTGCCGAGTGCGAAGTCGCGGTAGCCGCCCTTGAAGAAGTCGCGGCAGCGCGTCGAGTGCGCGAGCGCGCGCGGCGTCGAGGTGCGTCGCACTTCCTGGCGGAACGTGCCGTCGTCGTACAGTTCGTAGACGGCGAAGCCGCCGGGGTAGTCCTTCACGCAGTTCACCTCGACGAACGGGATCTCGCCCGACGCCGGGTAGCGGCGCACGCGGTTGCGGTGCGTGTGCCCGATCAGCACGCCTTGCACCTGCGGGTTGCGGCCGAGCAGCGCGAACATGCGCGTCGAGTGCTCGGGAATGATGCCGATCGAGTTCGGATAGCTGGTCGCGTGCTCGGGCGGCACCGGCTGGTGGTGCGTGAGCAGAAGCGTGGGCTGCGCGCGCTCGCGCGAGCCGTCGAGCTCGTGCTCGAGCCAGCGCAGGCGTTCTTCGGGAAACACGCCGTGGTGGTCACCGGGCTCGACCGTGTCGAGCAGCACCATCCGC
>JANNLG010000213.1:0-10961 GCA_031396695.1 Deltaproteobacteria bacterium
CGATCGACTCCGACCTCGGCCATCTGGGCTGGGGCGCTGCTGGCTTTGGCGCTCTTGTCGCTCGGGCTCGTGCACCACGAGTCGGGCCGGAGCGCGCGCGCGCGCGTCGCTTCACGGCCGGTGCGACCGCTTCTGCTGGTCGATCTGGCCGCCAATCGCGAGGCGCGCGGCGGCAAGCCGCTCGTGGAGTTCGAGACCTGGCGAGCGGCCGCGGCCGCGATCGGCCGCGAGGTCGAGGTCTTCGACGGCGAGAGCCTGATCGACGTCGACCCGTCGCGCTACGCGGTCTGGGTTCTGCCCGCGCAGGATCGACTCTCGGACTACGACTGGGACGCCCTCGACGCGTATCTCGCGCGCGACGGCGGAGCGGTGCTCACGGGCGGCACGGGCCTCTTGAGCGAGGATGAGCGCGAAGCGTCGGTGCTCGAACGGCTGTTTCCGGGCGAGCGCTTCGCGGGTTCGGCGAGCGATGCGCGCAGCCTGCGCGTGGTCGGGCGCAACGCGCTGGTCGCCGGCTTCGCGGCGGGCGACGAGCTCGGCTTCGCCAAACGCGCGCGCGGCCTCGGCACCGCCTCGCCGGGCGCGCTGGCCTGGCGCGGCGCGGACGCGGGCGCCGCCGTTCTGCCCGGCCGACACCGCGGCGCACCGGTGGCGTGGCTGGGCTTCTCGATCTCTCGGCTCGAAAGCGCCGACGACGCCGCGCGCGTCGCGCGCAACGCCCTGCGCTTCGCGGCTCGCGAGCCCCTGCTCGATCTGCGACCCTGGCCGGACGGCCGGCCTTGCGCGGTGCTGGTCGACGGCGGACGCGGACACGACTCGGCCGACGAGCTGTGCCGCGCCGACACCGCCAATCCCGCCGACTCCGCGATCGACGGCCTGGTGCGCGGGGGCTGTCGCTTCGCCGCCACCGCCGCCGGCGATCGCGTGCTGCCCGAGGTACTCGAGCGTCCGTCGGGCACGATCGTCGCGATCCCGGAGCCTCGACCGCGGCGCGACGCGCAGGGCGCCGCGCTCTTGCGCGAACTGCTTGCCGGTTACGACCTCGCGGAACGCATGGGCTCGATCTTCTCGCTGCGCACGGAGGCGAGCTGGCGCGCCGCGGAGGGCCGCGAGGCGTTGTTCGCCAGCGTCGGCCACGAGCTCGGCGCGCGCCGAGCGTGGTTCGTCCGTCCCGACGAGCTGACCGACTGGTGGCTGACGCGGACGCGGGTCGAAGCGCGGCTCGAGCCGGTCGCGCCCGACACCGTGCGCGTCGTGTTCACCAATCGCGGCGTGACCACGGCGCGGGGCGTGACCGCGCGTGTCTACGTGCCGGGCGGCTCCGACACGCCGCGCATCGAGGCGGCCCGAGTGTTCGCGCGCCGCGCGTTGCTCCGGCTCTCGGTCGACCGCGATTGGGTGGAGCTGGTCGCGCGACCGCTCGACCCGGGAACGGAAGTCTCGTACACCCTTCGCTTCTGATGAGCTTCGCCAAGACCTCCGGGAATCCGTTGTTGGCCGCGCAGGGTCTGCCGCGCTTTGGCGAGATCCGCGTCGAGCACGTCGAGCCGGGCATGCGCGAAATTCTTGCGGAGCTCGAGCGCGAGCTCGACGCGCTCGAGCGTGAGGTCGAGCCGACCTGGGCGGGCTCGGTCGATCGGCTGGAACGCCTCGGCGACCGGCTCGGCACGCGCTGGGGCATCGTCAGTCACCTGCTCGGCGTGAAGAACGATCCGACGCTGCGCGCGGCGCACGAAGCCGTGCAGCCCGAGGTCGTGCGCTTCGGCATCCGCGCGGCGCAGAGCCGGCCGCTCTACGACGCGTTCGTCGCGCTGCAGAAGGGGCCCGCGTCGGCCGAGCTCGAGCCCGCGCAGCGGCGCATCGTCGACGTGCTCGTGCGCGACGCGGTGCTTTCCGGTGTAGGCCTGGACGGCGCCGCCAAGGAGCGCTTCAACGCGATCCTGACCGAGCTCGCGGAGCTTGCGACCACCTTCTCGAACCACGTGCTCGACGCGACCAAGGCGTGGTCGCTGGTGCTGCGCCACCGTCACGAAGTCGACGGGCTGCCCGAGAGCGCGCTCGATCTGGCCGCGCAGTCGGCGCGCGCTTCAGGTGAGCCCGACGCGAGCGCGGCGAAGGGCCCGTGGCGGCTCACGCTCGATCAGCCGTCGCTCGTGCCGGCGCTCACGCACCTGCGCAGCCGCGCGCTGCGCGAGCGGCTCTACCGAGCGAACGTCACGCGCGCGAGCTCGGGCGAGACCGACAACGCGCCGCTGATCGCGCGCATCCTCTCTTTGCGCGCCGAAGAGGCGCGGTTGCTCGGATTCGAGAGCTTCGCCGAGCTCTCGCTCGCCACCAAGATGGCGCCCGACGTGGCGGCCGTGGAGAAGCTGCAAGAGGAGCTGCGCCGCGTCTCGCACGCGGCCGCGCAGCGCGAGCTCGAGGAGCTGCGCGTGTTCGCGCGCGCGCACGGCCAGACCGAGCCGCTCGCGCACTGGGACATCGCCTTCTGGGCCGAGCGCATGCGCGAACAGCGCTACGCGTACAGCGAAGAGGACCTGCGCCCGTACTTCCCGCTGCCCGGCGTGCTCGACGGGCTGTTCGGTCTGGCGCAGCGGCTGTTCGCCGTGCGCATCCGCGCGGCCGACGGCGAGGTGCCGGTCTGGCATCCGGACGTGCGCTTCTTCGCTGTCTCCGACGAGGCGGGCGAGCCGCTTGCGGCGTTCTACCTGGATCCGTACTCGCGCCCCGCCGAGAAGCGCGGCGGCGCCTGGATGGACGAGTGCGTGGGCAAGAGCCGGCTGTTCCGCGAGGGCGACGGCCGCGCGCGCCTGCCGGTCGCGTATCTGGTCTGCAACCAGATGCCGCCCGTCGGCGGCAAGCCGTCGCTCATGAGTTTCGACGAGGTCGAGACGCTGTTTCACGAGTTCGGCCACGGACTGCAGCACATGCTGACGCGCGTCGAGTACGGAATGGCGTCCGGAATCCGCAACGTGGAGTGGGACGCGGTCGAGCTGCCGAGTCAGTTCATGGAAAACTGGTGTTACCACCGCGAGACGCTGCTCGGCTTCGCGCGCCACTACGAGACGGCGGAGCCGCTGCCCGACGCGCTGTTCGAGAAGCTCAGCAAAGCGCGCACCTATCGCGCGGGCTCGATGATGCTGCGCCAGCTGTTCTTCGGCGTGGTCGATCTCGAGCTGCACCACGGCTTCAACCCCGATGGCAAGCAGAGCGTGTTCGACCTGGAGAAGCGCATCGCCGACAGCACGGCCGTGCTGCCGCGCCTGCCCGAGGACCGCTTCCTGTGCAGCTTCTCGCACATCTTCGCGGGTGGCTACGCGGCCGGCTACTACTCGTACAAGTGGGCGGAAGTGCTTTCCGCCGACGCGTTCGCGGCGTTCCAGGAGGCCGGCCTCGAGGACGACGCCAAACTGCGTGACACCGGACGGCGTTACCGCGAGACCGTGCTGGCGCTCGGCGGCAGCCGCCCCGCCATGGAAGTCTTCGTCGGCTTCCGCGGCCGCGAGCCGAGGACCGAGGCGCTGCTCCGGCTCTACGGACTGCTCGCGGCGTAGCACGCCTGAGCGACGCCGGGAGGCAGCGGCGGGAAGTCGAGCGCGCGCGCCAGAACGACCCAGTCGGCGATGTCGCAGTCCACGCCGGGATCGATCACCGAGCACTTCGCCAAGCCCTCGGGTGAGAGCGAGGCAGCGCTCGCAAGCTGCGCGCGCAGCGAAGCGGCATCGGCGTCCGCCACCATCCCGTCGTCGTCGCCGTCCCCACACTGGCAAGCGTCGCCGATCCCATCGGGCGCGCTTCCGGAGCCGACGCCGCCGACGTCGCTCTGGTCGTTGCTCAATTCCGGACAATTGTCGATCGGATCGGGGGTCAGATCGCCGTCGCCATCCACGGCGACTTCGACCGCTCCGGCGTCACACTTCGCGCCAGCGACGGAGTCGCCGTCCTGCGGGCGCGGCACGCCGCGCTGGTCCGTCTCCAGGCACGCGCCCGTCAACCGATCGATCGCGGTGCTGCCGAGCAGCGGCGGACGCGTGTGAGTCGGTCCACCGAAGAACCCGAGCGCGGAGAGTCCGGCGCTCGGCACGACCTGATCCCCGACGCCGGTGAGCGCACAGCTCGCGTCTTCGGCGACG
Source organism: Deltaproteobacteria bacterium (assembly GCA_031396695.1). Classification (GTDB taxonomy): domain Bacteria; phylum Myxococcota_A; class UBA9160; order SZUA-336; family SZUA-336; genus VGRW01. The sequence goes on from JANNLG010000213.1 coordinate 4,134, forward strand.
CTGAATCCGGTCGAGACCAGCGTGCCGGGCTGCAGCGAGCAGCCAGCGGGAGAGCTCGCCGCGAACACGGACGCTCCGATCTGCACGCTGCCCGCGGCCGCCGCCTGCGTCGCGAGCCCACCGCCCGCGAGCACGGCAGAATTCCCCGCCAGCGTGACGTGCGTGAGATTCACGCTCGCCGACCCGTCGTTGTTCCACAGGTGGATGCCGCCGCCCACCGAGCCCGCGCTGTTTCCAGACAGCGTCGCGTTGCGCCCGATCAAGGCGCCGTTGTCGACGTAGATGCCTCCGCCGAGTGACTCCGCCTGATTTCCCGAGAGCGTGCTCGCGTCGATGGTGACGTCCGCATCGAGCGCGAACACCCCGCCGCCTGCGCCCGCCTGGTTGCCGGCGAGCGTCGACTGCAGCAGCACGAGCGAGCCGCCGAGCAGACCGATGGCTCCGCCGTTGCCTCCTTGGCTCGACGAGATCTCCGCGCGCGTCACGCGAATCTGCGCTCCGGCGAGGCTGTCGATGCCGCCCGCCGACGCGCCTCCGTCGCCGTCTCGCAAGCTCAGGTTCTCGATCGCGAAGCTGCCTGCGTGTCGGACCTGGAAGATGCGCACCGCATCGCCGCCCGCGATCGACGACACGGCCGCGCCGAGGCCGACCACGTGCAGGTCGTCGGTCACGTCGAGGTCGCCGACCGCGGCCGCCTCGTCGTCGGGAAGCGTCGGGACGAGCGCGTGCGTTCCCGCCCCGAGCAGGATCCGATCGGCGCCCGCGAGCGCGTTCGCCTCCTGCACCGCCGCGCGCAGCGTGCAGGTCCCCGTCGCGAGCGAGGCACAGACGCCGTCACCGGGCGCGGCGTCCGTCGCCTCGGCGAGCGACACCACCTGGAAATCGAGCGCCCGAGCGGGCCACGCTGCGAACAGGATCAGCGCCACCACGAGCAGTCGGCGTGTCACTGGCACGCCTCCGGCACGAGCGAGTCGTACGCCCCCGGGTTGTCGTTGATGTAGTCCAGGCAGTCCTGAACGCCGCTCGGAATCAGCGACGGCATCCAGCTGAACGACAACGGCAGCTGATTGTTCCCGCCCTCGAAGTCCACGGACCCGACGACGCCGTGACAGCTCGCGCACGAGCCCGAGCACTCGCCGTGCGCCCAGGGATTGCCGCACAGCGATCCGCCGGACTGCTCCTGATTGCACATCGCGAAGTTCGTCCACACGCCGGTGAGCTCTTGCGGCTGATCCGCGCTGCTGCCCACGCTGCAATCGAGGTCGTAGTCCAACGGGTTCCCGTTCTTGTCGAACGTATCGCCGCCGCGCGGAACCCAGAACGTGCTCCACTGCCATGGATCGAAGACGTCGAACGTGCCCACGACCACGTGCATGCCGACGAGGTACTGCCGCGGCGTCGGCCCTGTCGGGTCGTAGCTGTAGAAGTCGTCGGGGTCGGCGCTGAAAGGCAGCCCCCCATGGCTGCGCCAGAACGTCTTGATCACCCTCGCATCCGGCGGGAATGCGGGCATCCAATCCGCATTCCCGCCGACGCAGTGGGCGAGGCGCGCCGCGGGACCGCAGCCCTGGTGGTAGATCTCGTTGCGCGCGTGCTGGTAGGCGTTGGCGCTGAACTCGATGCTCTTCTCGGCGGGCGTGCGGTCCTGCGGTGGTGCCAGCTCGTTGATGGCGTTCGGCGCTCCCATCACGGCGTGGTCGGGGATGTAGAACTCCCAGGTCGGCAACCCGCTGCCGTTCGCGTGCGGGCGCACGATCTTCTCGAACTCGCACCACGACCAGAGTCGCGGCTGGTCGTCCGGGCTGAACCCGTCATCGCCGCACTCGGGCGTGAACGGCGCGAACGCGTCGGCGGTGCTGAGCGGGCCCGGCGGCGCCTTCAGAAACAGCTCGGGCTCGTAGGGCGGATCGGGACCGGGGCCGGGACTTGATTGGGCGATGTCGCCCGGGCCGGTCGGCTCGCACGGATCGATGCCGATCGCGGGCACGGGCCAGAGTGAGACCGCCCGGAAATCGCAGTCGCAGTCGTCCTCGGGGTTGCCGAGTTCGGCGGTGATTCGCTGCGCGAGCGCGGGCAGCCATTGGCGCAGACTCGGAGCTCCGGACCCGTTGAACGAGAAGCTCACGATCCGACTGCCGCGCGAACCGGAATCGGTGTGCGGCGAGTACAGGCGCAGATTCAGCTGGTAGGTGTGCGCAGGATTCCACTGCGCGGTGTCGAACGCGAGCACGGTGCGCTCGGCAAGCACGTCCCAGGACGACGTCGCGATCGGCGCAGGCCCGATGGCCTCGAAGTCCGGGCACAGGCCGGCGCGCGCGGTCTCGCCGGCGATGGCCCAGGCGATGCCGAAGCGCTGCTCGGTGCTCGGCGCGCCCTCGGCGGGGTCGACGACGGGCGGATCGATCGCGAGATCCTCGAACACGACGGGACACTTCACGCCGGAAGTGGGCACGCGCTCGACGCGCACGTGCAGCTCGCTCGCGGTCGAGTCGCCCAACACCGTCGTGCGTACGTCGCCGAAGTGCACGATGCTGCGCTCCGGAGCGGGCGGCAGATCGGCGCCCGTGATGCGCAGCTCGTCGCCTGCCCGGGTGCGCGCGCCCGGGACGAGCGGTGCGCCGGCTCCGTCGAGGACCTCCGCCAGGCGCGGATTCGCGGGCTGGCCGCACAGCAGCCCGCCGTCGCTCGGGACGCCCGGAACCGGGAACGGCGCGGGCGGAGGAACCAGCCCGCGCGCGAGCCAATCCGCGAGCCGGGCGTGATCCGACCAGGTGACGAGCAGATCGCCGTCGAGGTCGGCGGAGGCTTCGCACTGGAGCTCGCGCCCGCCGCGGCCGAGCGTGTCCTGCAGCACGCCGAGGTCGGCGGCGTCGACGTCGAGGTCTCCGTCGCAGTCGCCGCGCAGGAACGGGACGCCGCCGAACGCGATCGGCGTCTCGAGCTCATGCGGCGCGAAGTCCCCGGCCAGGACGATCCGTCCGCTCGCGAGCGCCGACGCACCGGCCGCGAGCGCCGGCGTGTCGAACGCGAGCAGCGTCGGGGTCGCGGACACGACCACCGCGCGCTGGCCACCGATCGTCACCGCGCTCACGCGCTCGAGCCCGATGCCGGCGATCTCCACGCGCGCTCCGCCGCTCGTCGGAAGCAGGATGTCGTCGATGCATCCGGCGTCGGGCGGCAGCGGCACCGGCGCGAAGGCCACGTCTCCGAACGTCGCGACGGCCGTGTTCAGATCGTCGCGCGAGGTCTGGAACATGCCGACGGCGAGCTGGGCCTCCGCGAGCTCGCCGTCGCTCGCGTCGTGAGTCGCGTGAGTCGTCCAGCTCGAGCCGTCCGTGCTGAATGCGGTGCTCAGCACCGATCCGCTCCTGCGCACGCGCAGCCACAGCGGCAACGTGACGGGAACCGGCGGGTTCCCCACCGCCGCTGCCGGCTCGGCGTCGCTGTTGCGGAGCTCTGAAAACAGCATCACGCGCGGCTCGACCTCGACCGCGATACGGATCAGGGGCGAGGCCGGGTCGCGTACGTCGCTGCGCGCGATCAGCCCCGCCTCGCCGATCGCGATCACGCTCTCCAGTCTCGCGACGATCTCGAAGTCGCCGCCGCGGCGCCGGACGAGGTATCGGAAGCCCTCTCCGCCGGGAGCGAAGCCCCCACCCTGGCTACACAGCTGTAGGTCGTCGCCGTCGCCGCCTGGCTCCGGCCTCGACGCTCCGGGCTGGGGAAGGAACAGGTCCCCCGCTTCCCAGCCCGCGATCGGTTCGTCGGCGAAGCACTGCGCGCGCGCGGGCTGCGCCGCGACCAGCATCCCCGAGAGTAGCCATGCGAGCTTCCCGAAGACGCCCAAGCGCGCCGCCTCCTCGCCGGGCGATGATCTCATGGCGGGGCGAGCTGCGGCGGAGATTCTTCGTCTTCTGGCAGACTCGGGCCGGACCAAATACGCGAGAGACGACGTGAACGACATCTCAGGACGAACCGCATTCATCACCGGGGGCGCGAACGGCATCGGGCTCGGCATCGCGCGCGCGTTCGCGCGGGCCGGCGCGAAGCTCGCGCTGGTGGACGTCGATGCCGCGGCGCTGGGCACGGCGCAGGCGGAACTCGCGAAAGACACGAAGGTCGAGACGTTCGTGCTCGACGTGCGCGATCGCGAGGCCTGGGCGCGCGCCGCGGACGAGACCGAGTCGCGACTCGGTCCGGTGTCGCTCTTGTTCAACAACGCGGGCGTCGCGCTCGCGATTCCGGTCGGGGAGATGAGCTACCCGAGCTGGGACTTCGCGCTCGGCGTGAATCTCGACGGTGTCGTGAACGGGATCCAGACCTTCGTGCCGCGCATGATCGCGCGCGGCGCGCAGCTCGGCGGCGGGCACGTCGTGAACACCGCGTCGGGCGCGGGCCTGGCGGCGCCGGGCTCGGGCTTCCTCTATCACACGGCGAAGTTCGCGGTCGTCGGACTCTCGGAGTCGCTGCGTTTCGAGCTTGCGGGCGCCGGGATCGGCGTGTCGGTGCTGTGTCCGGGCCCGGTGGCGACGAAGATCCTCCACCACACGTTGCGCACGCAGCCGGCCTCCGCTCCCAAGCTGAACGCGGAAGTGATCCATGCCGTCGACGCGTTCCTGGGCGCCGGCGTGTCGCCCGACGCCGTCGGCGAGATGGTGCTTCGCGGCGTGCGCGAGAACGCGCTCTACATCCACACCGATCGCATCATGGAAGCGCCGATCCAGGCGCGCGCGAAGGCGCTACTCGACGCGCTGCCGCCGGAGCCGCGGCGGTAGCCGAGCAACGCCCGCGCGCGGCGCCTACTCGCTCGCCTTGTTCTCCCGCTGCGCGGCCTGGAGCTTCTTGATGTCGTCGGGCGAGAGCTGCGGGCGATCGATCTTGATGGTGAGCTTGTCGAGCTTGCCGGTGAACGCGAATGGCGGCTTGTAGTCCGCGTCGTTCACGCCTGTGAGCGTGTCCGAGCCGATGTCGAAGCTCTCATCCCACTGCAGGATCATCGGCAGTGTGTGCGGCATCGTGATCGTCTGCACCGCTTTGCCATCGACCTTGAGCGTGCCCGTGCCGGGGCGGCCGAGTCCGCTCATGTTGTTGAACGCGAGCGTGCCGACACCGAGCCCGTCGTACTTGAAGTCGAACTCGACGCTGTGTTTGCCGGGTGCGAGCGCATCCGGGCCTTCCCACTTGATGCGGTTCAGGTCGATCAGATTCCAGAGGAACACCGGCTTGCCCTTGAGCAGGTAGAAGCCGTAGCCGGCGAAGCGACCGCCCGACGTCAGCAGCATGCCTTCGGCGCCGCCTTTCGGGACTTCGATCTCCGCTGTGATGGTGTACGAGCTGTTGAGAATGAACGGCGAGTCGCCCTGCGGCAGGCCGACCATGGGCCACGTGTAGACGAACTCCGTGCGACCGGCGGTGATGTTCGGGCGCGGCGCCACGATGCGCGCGGCCACGGATGCATCCATCGGGAAGACCTGATACTTGCGGGCCTCCGCGATGAACATCTGCTTCATGCTCTTGACCTTGTCGGGGTTCTTGTCCGCGATGTTCTGTGACTGGCTGAAGTCCTTGGACAGGTCGTAGAGCTCGAGCACCTGGTTGTTGAGCGGGTCGGGATTGGCGACGCCGAAGGCCTCCCAGGGTGCGCGGTTCACCTTGGTGCTGAGCAGCCAGCCCTCGTTGTAGAGCGCCCACTGACCGAACATCTCGAAGTACTGGGTCTTGTGTCGCGACGGCAGCTTGGCGTTCTTCGCGTCGAACGTGTACGCGAAGCTCGTGCCCTCGATCGGCGCCTGCTTGATGCCGTCCACCATCTGGGGAGCCGGAATGCCGCTGACCTCGAGGAGTGTGGGCACGACGTCGATGACGTGCATGAACTGCTCGCGCAGTCCGCCCTTGTCCTTGATCTGCGCCGGCCACGAGACGACCATGCTTTGCCGAACCCCGCCGAGCTTCGAGGCGTTCTGCTTGAACCAGCTGAACGGAGTGTCGAAAGCCCAAGACCAGCCCGCCGACATGTGGTTGTAGGTCTGCTCCGTGCCCCAGGCGTCGTACCACTTCATCTGATCTGCGACGGGCACGGCAACGCCGTTGAAGAATGCGACTTCGTTGGGGGTGCCCAGCGGGCCACCTTCGGCGCTCGTGCCGTTGTCGCCGTTGATGTAGATCACGAGCGTGTCGTCGAGCTTGCCCATCTCTTCGATCGCCTGGATGACGCGCCCGATCTCGAAGTCGTTGTAGGCCTCGTAGGCCGCGAAGACTTCGACCTGCTTGATGAAGAGCTTCTTTTCGTCCGCGCTGAGCGTGTCCCAGGGTTTGAGGACTTCTTTGGGCCACGGCTCGAGCTGGGTATTCGCCGGGATGACGCCGAGCTTCTTCTGATTCTCGAAGATGCGCTCGCGCAGCTTCTCGTACCCGTCGTCGAACAGGTGCATGCCGTGGATCTTGTCCACCCACTCTTTGGTCGGATGATGCGGCGCATGCGTGGCGCCTGGTGCGAACTTCACGAAGAACGGCTTGCTGGGGATCGTCTGGTTGATGCGGTTCAGATAGTCGATCGCGTCGTCGGCCATGGCCGTGACCAGGTTCCAGCCCGGCTTGCCCTCGAATGGGTAGATCTGCGTGGTGTTGCGAAACAGGTTCGGCTGCCACTGATTCGCGTCACCGCCGTTGAAGCCGTAGAAATATTCGAAGCCCATTCCCGATGGCCACTGGTCGAACGGCCCGGCCTGGCTGGCGGCGAACGCCGGCGTGTTGTGCTGACCAATCAGAGGTGATGAACGGCTGACGACCACTTCACACAATCGTCGACGACGTTGTTCCTCCGCTGAC
>JANNLG010000242.1:0-3730 GCA_031396695.1 Deltaproteobacteria bacterium
AGCGACTTCGACTGATCGACCATCAGGCCGATCCAGCGGTCGCGGAGTCCGTATTTCTCGAGGAGAAACGCGCGCACGCGCGCACGCGATTCCGCGTCGTCGCGGCGCTCGGCGACGAACGCCCCCTCGAGTCCGTCGGCGCGCAGCGTGAGCCGCGGATCGCGCGCGAGATCGGCGAACCAGCGGTTCTCGGGCGAGCCGGCCTCGAGCCAGAGCTCGCCGTCGGGCTCCGCGAACCAGACGTGTGTCGCGCGCGTCGAGCCGTTCTCGGCGCGTGTCTCGACGATCGCGACCCCGCCCGTCTCGAGCGCGATCCAGGTGAGCGCGAGGAATCCGATGACGAGCGAAGCCACGCTTGCCAGGACGAGCTTCATGAATCGGATCCTAGAACAACGCGATCGGATTCACGGGCGAGGCCGTGCCACGGAACAGCACCAGCGGCGCGAGCGTGAGCAGGAACTCCCAGCGTGTCTCGTTGGCGCACGCCGTGGCCAGCGGCTCGAGCTCGAGGTTGTCGATCAAATGCAGGCCGAGCGCGACGATCGCGACCGTGTGGATCGGCATCGAGACGCCCTCGACGCGCGACGGGATCACGTCCGAGACTCCGTCGCTGCCGAGCGCCGCGACGCCGCGCGCGTGCAGCCAGGGCAGGCAGGACGCGTCGAGTCCCGCGGCGGACGTGCGCGTGTCCCACGCGCCGCGCGTGTCGCGCAGCGCCCAGCGACCGGTGCGCACGAGCAGGATATCGCCCGGCTCGACGCGCAGGCCGGCGTCGCGCTCCGCTCGCTCGAGGTCGTCGGGAAAGATCGGCGTGCCCGCGTCCAGATACGGCAGGCCGCGCGCGCGCGGCACGTCGAGCAGCACACCGCGCGAGACCACACCGTCGCGCAGCTCGTGGATGCCGAGCTCGAGCGCACCGTGCGCGGTCACCGATTCGATCGGGTAGCCGTTGTAGAGCTTGCCCTCGTGGAAGATGTGACAGAGCGCATCGATGTGAGAGGTCGCGAAGCCGTGCGACGCGATCGCGAAGTAGTCCCCGCCCATGCCCTCGGTCGCGGTGTGGGTCATGTGGTGCGCGGCCGGCACCGGATTGTCGACGGCGGGCCGGGTCGGCAACGGGCGCGCGGTAGAGACGGTGCGGCCGCTCCTCACCAGCCTCGCCGCCGCCGTGCGCTTCTCGGCCGTGATCAGGTTCAAGGTGCCGAGCTGATCGCGCGGCCCGAAGCGCCCCCAGTTCGACAGCGTCTCGTGGAACGCGAGCACCTGTTCGGCCGAGAGCGGCGGCTTCACTTCGCAGCCGCCGACAGGTGCGCGCGCGTGATGCGCGCGTAACCGCCGAGCGCGCTGCGCAGGAAGCGCGCGAGCGCCTCGTCCTTCAGCTCGCCGCTCTCGTCGAAGGCCTGGTGCGCGGTCGCGAGCGAGAACATGTCGGGGTAGACGTGCACACCCACGACCTCGAGCGACATGCGCAGCACCCAGAGCGCGCGGTTTCCACCCACCAGCGACGGCGACGCGGACAACAGTACGGCGGTCTTCCCGCGCAGCGGCATCGGCTTCGAGCGCGTGACCCAGTCGATCGCGTTCTTCAGCACCGCGGGCACCGAGAAGTTGTACTCGGGCGACGCGATCACCAGCCCGTTCGCGCTCGCGATGCGCGCGACCAGCTCTTTCGCGCCGTCCGGCAGACCCGAGCTCGTCTCCAGGTCGCCGTCGTAGAACGGGATCGCCAGAGCGCGCAGATCGACCCGGTCGATCTCGGCGCCTTCCTTCTCGAGCCCCTTGCACGCCAGGCGCAGGAGCTGCTTGTTGAGCGACCCCTCGCGCAGCGCGCCCGCAATCGCGACCAGCTTCATTCGCCTGCTCCTTCCACCGTGAGTCCGACCTCCTGGCCGAACGAGACCTCGAGCGTGTGTCCGTCCGGGTCCCGGATGAACGCCCAGTATCCGACCGGCGGGCCGTAGTCGAGCGGCCCGTTGATCAGGCGCTTTTCATCCTTGGCCAGCGCAGCCAGCCGGTCGACCTCTTCGCGACTCGCACAGCCCACGCCGAGGTGAGCGAACGGCAGCAGCGCATGCTCGACGCTCGGCACTTCGGCGAGCACGATCACGAACGGGCGCGTCCGGTCCGAGAGCCAGACCACGCCGGTGCGCCGGTGCACCACCTGCATGCGCGCGTAGCGCGACCAGAAGGCGATGCTCGCGTCGAGATCCGACGACGTCAGCGCGACGTGGGTGAGCCCGAGATCGTGCAAGCGGCCATTCTGCGCGCGATCTGCGCATGCGGCAACACGCGCGCGGACCGGCCCACTTGACCCGACGGGAACGCACACGGAGACTGCGACGGGTCATGGCGTGGTTCCGCAATCGCACTCCAGATTCACGCAAGCCCGCGAGCGACGCGCCGACCCTGCACGGCGACGAACGCGTCACAGTCGTCGTGCTCGAGGGCGCCGACACCGGCGCGAACCTCTCGATCTCTCCGCCCGAGGTCGAGATTGGCCGCGGCGACGAGACGGCGGCGCGCGACGGCAAGCTCTGGCTGCGCGACCGCTCGGTCTCGAACTTCCAGGCGCGGCTCGCGTTCGGAAGGGACGGCTGGGGGATCGAGCACAACGCGCTCGCGACCAACCCGACGCTCGTGAACGGCGACCCGGTGCAGCGCAAGCTCGTGCACCCGGGCGACCGGATCCGCATGGGTCGGGTCATGCTCGAGCTGCGCTCGCGCGCGGCGCAGAACGTTTCGCGTGCCGCTCCCGCCGCGCGTGAAGAACACACCGAGATGATCCGCGCCGACGCGATCGCCACCACGCAGCTCCGCGTCGGCCGCGGACTCTGGGGTCACATGCTGATCGTGCAGGGTCCGGGCAAGCTCACCGGAACGCGCTTTCCGCTGCTCACCGATTCGATCACGCTCGGGCGCGCGCAGGACTGCGATCTGGTCCTGCTCGATCCGGGCGTGTCGCGCCGGCACGCCGAAATCCTGCGCGAGGGCGATCAGGTCGTGCTGCTGCACCGCTCGGAGACCAACCCGACGCTGCACAACGGCTCGCCCGCGGCTCCACGCACCGTGCTCGCGCACGGCGACGAGATCGGGCTCGCGGACGCGGTGCTGCTTCGGCTCGAGCTCGCGCGCCCGAGCGAGTCGCCCAGCGCCCCCGCGGTCGGGGGCTTGCGCAAGGTGATGGAGGCGCGGGTCGATCTCGAGCGCCAGATCGAGCGCGACTTCGTGCGCAACGGCACGTTTCTCGACGTCGACATCGCCGACTCCTACGGCCTCAAGGCGAGCGAGACGCGCGCCGAGCGCGTGTTCGTGTCGTTCGAGCGCTTCCGCGGCTATCTCGGCGAACGCATCCAGGAGCACCGCGGGCGCGTGCTGAACTCGAACGGCGACGAGATCATGGCGTTCTTCGACCGCGCGGCCGACGCCGTGTCCTGCGCGCGCGCCATGCAGATGGGCCTGCGCAACTGGAACGTGCGCGAGAACCTGCTCGAGCGCGAGTTCCGGGTCCGGATCGGCGTGCACACCGGACGCTCCGCCGTCGACCTCGCGAGCGGCGTCGCCTACAGCCCGGTGCTCGACGTCGCGGGCCACCTGCAGAAGTCCGCGCCGATCGGCGGCGTGCTGGTTTCGCAAACCACGCACGCCGAGCTCGGCGACGACGTCGCGGGTCTCGAACCGGGCGCGACGCTCGCGCGCGAGAACATGCCGACCTGGGTGCTCGCGCCCGAGC
>JANNLG010000256.1:0-20314 GCA_031396695.1 Deltaproteobacteria bacterium
CGGCAACCGATTCGCCCTGGTCGTCATGGTGTCCGTCCGGGCCAAGCAGATCATGCGCGGAGCCCGCGGCCTGGTGAAGACCACCGAGAACAAAGCCGTCGTGAACGCCCTGCGCGAAGTCGCCGCCGGCCACATCGCCCCGGATCTAGAGGGCGACGCAGCTCAGCACTAGATCAGCGCTGCGGAAGCGAGCGCCCTGTCTTAGGGCACCGAACGAAGCGACGGCCGGGTTCCGCGGCCGCCCGCGGACCCGGCCCGCAAGCGCCGCACTGCGGCGCGCGCAGCGAGGCGCAGGCGAGCGTAGCTAACAGATCACGACAGGCAGGGCGAAGCTGAAGACGGAGCCCTGGCCGATCTCGCTCTGTAGCGACAAGGAGCCGCCGAGCTTCTCGATCAGGCCACGCGCGAGCGTGAGGCCGAGTCCGGCGCCGCGGTGGCGGCTGTCGGGCGACGAGTCGACCCGATAGAACTCGTCCAGGATCTGTTCCTGGTCGTCCGGCGCGATGCCGATGCCGGTGTCGGTCACGCTGCACAGGAGCTGCCCGTCATCGAGCCGGAGCTCGAGGGCGATCCGGCCACGGCGCGTGAACTTGGCGGCGTTGTCGAGCAGGTGGAACAGGATCTGGTTCAGCTTGCCCAGGTCCGTGCGGATCTTCGGCAGAGCCGAGGGGATGCGCTTCTCGAACACGACGTCCGGCTGCAGAGTGTCGCGCACGTTGAAGATCGCTTCCTCGATCACCTCGGCCAGGTTCACGTCCGTGACCTCGATCGAGACCTCGCCCTGCTTCAGGCGCCACAGCTCGAGGATGTTCTGCAGCATCTGCATCAGCGTGTTGCCATCGGCGAGCACGCCGCGCAGCGAGTCGCGGCCGGAAGGGGAGAGCGCCTCGTGCTCGTTCGCGAGCACCGAGATCATGCGTTCGATCATGCTGTTGAGCGGCTGGCGCAGCTCGTACGACATGGTCTCGATCAGGTCGGCCTTCAGGCGCTCGACGAGCGTCAGCCGCTCCTCGCGCTTGATCAGCTCGATGTCCTGCGCGAGCAGCTGCTCGGAGAGCCGGAGCACCTCGTCCGAGGGCTCGGCTTCCTTCGGAGCATCGCCGCCCGACACCGCGTGGTGATCGAGCACGAGCGCGACCTGGCGCAGGATCGACTCGATGCCGGCGTTCTGAACGCGCGGCCACGGTCCGGGGCAGCCGAGCAGCGCGACGCCGCGCACCTGGCCGTTGTGCCGGATCGGAAAACCGTACACGCCGCCGGCGGCGCGCGCCCAGATGCGCGGGCTGCCCTCGGGCGCGTCGGTGCGCAGCGGACGTTCGGAGTCGAGCGTCTGGCGCACGAAGTCGTCGAGCTCCTCGCCCGCGACCTGTGCGTCCTTTGCGCAAGTGAAGCCGGCCCAGCCGTCGGGATCGGTCGAGTCGTGCACCGCCTGGTAGACCAGCGCGAAACCCTGCAGCGTGGCCGCCAGGTGTCGCGCACCGGCGGCGAGCGCCGAAGGGAGTGTGTCGGCCGAGGTATAGAGCGCGAGGATCTCCATGACGCTCTAGAACCGACTCTCGTCGTTGCCGCCGGGCATCGAGCTCGAGTTCTCCTGGGTGTAGGACGAGTCGCCCTCGAGCGCGAGCTTGGTCGCGAAGTCGCGCGGGTTCGAAGCCGCGTCGCGCGCCGTCTCGAGCTTGATCTTGTTGGCCTGGTAGAGCTCGAGCAGGTGCTGGTCGAAGGTCTGCATCTCCATGTCGGAGTGCCCCTTCTCCATCAGCTCGCGGATCTCCACGGCGCGATTCGGATCGCGGATGCACTCGCGGATCGAGCGCGTAGTGCGCAGCACCTCGACCGCCGGAACCCGGCTGGTGCCTTTCTTGTTCGGGAGCAGCCGCAGCGAGACGATCGACTGCAGATTCTCGGCCAGGCGCTCGCGCACCTGCTGGTGCTCCTCGACCGGAAAGAACGAAACGACCCGGCGCAGCGTGGTCACCACGTCGTTGGTGTGGATCGACGAGAACACCGCGTGCCCGGTCTCGGCGGCCTTGAGCGCCGTGTCCACGGTTTCCGCGTCGCGGATCTCGCCCACCATGATCACGTCCGGGTCCTGGCGCAGGGCGGCGCGCAACGCGGCGGGGAAGCTCGGCGTGTCGGTGCCGATCTCGCGCTGCGTGATGATCGAGTGTTCGTGCGTGAAGATGAACTCGACCGGATCCTCGATCGTCACGATCTTGCACTTCAGCGCGCGGTTGATCTCCTGCAGCATGGTCGCGAGCGTGGTCGACTTGCCCATGCCGGTCGCGCCGGTCACGAGCACGAGCCCGCGCTGCACCGATGCGATCGTGCGCAACACCGAAGGCAGATTCAGCTCCTCGAAGTTCTTGATCGAGAGCGGAATCACCCGAAGCACGATGTTGTAGGCCTTGCGCTCGCGCGAGATGTTGACGCGGAAGCGTCCCTCGCCGGCGATCTCGTAGGCCATGTCGACTTCGGAGACGCCGTCGAGACTTTTGGACGGATCGAACTCCATCAACAGTCGTGCGATGGCCTCGGTGTCGGCCATCGTCAGCACTTTGTACTTCAGCTCGACCAGCTCCCCGTTGAATCGGTAGAGCGGCAGGTAGCCGACCTGGAAATGGATGTCGGACGCACCCTTTTCGAAGCCCAGCCGAAGCAGCCTATGGAGTCGTTCTCGATCCATGGTGAGGTCCCGCCATTGCGCGACGATCCGGCACCGCGCGCGTCCCTCACTGCTTCGGCGTCGGCACCCGGGCGCTTGATGGGAGCCCCATCGGGCCTGTCCTATACTCGGGACGATGCGGATCGTCGGACTGTGCTTGTGGGTCGTGCTCGCCGTTCCCGCGCTCGCGCAAGCGCAGTCCGGGGACGCGCCCGCGGTGGAGCCGACCCCGCAGGCCACGCCTCCGGCTCCCCCGGCCAAGCCGCCGGCTCCGCTCAACCTCGATCGGCTGCTGCGTCCGCCCGGCGTTGCGCCGGAGGTGCCGACGGCGGCCCCGAGCTACGGTGGCCGCGATCGCGCCGAATGGCGCGAGGAGTTCGCGAACGCCGACGCCGAGGTGGCCGATCTCGAGTCCAAGGTCGAGGTAAGTCAGAAACGCCTGCGCGCGAACACGGCGGGCGACTGGAACTACACCCCGGCGGGCGGCGAAGCCTCGGATCCCGAGGTCCTGAAGCTGCGCGCTCAGCTGCGCCGCGACCGCCAATCGCTCGAAGCCGCGCGCCAACGGCTGCGCGATCTGCGCGTCGAAGCGTCGCTCGCGGGCGTGCCCGAATCCTGGTTGAAACCGTGAGGCGGAAGCCGACGCGCAGCGAATGAGCAACTCGACCGTGCTTGCGCGTTCGCCGCGCGAATGCGGCTTCGCAGTGACTTCGCTCTGCGTGAACGCCCGAGTCGAGATTCGGCCGAGTTGCACGCGCTCTTGCCGGTCGCTGATGAGTGGCACGACCGATGCAGCAGCCAGCCAACGTGCGAAGCATTCGCCAGATCGCGCTGATGGCTCCGATTCTCGGCTGGCTCGGCGGCTGTGCGAGCCTCTCGCCGAGTGTCTCGAACGGCGGGGCGGACGAGCTCCCCGAGTCGCTCACGGTGGTGATCTCGCAGCTCAAGCTGCACATGCGCGACGACACCTACCGCTTCGACCGGGCGGTCGGCCCGGATGGCAGCAATGTGTACGCCGTCGCGCTCTGGAAGCTCGACCGGCTGGCCGCGTTGCGCGCCCGCCCGGAGGACGAGTGGCAGAACGCGGACTACGTGATCGAGTTCGCGCGCGGCACGGCGCTCGAGCGCTTGCGCCGCTACGACGAGGCCGCAACCGCGTACCGGCGCGTCGAAGGATCGGGCTCGGTGTTGGGCGACGCGGCCGCCGAGCGGCTGCGGATCGCGCAGCGTTTCGCGTTGGCCGCCGCACCCCCCGAGCAGCCGTTCGCGAGCCCGGCCGAGGAGCTGCAGTTCATCGATGGCCGGGTCGAGCGCTGGCGCGGTCTCGCGAGCGAGCTGCGCGACGCACCGCAGGAGTCGCTCGCGCGCGAGGAGGCCGAGGCCTGGGAGGTCATGCGCGTCGATGCGCTGGCGCGCTCGGGCCAGCTCGGTGAAGCGCTCCGCGCCTGCCGCGCGATGGCCGAGTCGAACCGCGAGTCGAAGCTTTTTGGCAAGCACCTGCTTCGGCTCGGCGACCTCTACGCGGACTCGGCTCGGCGCGAGCAGCTGCAGGCGCGCACGAACGCCGCGCGCTTCGACGCGGCCAAATACGACGCGCTGCTCGACCAGGCATTCTCGGCCTACGAGCTCGCGGGCGAGGCGTACCAACCCGCGATGCGCCGCGAGGCGCGCACGCGCATCGACTCGCTGCTCAGCTACCACGAGGAAGTGAGGGCCCATGCGCCCTGACGTCCGCGCGGCACTCTCGGTTGCGTTGCTCGCGCTCGTGCTGGGCGCGCGCGTCGGCGCTCAGGAGCTCGCAGAACTCGACGAGGCGACCAGTCTGCTGCTCTCGCCAGAGCTGCGCAGCGATCAGGCGCGCGCGCTCGAGGCGTCGGACCTGCTGTCGGCCGAGCGCAATCGCAAGCTCGCCGACCTGTCTTCGGCCTTCGTCGACTTCGGCCTGCACGCGTCGGTGGCGGCGTCGCCGATTCGGCTGCTGCGATCGGCGGGCAAGATCGGACGCGGCGTGCGCGATTGGGATGACCGCACGATGGTCGAGGACGAGGCGCTCGCGCTGCTCGCGCCGGGCGCGCGCAGCGGCGGGCTGGATGACGAGAGCCTCGCGCTCTACACGCGTTTGGAACGGCGCGAGAGCGCCGAGCGTGTCGCGCAGCTTCTGGCCGATGCGGAGCGCTCGCTCGGCGCCGGCGATCTGCGGCGCACTCGCCGCTCGATCGATCGCGCGCTCGCGCTCGAGCCCGGATCGTCGCACGCGGATCGACTGCTCGACGAGCTCGACGAGCGCGCGTGGCGCGAAGAGCCGGACGAAGACACCGCCAACCTGGACACCGCCGTGCGCGGTCGGGTCGACGTGTGGGAAGTCGAGCTCGGCACGGCCTTGCTCGTGGACGATTTCGAGCGCGCGCAGACGCTCGGGCCGGACGGCGCGAGCGACGCAGAGCTCGCGCGCGCGACCGCCGCCTACCTCGCGGGCGAGCGCGAAGGCGCGCTCGAAGCGTTCCGGGAGATCGCGCGCGGGGAAGACGAAGCGTCGCGCAGCGCGCTGCAGACGCTCGCGGATCCGGAGTTGAATCCGGAGGGCGCGTTCGAGGACGAGCTGCAGCGCTTCCGCACGCAGCGAGCACTGGGTTGGATGGGCGGCGAAGAGCTCGCGGCGACGGCGCTGCCGTCCAGCTCCGAAGCTCTCTCGATGACGCGCGACGGCTATCGCGCCTGGCAGCACTCGGTGCGCGCGTGGCGCAACGTGCTGAAGCCCGTGAACCTGGTGATCGACGCGCCCGCGCGCGCGTGGCGATCGTGGCAGCCCGACGGAACCGCCCTGCACGGCGCTGCGGAGCGCTACCTGTCGCGGGTTCCCGATGGCGATCGAGCGGACGATGCCGCAACCTGGATCGACACGCTCGGCGTGCAGCAGCTCGGTGATCCGCGCGTCGCGCCGTTCCGCGACGGCGTGTTGGTGCTGCCGCGAGCACAGACCGGCTTCGACCGGCTCTCGGCCACGCGCGTGGTGGTCGCGCGCGCCGCGCTCGAGAGCGCGATGCCCGAGCTGCTCGCCAAGCTCGCGGACGACGCCTCGCCGGCGCTCTTGCTGCTGCTCGACACCGAATCGAGTCGGTCCGCGTCCAGCGGAACGGTGCTCACGCGCGCGGAGTCGCTCGACGTGCTGGCGCGGCTCGCCTCGGGTGTGGAGCGCACCACGCTGGCCCCGCGCGGTGCCGCGGGCGGAGGCGTGCTGGCGCTGCTGCGCCGCTTGGACACGCGCGTCCGCGACGGCGCCACGCTGGTGGCGCGCGCCTGGGTCGAGGAAGCCGCGCCGAGTCTCGATGCAGTCGGCGCCGCGATCCTGGACAGCGAGCGCGCGCGCACGTTCGGCTCGGTCGAGATCCAGCGCCGGCGCGAGACGCTCGTCGCCGAGCGTCAGCTCGCCGGCTCGACCAGCTACTGCCCGCACGAGACGACTTGCATCGACCTGCGACGCGAGATCGACCCGGTGTTCTACGCGAACAGCGACGCGGACGGCGACGTCGGCATCGGCGCGCGCGCCGGCTTCGAAGACGCGAACTTCTCGCTCGAGATCGGCATGAGCGGACCGCGCGCGTCGCTGGTGATTCCGTTCGCGCGCTGGCTCGGCATCTCGCGCTTCTTCCCGGTGGAGGCGCGCCTGGCGGTCGGCCTCGACGGCATCTCGGCGGGCCCGGGCCGGGACGAGCGCCCGACTGATCTGCCCGATCCGTCGCTCTAGGCGAGGCTCCGCAGCGCCGCGAGCAGGCGGTCGACGATCTCCGGTCGCGCGTTCTCGCCCATCAAGCCGATCCGCCAGACGCGGCCCGCGAGCTTGCCGAGTCCACCGCCGACCTCGATGTCGCACTCGTCGAGCAGGCGGCCTCGCGTCTTGGCCTCGTCGGCTCCCGGCGGAAGCACGGTGTTCAGCATCGGCAGGCGGTGCTCGGGCGCGACGAGCATGCGGAAGCCGAGCGGCTCGAGTCCCGCGACCAGGCGCTCGTGCGCGGCTCGGTGGCGAGCGAAGCGGGCCTCGAGTCCTTCGGCGAGCACGCGCGAGAGCGCTTCATGCAGCGCGTAGATCATCGAGATCGGCGCGGTGTGGTGGTAGACGCGCGTCTCGCCGAAGTAGCGGCCGATCAGCGACAGATCCAGGTACCAGCTCTGCACCGGGCGCTTCCGGCGCTCCAAGCGCGCGAGTGCGCGCGGCCCGAACGCGAGCGGCGACAAACCCGGCGGGCAGGCGAGACACTTCTGTGTACCGGAGTAGACGGCGTCGACCTGCCAGTCGTCCATGCGCACTTCCATGCCGGAGAGCGAGGTCACGCAGTCGAGCACGAGCAGCGCGCCGGCCGCGCGCGCCGCGCGTGCGACCTCGGGCACGGGCTGCGCGACGCCGGTCGAAGTCTCGGCGTGCACGAGCGCGACCACGTCGGGCCGCTGCGCGGCGATCGAGGCCAGCAGTCGCTCCGTTGGAACGATCTCGCCCATCTCCGCCTCGACCCGTTGCACGCGTGCCCCGCAGCGCTCACCGATCGCGACCATGCGCTCGCCGAACACGCCGTTCACGCCCACCAGCAGCGCGTCGCCGGGCTCGAGCAGATTCACCAGGCAGGCTTCCATGCCGGCGCTGCCGGTGCCCGAGATCGGCAACGCGAGCGAACCCTCGGGCGCCCGGAACACCTGCAGGAGCATGCGCTGCACGTCGTCGAGCAGCGCCAGAAACGCGGGATCGAGGTGTCCGACGAGCGGACGCGCGAGCGCTTCGCGAACCGCGGCCGAGACGTTGCAAGGACCCGGACCGAGCAGCAGGCGGTCGGGGAGCTCGGAGGAGTGCATCGGGCGAGTATACTCACGCGGACCGTCCGCTGACGCGGTCCGAGGAATGAGCATCCATGCCCAGTGACTGTCTGTTCTGCCGGATCGCCGCGAAGGAACTGCCGGCGAAGTTCGTGTTCGAGAACGAGCGCATCGTGGCCTTCGCCGACCTGCACCCGCAGGCGCCCGCGCACGTGCAGCTGATCCCGCGCAAGCACATCGCGAGCACGCTCGAGGTCGGCGTCGAGGACCAGGCGATCGTGGGCGAGCTCGTGCAGACAGCGGCCGGCCTCGCGCGCGAGCTCGGCTTTGCAGATGCCGGCTTCCGGCTGGTGTTCAATACCAACGCCGCGGCGGGCCAGAGCGTGTATCACTTGCACCTTCACCTGCTCGGCGGCCGCACGTTCCGCTGGCCGCCCGGGTAGCCCTGACCTAGAATGCGGTCCGGTCGTCCCCCTCGAGGTCGAGTGTCGTGTTCCGACTGCTGTTTCTCCTCGTGCTGCTCGGAATCGCATTCGTGCTGATCGAGCCGAACTGGGCGCCCGACACGCGCACGCTCTCGCTGCGAGTGCGCGCGCCGGGCGAGTTCTCGCAGGCGATCTCGCGAGCCGCGCGCGCGCTGGGCGACAAGGCGGCGGAGCGCGTCGCCGGCGCGATCGCCGATCCGCCGCCAGTCTCGGCGGCGCCGCCGGAGCGATCTGCTTCGCCGACCTCCGAGCGCCACAGCGAAGAAGAGCGTGCCAAGCTCGATCGACTGGTCGAGGAGAAGACGAGGGCGCCATAGCGAGCGTGCGCACACGGGCCGAGATCGAGACGCGCGAGGGTGAGCACCTCGCGCCGTACGCGGTGCACGCGCGCGACTCGCGCGGCCGCATCGAGCCCGAGCCGGAGCATCGCTATCGCACCGTGTTCCAGCGCGACCGCGACCGCGTTCTGCACGCGCGCGCATTCCGCCGCCTGCAGTACAAGACGCAGGTCTTCCCGTACCACGAGGGCGATCACTTCCGGAACCGGCTCACGCACACGCTCGAAGTCGCGCAGATCGCGCGCACGGTCGCGCGGGCGCTGGGCGCGAACGAGGATCTGGTCGAAGCGATCGTGCTCGCGCACGACATCGGCCACCCGCCGTTCGGCCACGCGGGCGAACGGGTGCTGCACAACCTCATGAAGGCGCACGGCGGCTTCGAGCACAACCGCCAGAGCCTGCGCATCGTCGACTGGCTCGAGGATCGCTCGGAGCGCTACCCGGGCCTGAACCTCACCGCCGAGACGCGCGCGGGGATCCTGAAGCACGGCTCCGACTTTCCGCGCTACGCGCACCCGGTGCCGATGCCCGACCTGGGAGCGGGACCGACGCTGGAAGCGCAGATCGCGAACCTCTCCGACGAGATCGCGTACCACACCCACGATCTCGACGACGGTCTGCGCGCCGATCTGCTCGACTGGGATGCGCTCGCGGAGCTCGCGCTGTGGCGCCGCGCGACCGAGGTGCTGCAGACAGAGGGCGATCGCGACGCGCGCACGCTGCGGCCGCGTGTCACTGTGGTGCTGATCGATCTGTTGGTGAGCGACCTGATCGAATCGAGCGCGCGCCGGCTCGAGCACGCCTCGCCGAAGTCGGCCGCAGAAGCTCAGGCAACGGCCGAGCCGCTGGTCGGGTTCTCGCCCGAGATCGCGCTCGAGAAGCGCGCGGTCGCGCACTACCTGCTCGAGAACTTCTATCGCAACCACCGCGTGGTGCGGATGTCCGCCAAGGCCGAGCGGATCCTCGGCGACCTGTGGCGCGCCTACGCCGCCGAACCCCGCCAGCTCCCGCCGCACGTGCTGGAGCGCACGCGCGGCGAGCCGGAGGAGCGCGCGATCGCCGACTACGTCGCCGGCATGACCGACCGCTTCGCGATGGACGAGCACGACCGGCTCTACGACCCGCACACGCACGTCTAGCCGACGCCCCTCAGCGGCCCTCCGCGCCCTGGCGGTGATCGTCACGGCGGATAGAGTTGGCGCCGCGATGCAGGAGAGAATGGTTTGAAGAAGAGAGGCTGGGGAGCGGGGCGCTGGTTCGGTCGAGGTGGTGGCGGAAGCCGCGGACTCGACAAGCTGCGCGACCTGCGCGGACTGGCCTTGCGCGACGTGCGCGAGCTCGAGAATTTCGACGAGCTGCCCGAGGAGATGTCCGCTGGCGCCGCGCGCTGGGAGGGCAACCGCCCGATCGCGTTGCTCACGAGCAATCGCGATGGCCTGGATTTGCTCGGCTGGGCGCGCATCTGCGCGCGCCGCGCGGGCGGCGAGCGCGGCCTGCGCGAAGTGATGATCGCGGCGCCGAGCTTCTCCGCTCGCACGCGCCAGGCCGCTTCGCGCGCCGCCGAGAGCGGCCCGTCCGTGCATCTGGTCGCGCTGCCCGCGCTCGCGGAAGAGCGCGAGATCTACGAGCTCGAAAGCCATCCCGCTTCGCCCAAGCCGTCACTGATCGGTGGCAGCACGAGCCTGCTCGGGCGCCTCTTGCGCGTGCTCGAGGGCGCGGCTGCAGTGAGCGGCGCCGGCGGGATTCGCCCGGCCGGTGCCGACTACTTGTTGTACATGCGCGGCGAGCGGGCAGCGCGCATCTCCGTGGCCGGCGACGAAGTCGCGGTCTCGATCGCGTTGCCGGAGCGGCGCGATCTGCGCGTCAGCGACGCGAGCTTCGCGACCATGGCCGCGGAGCTGCACGACTGGATCGTGCGCCTCGCGCGCGACGCGCGTCTGCTCGACGGTGCGGCCGCGCGCCGCGACGCGCTGGTCGAGCGCTGCGCGGAAGAAGCGCACGCCGGAATCACCGCGCGTTGGCTGCCGTGGAACGACGAGGGCACGGACCCGATCGACTGGGTGGGCATCGACATCGGCGGCCGACCCGTGGTCGGCGCGATCCGCTCGACGCTGGGCAGCGCGGACGTTCCGGCCCTGATCGCGGGCTGGCACCGGCTCGATCTCGAGCGCGAGATCTGGACCCCGGGAGCGGTCGGCTTCCCACGCATCTTCGTGTCGGCGGACGGAATCGGCGCCGAGGCGCGCGAGCTGCTCGAATCGCTGGCGGGTCCGATCGGCGCCGGATCCGTTCCGGCCGAGCCCGCACGCGAGCTGCCTGACGTGGCCGCGGCAGAAGTGGCGGGCGAGCGCGACGAGCTCGGATCGGCCGATGAGGAGGCCCGCGCGGAAGGCCGCGGACGACGCCGCGGGCGGCGACGTCGGCGCGGAGGCGAGCGCGAGTTTGGTGAGTCGGAAGCCCCGGTAATGGACGCGGCGACCGCGGAAGCAGAGCGAAACGCACGGCGGGCGGCGCGACGTGCGGCCGAGGCCGAGCGCGGCAGCTTCGAACCAGAGTCCGAGGCGCGCAGCGAGGAAGAGCCGCGCGAGGCGCCCGAGGCCGATTTCGAGCGCGCGCCTGACGCCGGCGAAGCGCAGCCGGGCGATGAGTCCCCGCGCCGGACGCGCGGAAGGCGCGGCCGGCGGCGACGCGGCGGTCGGCGCGAGATCGGCGCAGCGGACGCGAACGGCGCGGAGCACGAGTCGCGCGTGGGCACGGACGAGGGCGGCGCGGGTGAGGCCGTGCGCGACGACGGCGAAGCGCGCGAGGCCGAATTCGACGAGCGCGCCGCTGCGGCTCGTGCCGAGGAAGGCGAGACCGATCCCATCGCGGCCTCGTCCGGCGACGACGAACAGCTCTCGAGCGAGCTCGAGGCAACGCTGGCCGAGAGCGAAGACGAGACCGAGCGCGGCGGACCGGCCGCGGAGCCGGTGGAAGTCTCGCCGCCGCGCATGCGCCGACAGCGCGCGGCGATTCTGGTTCGCGACGATGCCGACTCGATCCTGGCCGGGCTCGTGCTCGCCCGCGACCGACGCACGATCGTGTCGTTCCGCGTCGCCCCGCAGGAAGCCCTGATGGACTTCTTCAAGGGACCCGCGACCGACATCGCGGACAACGTCGACGTGCTGGTAGTCGGCTTCAGCGCGCAGCCGCGCCCGAAGGAAGTGCTCGACACGGTCGAGCTGTTCCGCGGCCGCCTGCAGTGGTTCGACCATCACGAGTGGGCGATCGAAGACCTGGTTCGCCTGAGGGCCGCGCTCGGCCGTGACTCGATCGTGATCGAGGAAGACGCGTCGAGTCCTCTCGGTGCGGTGACCGAAGTGACCGAGCGGCGCAGCCGCTTCACCGACAAGCTGGTCGACCTATCGGCGCGCCGCCTCTCCGAAACCGACATGCAGAAGTGGGGCAATCGCGTGGTCGCGCTGATCAAGCGCATGGCGCAGAGCCCGGGTGAGCACCGCGCGGAGATCATGCCCGTGCTGTCCGGCAAGCCGACCGATTTGCCATCGGCGCCGGACGTGTATCTGGCCGAGACCACCTGGGTCGAGGAGAACGACCCGCGCATCGTCCACTTCGGCGAGTACCAGCTCGCGGTCGCGCGCGTGCCGTCGCACCTCGACGCCGGCGAAGTGGGCCGGCGTCTGCGCCTGCGCACGGGCGCGCGGCTTTCGCTCGCGACGCGCGAGGGCGACGACATCGTGGTGCTCTCGTGCAACGACGAGAAGCGGCCGCTCAACGTCTCGGGCCTGCTCGACGCGGTCGGGGGCCAGCAGCCCTGGGTGATGCCGAAGAGCGGCGGCGACCGGATCGGCCGCGCGCGCGTCGACGGCCTGCCCGAGCACCCGGAGCGCATGGAAGCGCTGATCGGCGAGATCGTGCGCCACCGCTCCGTCCTCTACGGCTAGGAGCCGACGGCGTGGCCGAGCTGCGCGTGCGCGAGATCTACCGCTCGATCCAGGGCGAGTCGACTTACGCGGGCTGGCCGTGCGTGTTCGTGCGCACGGCCGGCTGTGACATCCGCTGCCGCTACTGCGACGAGCCGCATGCGCTCACCGCCACGGGCTCCGAGACGCTCACCGTCGAAGACGTGCTCGAACGCGTCGCGGCGCTCGACACGCGCATGGTCGAGATAACCGGCGGTGAGCCCCTGCTGCAGAAGGTCGTGCCCGAGCTCGTGACGCGTTTGTGCGACGCCGGCTACACGGTGCTGATCGAGACCGGCGGACATCACGACATCTCGGTACTCGACCCGCGCTCGCACGCGATCGTCGACGTGAAGACCCCCGGCAGCGAAATGCGCCCACACAACGACCTCGCAAACCTCGAACGCCTCCGCTCCGGCGACGAGCTCAAGTTCGTCCTCTGCAACCGCGCCGACTACGACTGGGCCGTCCGCTTCGTGCGCGAACACGACCTCGAGGCCCGAGTGCCCGTCAACTTCTCTCCCGTCCACCCCGGCCTCGATCCCGCCGACCTGGCCGCTTGGATCCAACAAGACGGCCTCCGCGTCCGCCTCAACCTCCAGCTCCACAAGTACATCTGGGGCCCCGAGACCAAAGGCGTCTAGCGATAGATCTCGCTACCCGTCTCGACGAACTCGCGCGACTTCTCCGCGAGTCCTTCCTTGAGAGCCACCGCTTCCTCGAGTCGCTTCTTCTGCGCGTACTCCCGCACCTGCTGGGTGATCTCCATGCTGCAGAACTTCGGCCCGCACATGGAACAGAAGTGCGCCACCTTCGCGTTCTCGGCGGGTAGCGTCGCGTCGTGGTACTTGCGCGCGGTCTCGGGATCGAGCGCCAGGTTGAACTGGTCCTCCCAGCGGAACTCGAAGCGGGCCTTGGAAAGCGCATCGTCGCGCAGGCGCGCGCCGGGGTGACCCTTCGCCAGGTCCGCCGCGTGCGCGGCGATCTTGTACGCGATCACGCCCGCGCGCACATCGTCGCGATCGGGCAGGCCGAGGTGCTCCTTCGGCGTCACGTAGCAGAGCATCGCGGTGCCGAACGCGCCGATCATCGCCGCGCCGATCGCAGAGGTGATGTGGTCGTAGCCGGGCGCGATGTCCGTCGTGAGCGGACCCAGCGTGTAGAAGGGCGCTTCGTGACAGACCTCGAGCTGGCGATCCATGTTCTCCTTGATCAGGTGCATCGGCACGTGGCCGGGGCCCTCGATCATCACCTGCACGTCGTGCTCCCAGGCGACCTTGGTCAGCTCGCCGAGCGTCTCGAGCTCGGCGAACTGCGCCGCGTCGTTCGCGTCGGCGATCGAGCCGGGACGCAGACCGTCGCCGAGCGAGAAGGCCACGTCGTAGGCCTTCATGATTTCGCAGATCTCGCGGAAGTGCGTGTAGAGAAAATTTTCCTGGTGATGCGCGAGGCACCACTTGGCCATGATCGAGCCGCCGCGCGAGACGATCCCCGTCACGCGATCGGCCGTGAGCGGCACGTAGCGCAGCCGCACGCCCGCGTGGATCGTGAAGTAGTCGACGCCTTGCTCAGCCTGCTCGATCAGCGTGTCGAAGAAGATCTGCGGCGTGAGGTCTTCCGCGCGCCCGCCGACTTTCTCGAGCGCCTGGTAGATCGGCACGGTGCCGATCGGCACCGGCGAGTTGCGGATGATCCACTCGCGCGTGGTGTGGATGTTCGCGCCGGTGGAAAGATCCATCACGGTGTCGGAGCCCCACTGGATCGACCAGAGCAGCTTCTCGACTTCCTCGTCGATCGACGACGAGACGGCGGAGTTGCCGATGTTCGCGTTGATCTTCACCAGGAACGGGCGGCCGATCAGCATCGGCTCGCTCTCGGGGTGATTCACGTTGTTGGGCAGGATCGCGCGGCCGCGCGCGATCTCGGCGCGCACCCGCTCGGGGTCGACGCCTTCCCTCAGGGCCGCGAACTCCATCTCGGGCGTCACGACGCCCCGCCGCGCGTAGTGCATCTGCGTGACGTTGCGGCCCGGTTTCGCGCGCAGCGGCTTGGTGCGCCGGCCCGGGAAGTCGGGCGTGTTGCGCGTACGGCCGCCATCGTCGATCGGCTGCACGGGCCGGCCTTCGTACGCTTCGACGTCGCCGCGCTCGAATATCCAGGCATCGCGCAGCTTCGGCAAGCCGTGCATCAGGTCGATCTTCGCATTCGCGTCGCCGTGCGCTCCGCTCGTGTCGTAGAGGCGCACCGACGGGTTCGCGGGTTCGCCGGCCCGCGACGTCAGGTCGACTTCGCGCGCGGGGACGCGCAGATCCTTGCGCGATCCGACCAAGTACGTGCGGCGCGAGCGCGGAAAGTGGCGGTGGTCGCTCATCCGCGCAGGGTACCCTAGCGGCGCGACTTCAGCCTGTCCGCGTAGAGCTTGTGAAGCTTCGCCACCTTGGGCAGCGCGATCGCCGCAATGTACGGCTGGTGCGGGTTCCGCGCCGCGTAGTTCTGGTGATAGTCCTCGGCCGCGAAGAAATCGCTCTGCGGCTCGAGCCGCGTCGCGATCGGGCGCGGGAACACGCGCGCTTCGTCGAGCTGGCGGATGTACGCCTCGGCGACGGACTTCTGCTCCGCATCGACGGCAAAGATCGCCGAGCGGTACTGGCGGCCGACGTCGTTGCCCTGGCGATCGAGCTGGGTCGGATCGTGCGCGACCGAGAAGAACACCTTGAGCAGCTGGCCGTAGGAGAGCTTCGCCGGGTCGAAGCGGATGCGCACCGCTTCAGCGTGCGCAGTCTGACCTGTGCAGACCGTCTCGTAGTCCGCTTTCGCGGCCACGTCGCCGACGTAGCCGGAGGTGACCTCGAGCACGCCGTCGAGCTGCGCGAACACCGCTTCGGTGCACCAGAAGCAGCCGCCCGCGAGCACCGCCGCTTGCGGCGCGCCGGTGACGGAAGGGGCGACGTCGCGCAGGGGGTTCGGGAACTCAGTCATGCTCGTCTCCTTGCCTGGCCGCGGCCTCGCGGCGAATCGCGTCGATCTGTCCTGGATCGCGCAGAAAGGCGCGCAGCGCGAATTCCGCGAGCGCGTCGCCGACCCGCTCGGCGGACCACACGCCAGCGCGATCGAACCACGACAGCACGGCCTCGTCCATCCCGAACAGGAGCCTCGCCGCGAGCAGCGGCTCCGCCACGCGGAACTCGCCCGCTCGAACGCCCGCCGCGACCAGCCTGTGGATCAGCTGGAAGAGTCGCTCGCGCTGGCGCCAGAAGCGCTCGAAGCGCTTGGCGCGCGCTTCGGGCGCGAGCCAGATCGCCGACAGATCGTAGGGAGACGCGCACAGCTCGCGCGCGTCGAACGCCAGCACGCGATACAGGCGCAGCGAGGCGCGCTCGTCGCGCGCGAAGCAGCGCTCCGCGTGAGCGAGCGTGGGCGCGATCGAGAGCTCGAGCAGCGCTTCGACGATCGCATCCTTGTTGGCGAACCAGTGGAACAGCGACGGCTGGCGCAGACCCGCAGCGGCCGCGATCTCGCGCGTGGTGGTGGGCCCGATGCCCTGGCGCGCGAACAGCCGCGCGGCGTGGAAGAGGATCTCTTCCTGCGGAGTGCGCGAGAGCCGACGCCGGTTCGCGCGCGGACGACCGACCGAACGCGGGCGAGCTGCGCGGCGACGGGCTGCGGGCATGGCGCTAAATCTATCAAACGATAGGTATTGACGGAAGGCGAGTGCTGGGCTTGAATCGCTCGGGCGAAGGACTTCGCCCGCCGCCTTCGCCCATCGCGATGGGGAGACCGATGAATACCCCCGAGCTTCCCTCCACCACGCTCGCACCCGCGCAGTACACGAGTCCAGACGTGTTCGCGCGCGAAGCCGAAGGCCGCCTGCGCCGCGAGTGGACCTGCTTTGCGCGCGCGGATCAGCTGGCCGAACCCGGCGACTGCGTCGCGTTCGATCTGCTCGGCGAGCCGCTCGTGGCCGTGCGCGGCGACGACCGCGTGCTGCGCGTGCTCTCGCGCGTCTGTCGGCATCGCTACATGCCGCTGCTCGAACCCGGCTGTGGACGCGTGCGCTCCCTGCAGTGCCCGTATCACCGCTGGAGCTACGGTTTGGACGGGCGCCTGCTCGGCGCGCCGGACATGCAGCGCACGCCCGGCTTCGAGCGCAAGCAGATCGCGCTTCCGTCCCTGCCGGTCGAGCTCTGGCACGGCTTCGTGTTCACGACGCTGGATCCGAACGCGAAGCCACTCGCAGAGCGTCTCGCCGCGCTCTCGGACCGGATCGCGCCCTGGCAGATCGCCGAGCTGCGCACGCTCGAGCCGCTCGTCTTCGAACACGACTGGAACTGGAAGATCATGGTCGAGAACTTCATCGAGTCGTATCACCACCAGGGTCCGCACCTCGCCAGCCTGCAGGCGATCGCGCCGGCGAGTGGCACGTGGGCCGAGGACGTCGACGGACCGTTCATCGCGCTGCACAACCCGAGCAAAGACGGAGCGGCGCTGCCGTCGCTGTTCCCCACGCGGCCGAAGCTCTCCGACGCGCAGCGCGGCGAGTTCCTGGTCGTCGCGGTCTTTCCCCATCTGCTGTTCTCGCTGCAGCCCGACGGGATGTTCTGGTACCGGCTCGAGCCGTACGCCGTCGACCGGTTCCGACTCTCGATCCATCCGTGTCTACCCGCGGAAGGCGCGGACGACCCGGACCGGGCACAGCGCGTCGGCTTGCTGCGCGACTACGTCGACGCGATCCACCGCGAGGACATCGGCGCGTGCACGGGCGTGCAGCGCGGTGTGCACGCGCGGCTCGCGCAGGCCGGGCCGCTCTCGCATCTGGAGAAGCCGATCGCGCAATTCCACCGCTGGCTCGCGTCGTGAGCACGGCGGAGTGGCTCGGCTCGGCGGGCGTCGCGCTGCTGCTCGCGGCGTACTTCCTGAACCTGATCGGTCGGCTCGGCCGACAGCGGCGCGCCTACCATGTGGTGAACGCGCTCGGGGCGGGACTCTCGTGCTGGGCGTCCTGGCAGATCGGCTTCTTGCCGTTCGTGGTGCTCGAGGCGGTCTGGCTGTTGGTCGCGCTGGCGGCGCTCGTCGCGATGCTGGGTGGCGATGGAGGGACTCGAACCCCCGACACGGCGGATATGAGCCGCCTGCTCTAACCAGCTGAGCTACATCGCCTGACTCGGCGGGCGCAGAACACTAACCGGAGCCGCGCGCCGCTGCTACAGCAGCTTCAGGTACTCGAGCAGCTGCGTCATCTCGTCGGAGCTGAGCTCGATGCCGCTCGCGGCGAGATTCGCGCGCACGGCCGTCTCGAGGTCCGGCCAGCGCCCGTCGTGGCCCCAGGGGCCGGAAGCCGAAATGCCGCGCAGGCTCGGCACGGCGAAGCGGCCGCCGCTGCCGATGTCGGCGAGCACCGCGCGCATGTACACCGGCGCGGGGTGGCACTCGGTGCACTCCGCCTTCGCGAACACCTCATAGCCCCGGCGCGCGGAGAAGGTCACGGGCTCGACGGGCGCGCCGTCCGGCTGCAGGCGGCGCCGGTCGAAGGGCGCGAGCGACAGCAGGTACGCCTCGAGCGCCTCGCGGTCCCGGCCGGTGAGCGTTCCGCCGCGCATCTCGACCGCGAGCATGCGGTCGACGGCGTCGGCGAGCTTGGGAGCCGAGCCATCCCAGAAGTAAGGAGCGGTTTGGTACAGACCGCGCAGGGCGACCGTTCGACGGCCGCCGGCGCTGCCGGGCGCGACGCTCTTGCCGTTTTGGTAGACGAGCGAATCGGCGCCACCGCCCGGGTGGCAGGCCGCGCAGGTGCGGCTGCCGTCGCCCGAAAGCCGCGCATCCAGGAACAGCACCGCGCCCCGCTGGACCAGATCCGGATCGAGCACCGGCTTCGCCGGCGGCGGCGCGTCCCCGAACAGGCCGAGCCCCGCGCAGCCCGAGAGCAGGAGGAGCGCGGCGCTAAGTCCGAGCCAGGAGCGCATGCTTCTGAACCTTTCCGGAGGCGGTGCGCGGCAGCTCCGCGACCAGTACGACCTCGCGCGGGAGCTTGTAGCGCGCCAGCCGCTCGCTCGCCCAGGCCAGCACGTCCGCGGAGTCGAACGAAGCGTGCGCGGGCACGACGTAGGCTCGACCGGCTTCGCCCCACTTCTCGTCCGGCACACCGACCACCGCGACTTCCGACACGTCCGGATGTTGGCCCAGCACGCGCTCGACCTCGGCGGGGTACACGTTCTCGCCGCCGCTGATGTAAAGCTCCTTGAGCCGGCCCACGAGCGACACGTCGCCGTCTTCGTCCATCACGCCGAGGTCGCCGGTGCGGTGCCAGCCGTCGATCCGGCTCGCCTCGGTCTCTTCGGGCCGACGCCAGTAGCCCGACATCACGATCGGTCCGCGCACCACGACTTCGCCGCGCGCGCCGCGCGGCAGATCGCGGCCGCGCTCGTCGGCGATCCGCACCTCGCCGAACGCGACCGGCTTGCCGACGGAGCCCGCTTTGCGCAGCGCCTCGCGCGCGCCGAGGCAGCACAGGATCGACGTCTCCGTCTGGCCGTAGCCCTGCTGGATGCGCAGGCCCGCGCGCGCGTAACGCTCGATGGTGTCGACCGCGAGAGCCGCGCCGGCGCTGAATGCGTAGCGCAGGCTCGCGAGCTTCTCGGGCGCGAGTCCGGCCTCGAGCATGCGCTGGTACATCACCGGCACCGCGCCGAGCAGCGTGGCGCGCTCGCGGGCGACGCAGTCCTGCAGTTCGATGGGGTCGAAGCGATCGACGAGCAGCGCCGTCGCGCCCACGAACAGCGTCGGCACCGACAGGATCTTCAGGCCGAACGAGTGGAAGAGCGGGATCGGCACGACCACCACGTCGTCGGGCACGAGCTCGAAGTAGAGCTCGGCGTTGCGCGAGTTCCAGTACGTCTTGCGGTGCGGGAGCACGGCGCCCTTCGGGCGGCCCGTGGTGCCGCTCGTGTACAGGATCACCTGTGGGCTCTCGCCGCCGGGCGCGGCCGCACGGCGCTCGGAGCGCGCGGGCATGCGCGCGCGCAGCTCCTCGGGCGTCAGGCCGATCGTGCCTGCGCGCGCGGGAACCGCGGCACCGGCTGCGCGCACCACCACGCGCGGCTCGGAGTCCTCGATCTGGAAGCCGAGCTCGGCGGCGGTGAGTCGCGTGTTGAGCGGAATCAGGATCGCGCCGAGCTGCGCCGCCGCGAAGTAGAGCTCGAGGTAGAGCGGCTCGCTCGCGAGCGCGAGCGCCACGCGATCGCCGGCCACGACGCCGAGCCCGGCCAGCGCGGCGGCCGCGCGGTCCACGCGCGCGTCGAGCTCGCCATAGCTGATGCGCTCGCCGGTGCCCTCGATCAGCAGCGCCGGGTGATCGGGCCGCGCGTCCGCGTGCGCGCGGAGCCAGGTTCCGACGTTGGCTTCTGGCCCTGGATCGCCCCGCATCGCTGTGGCCGAGTGTGACAGAATCGAGCCGTGAATCTCAAAGGCCAGCGCGTTCGTGTCGGAGATCTCGTCCACGCCGCCGAGCGCGCGATCTCGCCCGAGGTGATCGCGTTCTACTGCGATACCTTCGCGGATCACAATCCGGTCTACGCGCGCGAGTCGGTTGCGCCGCCGCTGCTCTACCACAGCGAGGTCTACGCGCACATCGACCGCTGGTATCTGCGCAAGCTGATCGGGAATCTGCACGCGCGCCAGGAGTGGCTGCTGTTCGCGCCGCTGCGGACGGGTTCGAGCGTGCGGACGCGCTCGAGCGTGATCGAGCGCTATCGGAAGCGCGATCGGGATTTCGTCGTCAACGAAGTCGATTTCTGCGACGACAGCGGCCGCCTGCTCGTGCGCTCGCGCACGCACCAGTCGTTCCTGGCGGATCTTCCTGAAGCCGAGGGCGACTACGTCGTGGACCGCGAGAGCGCCGCGAAGAAGCAGCGTCGCGCGGTCGGGGAGGGCGACGGGCCGGCGCCAAGAAGACAAGAACATCGCTGAAATCGGCCATCGGATTTACATCGTTTCGGGGTACCGTTTATGGGCCACGCCTCAATTTTCAGGTGCACTTGGATTTTTTTCGTCGTACTCGATCGGCACCGG
>JANNLG010000083.1:0-15608 GCA_031396695.1 Deltaproteobacteria bacterium
GGCCGGTGCGCGCGTCCGGGGCAATTCTGTCGACGGGGGTGCTCTGCTTCTAACGAATTGGCCCCCGCTTCCGCGCGCGCGGGGACTCCCCGGCTCGCGCGCTCGTGCTCGCTACCACGCACGACCTGCCGCCGCTGGCGGGCTACCTGGCCGGGCGCGACCTCGAGCTCCGCGCATCCCTCGACCCGTCGCCGCGCGCGCCCAGCCTGCCGCAGGCGTTGCAGGTCCGCTCCCGGGAACGCGAAGCCCTCGTCGAAACGCTGCGCGACGAGGGCGACCTGCCCGCCGCTCCGACACCGGTCGACGACGCCGCGCTCGCCGCGGCCGTGAACGTGCACCTCGCGCGCACGCCCGCTCGGCTGGTCGCGGTCGGGCTCGACGACCTGGCCGGCGAGACCGAGCCGTTGAATCTTCCGGGCGTGCCCGTCCAGCGTCACCGGAGCTGGTCGCGGCGCATGCAGCGCACGCTCGACGAAATTGCCGCAGATCCGCGCGTGCGCGCGTTGCTTCCCGACGCTCGGGTCGGGCGACGCGCGACGCGGTCCGAAGAACCGAGGTGAGCCCGATGCCCAAGCCCGCTTCCCCGTCGCTGCCGCTGCCCGATTTCGCCGCCTCGGTGCAGCGCAGCCTGCGCTACACGCTCGGCAAGCGCTGGCAGGACGCCTCGCCGCGCGATCTGCTGGTGGCGGTCTCGCTCGCCACGCGCGAGCAGCTGATCGAGCGCATGCTCGAGACCGAGGAGCGCTACCGCGCGGCCGACGCGAAGCGCGTCTACTACCTGTCGGTCGAGTTCTTGATGGGCCGCTCGCTCGGCAACAACCTGTTGAACCTCGGTCTGCTCGACAAAGTGGGCGCGACGCTCGCGCAGCTCGGCGTCGAGCTCGAGGCGCTGCGCGAGCTCGAGCCCGACGCCGCGCTCGGCAACGGCGGCCTCGGCCGGCTCGCCGCCTGCTTCCTGGATTCGCTCGCGAGCCTGGACATGCCCGGCTTCGGCTACGGCATCAACTACGAGCACGGGCTGTTCCGGCAGGCGATCGAGGGCGGTTACCAGCGCGAGTACGCCGACAGCTGGCGCGCGACCGGCTCGCCCTGGCTGATCATCCGCCGCGACGACGCGCTACGCATCCCCGTGTACGGCGAGCTCGAGAAGGTCGGAGACGGCGACGGCTTGAAGAGCACGCGCTGGACGCATCAGCGCGTGCTGGTCGGCCTCCCGCACGATCTGCCGATCGTGAGCTTCGGCGGGCGCACCGTGAACAGCTTGCGGCTCTACTCCGCTCAGGCCTCCGACGAGTTCGACATCGGCATCTTTCACCAGGGCGACTACCACCGCGCCTTCGACCAGAAGCTCGAGTCGGAGCGGGTCTCGAAGGTGCTCTACCCGCCCGAGTCGACCAGCGCCGGCAAGGAGCTGCGGCTCCTGCAGGAGTACTTCTTCGTCGCCTGCGCGCTGCGCGACATCGTCGCGCGCTATCTCGCGACGCGGCGCACCTTCGACACGTTCTCGGAGAAGGTCGCGATCCAGCTGAACGACACGCACCCCGCACTGGCGGTCGCGGAGCTTGTGCGGCTGTTCGTCGACGACCACGGCCTGCCGTTCGAGAAGGCCTTCGAGCACGCGCAGCGCTGCTTCGCGTACACCAACCACACGCTCCTGCCCGAGGCGCTGGAGCGCTGGCCCAAGCCGCTGCTCGCGCGGGTCGCGCCGCGCCACCTGCAGATCATCGAGCTGATCAACGCGCACTTCCTGGCCGAGGTCGAAGTGCGCTGGCCCGGCAACATCGAGCGGCTGCGCCGGCTCTCGATCATCGAAGAAGGCAACCCGCAGCACGTGCGCATGGCGCACCTCGCGATCGTCGGCTCGCACGCCGTGAACGGCGTCTCGAAGCTGCACTCGGAGCTGGTGAAGACGGAGCTGGTGCCGGACTTCGCGGAGCTCTGGCCCGGCCGCTTCCAGAACAAGACCAACGGCATCTCGCCGCGGCGCTGGCTGATGAAGGCGAACCCGAAGCTCTCCAGCCTGATCAGCTCGCGCATCGGCGAGGGCTGGAAGTCCGATCTCGAGGGTCTGCGCGAGCTCGAAGCGCACGCCGGCGAACCGGAGTTCCTGCGCGCGTTTCGCGACGTGAAGCGCGCCAACAAGGCGCGGCTCTCGGGCGTGGTCGCGCAGACCACCGGCGTGCGCGTCGATCCCGACGCGATGTTCGACGTGCAGGTGAAGCGCATCCACGAGTACAAGCGCCAGCTGCTCGCGGCGCTGCGCATCGCCGAGGTCTACCTGGAGCTTTCCGAGGACGGGAAACTGCCGGTCGCGCCGCGCGTGTGCCTGTTCGGCGGCAAGGCCGCGCCCGAGTACTTCATGGCCAAGCTCGTGATCAAGCTGATCTCGAATCTCGCGGAGGTCGTGAACGCCGACCCGCGCACGCGCGATCACCTGCGCGTCGCGTTCGTGCCCGACTACCGCGTGTCGCTGGCCGAGAAGATCATCCCGGCCGCGGATCTCTCCGAGCAGATCTCGACCGCCGGCATGGAAGCTTCGGGCACCGGCAACATGAAGCTGGCGCTGAATGGCGCGCTCACGATCGGCACGCTCGACGGCGCGACGATCGAGATCCACGACGCGGTCGGGGCCGAGAACGTGTACATCTTCGGCCTGCGCGCGGAGCAGGTCGCCGATCTGCGCACGCGCGGAGCCTACGACTCGCGCGCGCTGTACGCGTCGACGCCGCGCATCCGCCGCGTGGTCGACGCGCTGGCCAAGGGCCGCTTCTCGCCCGACGAGCCGCGCCTGTTCGCGCCGATCGTCGAGAGCCTGCTCGATCACGGCGACCGCTGGTTCGTGCTCGCCGATTTCTGCGCCTACGGCGACACGCAGGATCGCGTCTCACGCGACTGGCTGGACCCCACCGACTGGGCGCGCCGCGCGAGCTTGAACGTCGCACGCATGGGCTACTTCTCGAGCGACCGCGCGATCCGCGAGTACGCCACGGCGATCTGGAACGTCCGGCCGGTCTGATCCGTCAGCGATCGTCGCTGAAGAAGCGGAGAGCGGAGTCGGCGTAGTTCGGGATGGCGGCGCAGTTGCGTCCGAGCTTCATGGCTTGACGCTTTTCGGTGTCGTACGTGGGCCAGAACGGGACGCCCGCGTGGCCGGGGTGGCCGGTCTTCGCGAAGGCCAGCCAGGATTCCTGCATGCGGTGCGAGAGCTTGCGCGCGCCGGGCATCGCGCCCAGCCAGGGGCGCAGCCACGGTTCGAGGATGGTGCCGAACACGAACGGCAGCTCCAGGCCGTGGCAGGCGCCGATCTGGCGCCCGAGCAGCGGCGGCGACCAGGTGAAGGAATACGCGAAGGTCTCGCGCGAGTGCCGGCTCGCGAGCTCGAGAAGCCGGGCCGCTGGCCAGTGGAACACGCGATCGCCCTGGAAGGCCGTCCAGCGCTCGCGCGTGTCCTCCGGACGCTTGGCGTGCGGAGCGCTCCGGTACGACGCGAAGGCGCGCTCGGCCTCCGATTCGGGCAGCACGCGCGCGAAACGGCGCCGCAGCGCGGCCTCGTCCATGCTGCGCGAGCGCCTGTCCGCGATCATGAACAGCTTCCACTCGTCGCGGTTCGTGCCGGCCAGCACCGACACATCCTTGGCCGAGCCGCGCTCGAGCGCGAGCAGTGGACTCTCGGGCAAGAGGTCTCCGTCGATGCAGGGCTGGAACGCGAGCCCGCCCAGCGGAAGCGCGAGCTGGAACGCGGCCTCGCGCTGCGCGCGCAGCAGTTCGCGGAGCGGCGCTTCGCGCAAGCGCGCGAGACTCTCGCCGTGCGGGCCGAGCAGCTTCAAGTACAGCGCCGCGACGAGCTGCGCCTGCTCGGGCGCCGACACGTTGTGCGCTGCTCCGCTCTGCAGGATCGCGCGCCGGAACAGTCCGCTGGCGGCCGGCGTGCCGAGCAGCGTGCCGATGCTCATCGCGCCGGCCGACTCGCCGAAGATCGTGACCGCGTCCGGATCGCCGCCGAACGCGTCGATGTTCGCGCGCACCCACTCCAGCGCCGCGATCTGGTCGCGCAGCCCGAGGTTCGCGGGCGCGTCATCGGCGCCGAGCGTCCCGCGCAGATCGAGCGAGCCGAGCGCGCCGAGCCGGTAGTTGATCGTCACGACCACCACGTCCCCGCGCGCCGCGAGGCGCGAGCCGTTGTAGAGCAATGTGCTGCCCGAGCCCATCAGAAAGGCGCCGCCGTGGATGAACACCAGAACCGGTCGCCGGCCAGCGTCGACGGCGGGCGTCCACACGTTCAGGTAGAGGCAGTCCTCGCTCTGGCCCACCGTGGCGCTGCCGATGAAGCGCTTCACCAGCCAGTTCTCGACGCCAGCCTGCGGCGCGCTCGGGCCGAACGCCTCCGCCTTCCGCACGCCCGTCCACGCGCTCACGGGCTGCGGCGCGCGCAAGCGCAGCGGGCCGACCGGTGGCGCCGCGAACGGAATGCCGCGGAACGAGAGCCCGCCTCCGCGCACGAGTTTGCCTTTGATCCGCCCGGAGCGTGTGTTCGCGATCTCGGTCACGGAGCTAGGAGAGCATAGCCGCGCTCGACGAACCAGTAGAGACCGAGCCCGCACAGCGCGGCGGTCGCGACTTCTCGAACCGGCGCCGAGACGACCATCGGAAACACTCTGCGCGCGAGCCAGGCCGCGAGCGCGAACATCGCCACGAACGCGAGCTGACCGAGCTCGACACCCAGGTTGAAGCCGAGCAGCGCCGCGAGCAGGCGCTCGCGCGGCAGTCCGATCTCGAGCAGGACGCCGGCAAAGCCGAAGCCGTGCACGAGTCCGAAGAGCACCGTGAGCGCGGGCCGCAGACGACGAGCCGCGTCCGGCGTCGACGCGAGCCGGCCCTCGCAGAGCGTGAAGACCGCCAGACCGAGCAGCAGCACCGGCGGCGGGCCGCGCTCGACGAACAGCGCAGCGAGCGCGAGTCCCGCCAGCACGAGCGATGCGAAGCTCGACACGCGCACGCCATCGCCGCTCGCGCGGGTGACGTTCTCGGCCGCGACCAGCGCGATCGTGAAGCCGATCAACGCCTCGATCATGGCCGGGTCCGGGCGCGCAAGCCCGAGCGCGCCGAGCGCGAGCGTCAGGCTGTGACCGAGCGTGAAGCCGGTCACGATCACCCCCACGTCGCGCGCGCGCGGCGCGAACAGGAGCAGCGCGACCAGAAATGCCAGGTGGTCGGGGCCGAGCGCGATGTGCTCGATGCCGAGCCGCAGATAGCCGAGGAACGACTCGCCGCTCGGCGCGGCCTGGCTTGGCTCGAGCGCGACGCGCACCTGCGCGCGTTCCGAGAAGAGCAGCTCGACGGGCGATTCGCCGTCCGTCGCGAGCCGCGCGAAGTGCACGTGCGAGGGTGCGAGCGCGAAGAACGAGGACACCTCGAGCCGCAGCGGCCGCGCCTCGGGACAGCGCAGGCGCAGCTCGACGCGGAGCTGACCTTCGCGCGCGGCCAGCACCGTCGGACCGGACACACGCGTGCAGGCCGTTTCGTCCGCGCGCGCGCCGAGCGTCAGCGCGAGGTGTCGCGCGAGCAGCGCCTCGAGCCGCAGCGTCGGAGCGTCGGCGGCCGCGAGCCGCGTGGCTTCGCGCGCGGGCACGCTGAACACGACGTCGAGCGATTCGCCGTGCAGCCGCCAGCGCGAGAACGACTGGCTGCGCTCGTGCGCGTTCGCATCGAGAGCGACGAAGCTCGCGAGCAGTGCCGCGGCGAGCGCGAGCCCGCGCTTCACCTCGCGTCGTCCGCGTCGTCCGCGCGCCGGATCTCCGCGCCGCTCCGCAGCGAGTCGACATACGACGCGAGCGCGCGCTCGCCCGCGCGCCGGCTCCACTCCGCTTCGACCTGCGCGCGTACGGCTTCGAGCTCGGGCGAGCGACCCGGCGCGCGCTCGAGCGACACCAGGATGGAACGGCCGCCCGCGGTCGCGATCGCGTCGCTGCGCGCGCCCTCCGCGACCGCGAGCGCGGCCGACGCCTCGGTCGGGCCGAGCAGCTCGTAGAGCTTCGCGTCCGGTAGCAGTGCATCCGGAAGCTCGAGCGGTGCGACGTCGCCGAACCCGCGCGCGACTTCGGCCGGCGCGACGCCGGCGTCGAGCGCGAGCAACGCGGCTGCGACTCGCGCGTCGGCTTCACCACCGTCGCGCACGAACACGCGCGCGACGCGCACGCGTCCGGGCGTTGCGAAGTAGGCGCGGTTCGCGTCGTAGAACGCGGCGAGCTCCGCCTCCGTGGGCGCTTCGGCCGAGGCGTCGGCCACGACCGACGCGATCACCGCCGACGCGAGCGCCTTGCGAACCGTCGCGTCGGACTCGACCAGGCCGAGTGCGACACCGCGCTGCACCAGCAACTCCTCGTCGATCAGCCGCTCGAGCACGTGCCCGCGCACGTCACCCGCTGCCCCGCCCCGGGTGTCGGCCTCGACGCGTGCCAGCGCACGCTCGAGCTCCAGCCGCGGAATCGGCACGGAATTCACGCGCGCGACCTCGTCGGCTCGCGGGACTCCGGGCGCCGCTCCGGGCGCGAACACGCCGAAGGCGGCGAGCGCGAGCCCGACGCCCGCACCCGCGATCAGCAGCCACCGTCCTCTGCGCGGCGGGTCCAACGCGCCCGGCGCTCAGCCCTGCGCGAGGAAGCGCTCGATCTCGGCCGTCGTCTTCGCGGGCTGCTCGTACGGAACCATGTGGCCGGCCGCGTCGATCACCACGAGCAACGCGTGCGGGATCAGCTGCCGGAAGCGCTCCGCGTAGACCAGCGGGATCAGCTTGTCCTCGCGGCCCCAGACCAAGAGCGTCGGCGCCTTCAAGCGGTACAAGCGCTTCGAGAGCCGCCGATTCGGGATCGGGAACAGGATCTTGCCCGCGGTGCCGAGCCGGCGCGCGTTGGCGACCATGAACGTCTGCAGCGCGTCCATGTTCGAGAAGTCGATGCCGCCCGTGAGCAGCTTCTCGCCCGCCTTCGGGTCCACGAACAGCGCCTGCGCCAGCTCGAACGGCAGCATCGCGAAGATGTCGGGCACGGGATGGTCGTCGAGCCAAAGGCCCGCCGAGCCGATCAGCACCAGCTTCTCCACCGCCGCGTTCGCGAGACAGGCCATCTCGGCGGCGATCATGCCGCCCATCGAGTGGCCGATCAGGCTCGGCCGGCCGTCGACGCCGAGCGCTTCGATCACGTCCCAGCCGTGCAGCGCGAAGTCGAGCATGTCGTCGAGCTTCTCTTCGCCCGCGTCCGCGCCGTAGCCGGGCCACTCGGGCGCGTACACATGGAAGCGTCGCGACAGGCCCTCGAGCACGGGCTCCTCGGCCAGCAGCCCGCCCGCGCCGTGGAAGAACACCACCGGCGCGCCCTGCCCCGCTTCGAGCACGCGGCACTTGATCCCGCGCTTGGTCTCGATCCTGCGCTCGTTCATGCGCGCGACTCCTCGGGGCGCACGCGCGTCTCGAGCGGCTTGCACCAGAAGCGGTTGTCGTTCTTCCACTCGGGCCAGATGTCGCGCAGCTGCGGCATGACTCTTTCCGCGAACAGCTTGGTCGAGTTGCGCACCTTGTCGTCGGGCATGTTGCCGATCTGGAACAACAGGAACAGCGTCCCCAGCCGCAGGTTCTTGATCATGTACTCCATGCGCTCGCGCACGGTGTCGGGCGAACCGGCGATCACGTAGCCGCCGTCGACCAGCTCCTTCCAGGTGAGCTGCGTGAACAGGCGCTGGTTCTCGGCGCGGAACTGGTTGAGCTTGCCGGCCTGGATGGTCTTGACCGTGCGGTAGCCCGGCGGATCCGAGAAGCCCAGGTTCACGTGCAGGCAGCGGTTGTAGAAGTAGAGCGCGTGCTCGGCGTAGAGCCGCTCCGCTTCCGCGTCGGTGTCGGCGACGCACACGACCTGCGCGAAGCCCGCGCGGTACGGCGACTCGTCCTTGCCCGCCGCCGCGACCGTCTCCCAGTAGCCGTCGAGCAGCGCCTTCGCGGCCTTGTACCCGCCGTAGGACAGGTACGAGTAGTTGTAGTCGTTGTTCACGCAGAAATCCCAGGTCTCGATCGAGCCGCCGCCGGGGATGAAGATCGGCGGATTCGGCTTCTGGATCGGGCGCGGCCAGCAGTTCACGTAGCGGAGCTGGTTGAACTTGCCGTCGAACGCGAACGGATCGGGCTCGTGCCACGCGCGCATGATCAGCTCGTGCGCCTCGTAGTACTTCTCGCGCGTCAGCGCGGGGATCTGGCCGTAGCAGAAGTTCGTGTCCATCGGAGTGCCGACCGGGAAGCCCGCGAGCAGGCGCCCGCCCGAGATCACGTCGAGCATCGCGAACTCTTCGGCGACGCGGATCGGCGGGTTGTAGAGCGCGATCGAATTGCCGATCACGGCGATCGCCGAGCGCGAGGTGCGGCGCGCGAGACCGGCCGCGATGAGGTTCGGCGAGGGCATCAGGCCGTACGCGTTCTGGTGATGCTCGTTGATGCCCATCGCATCGAAGCCGAGCGTGTCGGCGTATTCGAGCTGATCCATGTACTCGTGGTACACCCTGTTGCCTTCGGCTGGATCGTAGAGTCGGCTGTCGATGTCCACCCAGACCGATCGGTGCTTCTCGCGGAAATCCTCGGGCAGATGAGGCCAGGGCATCAGGTTGAACCAGGTGAATTTCACGAGCGTCCTCCCGCGCGTGCCGCGCCGTGTGGGCCCCATCTTACTCGCAGCCGCGGCAAGTCTGCTAGGCGCGACGCTGGGCGCCGCGCTCGGCACCGTGCTCGGCGCGAAGCAGGTACGGGCCGAGCGGGTCTACGTGGAGGTCGACTCCCCGCACAGCGGCGATCTGGTGCGCGAGCCGCTGCCGCTCGTGGAGGTGCGCGGTTGGGTGGGCACGGGCCTGCGCGGCGTGCACGACGTGATGCTGGTGATCGACCTGTCCGCCAGCGCGTTCCGTGCCAGCGGCGTCGACGTGGACGGCGACGGCCTGGTCGGCCACACGCTGCCGAACCCCCAGGCCGACCACCCGGTGCTGTGGACCACGGACTACGGCGACACGATCGTGTCCGCCGAGCTCGAAGCCGCGCGCAGGCTGATCGAGCGGCTCGACCCCGAGACCACGCGCATGGGTCTGGTGAGCTTCGGCGGCAACGCGAAGCTCGAGGCGCCGCTCGGCAGCTCGCGCGCCGAGCTGCTCGCGGCGCTGGCTGCGATTCCTCCCTTGCCGAACGAGCACGGCACCTACATCTACGGCGCGCTCGAGCAGGCGATCGTGGCCTTCGGGCCGAAGGCGACCGACCCGGCGGAGCGCCGGCAGCGCCAGATCCTGTTGTTCTCCGACGGCGTGCCCACCGCGCCGGAGCCGGCGTCCGCGGCGCAGAAGACGTCGGTGCACGCGGCGCGCAACGCGGCCCGGGCGGGTGCACGCATCTCCGCGTTCGCGCTCGGGCCCACGGCGGCGCAGCGGCGCGAGCAGTTCGAGGAGATCGTGAACGCGAACGGCGGCACGCTGGTGGTGCTCGATCTGCCCGCCGACATCGTCGAGTTCGTGCCGTACATGAGCTTCACGCGCATCGCCAAGCTCGAGCTCACGAACGCGACCACGAGCGCGGCGGGGCGCGCGCTGCGCCTGTTCCCCGACGGCACGTTCGATGGCTTCGCGCCGCTCGCGCCGGGTCGCAACGAGATCCGACTCCACGCGGTGGCGGAGGGCGGCGAGACGCTCACCGTTACGCGCTGGGTGACGTTCGAGAAGACGCTGCCCGACCCCGAGAAGCTCGCGCGCCTGCGCAAGCTGCTCGAGCTGCGCACGCTCGAGACCCAGCTCGCCGAGCGCGCGCGCGTGAAGCGCGAGCAGACGCTCGCGCGCCAGAAGCAGCTGCAGATCCGGCCGGAGCGCTGAGCCGGTCCCCACTCAGCCCGGTAGCGGCCCCGTCAGCGACGCGCGCTGCGAGATCTCGATCCAATTGCCGTCGGGATCGCGCACGAACGAGATGCGCGCGACCGAGCCGAGCGTGCGCGGCGGCGCTCCTTCGCTTACGCCGCGCGCGAGGATGCCGGCGTGCTCCGCGTCCACATCGAAGACCTGGATCGTGATGTAGCGGTAGCCGCTCGCGGTCATGCGGCCCGCCTCGACCGCACTCGGATCGCGCGCGAAGGAGAGCAGCGAATCGCCGCAGAGATACGCGCGCGGGCCGGCCGGCTCGAGCGCGAGCGCGCGGCCGTAGAAATCGTGGAAGGCCGACTCGTCGCGCACCGCGAGCGAGACGCCGATCGCCGACACGCCCTCGTGTCCTGGCGGCACGAGCACGACCGCGTTCCCGTCCGGGTCGACCAGGCGCTTGGGCGCGGCCAGGCCCGGACGAGCGATGCGCAGCTCGCGGTAGCCGCACGCGGGCTCGACGCCGAGCAGCTCGCGTGCGTGATTGATCTTCAGCACCGATCCGTTCAGACCGTGGCGGTGCTGCTGCAAGCCGCGGCCCATCGGCAAGAGCTCCTCGAACGGCAGCCCCACCTCGTTCTGCCAGAACGCCAGCATCGGCTCGCGCTGATTCGTGTGCAGGCCGACGTCGATGCGGGGTTTGGCGAGCTTCACGGCGCGAATCATACGCGGACGCGCCGAACTGTGGCACGATCGCGTCCCAGGAGGCCTCGCGCATGTCACCCTCGCCGCTCCGCTTCGGAATCTTCCTCGCGCCGTTCCACCCCACGCACGAGGATCCGACGGCGTGCCTCGACCGCGACCTCGAGCTGGTGAAGCTGCTCGACCAGCTCCGCTTCGACGAGGCGTGGATCGGCGAGCACCACTCGGCCGGTTTCGAGATCATCGCGTCGCCGGAGATCTTCATCGGGATCGCCGCGCAGCACACCAAGCACATCCGGCTCGGCACCGGCGTGATCTCGCTGCCCTACCATCACCCGTTCATGGTCGCGGAGCGGATCGTGCAGCTCGACCACATGACGCGCGGGCGTGTGATGTTCGGCGTCGGTCCCGGCGCGCTGCAGTCGGACGCGCGCATGCTCGGCCTGGACGCGACCAAGCAGCGCGACATGATGGACGAAGCGCTGGGCGTGATCCGGCGCCTGTTCGCGGGCGAGATCGTCACGCACGAGAGCGACTGGTTCCGGCTGATCGAAGCGCAGCTCCAGCTCCGGCCGTACAGCCGCGAGATCGAGATCGCGGTCGCGAACCAGGTTTCGCCCGCAGGCGCGCGCTGCGCGGGCAAGCACGGCGCGGGGCTGCTCTCGATCGGCGCCACTACGCTCTCGGGCTTCGACATGCTGGCCATGAACT
Source organism: Deltaproteobacteria bacterium (assembly GCA_031396695.1). Classification (GTDB taxonomy): domain Bacteria; phylum Myxococcota_A; class UBA9160; order SZUA-336; family SZUA-336; genus VGRW01. The sequence continues at coordinate 11,278 of JANNLG010000083.1, forward strand.
GGCAGGCCTACGCGCAGAAGTGTCATGAGTCGGGGCGCGAGCCGAACCGCGACACCTGGCGCCTGGTCGGGCCGATGCACATCGCCGAGACCCGCGAGCAGGCGCGCGCGAACGTGCGCTTCGGCTTGGGTGAATGGCTGTACTACTTCAACGAGATCGCGTCGCTGCCGATGGCCGTCGGCGGCAGCGTCGACCAGGCGATCGAGGAACTGGTCGCGCAGGGCTTCGCCGTGATCGGCACGCCCGACGACGCGGTCGCGCAGCTCGAGCGCCTGCAGGAGCAGTCCGGCGGCTTCGGGGGCTACCTGCACATGGCGACCAACTGGGCGAGCTGGGAGAACACGAAGAAGAGCTACGAGCTGTTCTCGCGCTACGTGATGCCGAAGTTCCAGGCGCGAAACGACGGCCGCAAGCTGACCGTCGAGCTGGCGCAGAAGAACCGGCCGGGACTTCTGGCCTCATACGGCGGCGCGATCCAGAAGGAGTTCGAGAAGCACGCGGCCGAGCAGGTCACTAAGCCCGGCGGCTGAGCGTTGGTCGATCCGGCGTCCGACGTCCAGGTGCGACTCGAACCCAAGCTCGTGACCTGTCTGCGCGAGGGCATCCCCCCGCGGCAACTCGCGCAGGACGTGCTCGCGGGCGTGATCGTCGGGATCGTCGCGCTTCCGCTCGCGATCGCATTCGCGATCGCCTCCGGCGTGAAGCCCGAGCAGGGGCTCTACACCGCGATCGTCGGCGGTTTCCTGATCTCGCTGCTCGGCGGCAGCCGCGTGCAGATCGGCGGACCGACCGGCGCGTTCATCGTGATCGTGTACGGGGTCGTGCAGAAGTACGGCTACGACGGGCTCGCGGTCGCGACGCTGATGGCGGGCGTGATGCTCGTAGTGATGGGCATCGCGCGCTTCGGCGCGGTGATCAAGTTCGTGCCCTACCCGGTTACCGTCGGCTTCACCACCGGCATCGCGGGGATCATCGCGCTCGCGCAGGTGCGCGATTTCTTCGGGCTCTCGATGGCGAGCGTGCCCGCGGAGACGTTCGAGAAACTCGCCGCCTACGGCGAGCACGCTGCGAGCTGGAACCCGACCGCGACGGCGATCGCGTTCGCGACCATCTTCCTGCTGGTGTACTGGCCGCGCGTCGGCAGCCGCATACCGAGCCCGCTGATCGCGATTGTCGCGGCGACTGCGCTGGTCTCGATCTTCGACCTGCCGGTCGAGACGATCGGCGATCGCTTCGGTCACGTGCCGAGCACGCTGCCGCGGCCGACGCTACCGAACATCGAGCTCTCGATGCTGCGCGAGCTGCTGCCGTCGGCATTCGCGATCGCGATGCTCGGCGCGATCGAGTCGCTGCTGTCGGCCGTGGTCGCCGACGGCATGATCGGCGGCCGACACCGCTCGAACATGGAGCTGGTCGCGCAGGGCGTGGCGAATCTCGCCACGCCGTTCTTCCTCGGCATTCCCGTCACGGGAGCGCTCGCGCGCACCGCCACCAACGTGAAGAACGGCGGGCGCACGCCGATCGCGGGCATCGTGCACGCAGCGACGCTGCTCGTGATCGTGCTCGCCGCCGGCGGCCTGGCCGAACGGATTCCGATCTGCGCGCTGGCCGGAATCCTGGTCGTGGTCGCCTACAACATGAGCGAGTGGCGCATGTTCGTGCGCCTGTTCCGCAGCCCGCGCAGCGACGTGCTGGTGCTGCTCACGACCTTCACACTCACCGTCGCGATCGACCTGGTCGTCGCGCTGGAGGTCGGCATCGTGCTCGCGAGCTTCCTGTTCATGCACCGCGTCGCGAGTCTGTCGCAGGCCGGTTTCATCACCAGCATGCTGCGCGAGGGCGAGGATCCTTCGGACACGGGAGCGATCGCGCGCCGCCACGTGCCCGACGGCGTCGAAGTGTTCGAGGTCTACGGCAGCTTCTTCTTCGGCGCGGCGACAAAATTTCGGGACGCGCTGCGCGGCGTCGAGCGCAAACCACGCGTGCTGATCGTGCGGCTGCGCGAGGTGCTCGCGATCGACGCCACCGGCCTGCGCGCGCTCGAGGACCTGCTCGACAAGACGCGCCGCGATGGCACCACGCTGGTCCTCTCCGGCGTGCACGCGCAGCCCCTGGTCGTGCTCGAGCGCGCGGGACTGCTCGACGCGATCGGCCGCGAGAACGTCTTCACCGACATCGACGAAGCACTCACGCGCGCGAGCGAACTCGTCGCGCGCTAGCGGCGCCGGATTGCGACGAGGGCGAGCCCCAACGGCGCGAGAAGCGCGAGGCGCGCCGGCTCCGGAACGGCCACGATGCTGGTCAGATCTCCGTGGATGTTCCCGTCGATTCCGGCGATGAAGAGCTCCCGGTAGTCGAACTCGAGCAGAGGGGGCGGAGAGACCCGCAGGTATTCGTCGATCCCGAAGGGCGGAGGCCTCCCAGGCAGCACGAACTGCAAGAGCGGATCATGGAAGATGGCGAAGGGTCCGGGTCCACTCGCGCGTGCGTCCATGTACCCGTACCGGCCGGCCACGAAACCGTCCCGAGACATCAGAATCCCGTCCTCGCTGCCGGCCGACGCCACTTGGTGGTACCCGCCGATCGTGATTTCGAAGAGCGAGCCCCAGCCCGGAATCCTCGCGCGCTGGCGATACTTCGCTAGTTTCCGCCGCCGCTCGGGGCGCAGCAGGCTGCAGCGGGGCGGCAGTCAAGGCGCCCAGACAGGCGTCCGAAAGAGGCATTGCCGAGCGGCGTCTTCACCGGCGCGTCACGACAAATCCCGAGCGCGGCCGGGTCTTTCGGGTTATGCTGCGCGACCTTTTCCACAACCCTTACTGCACCGAAACTCCGCACGGAATCGAGGCCTCGAGGAGCCCATGGCCATGTCGAACGACATCTCGCTCATCCGCAACATCGGCATCAGCGCCCACATCGACTCGGGCAAGACCACGCTGACCGAGCGGATCCTCTACTACACCGGCCGCATCCACCAGATCCACGAGGTGCGCGGCAAGGACGAGGTCGGGGCGACCATGGATTCCATGGACCTCGAGCGCGAGCGCGGCATCACGATCCAGTCCGCGGCCACCTACTGCTCCTGGGGTGACCACCAGATCAACATCATCGACACCCCCGGCCACGTCGATTTCACGATCGAGGTCGAGCGCAGCCTGCGCGTGCTCGACGGCGCGATCCTGGTGCTGTGCGGCGTCGCCGGCGTGCAATCGCAGTCGATGACGGTCGATCGCCAGATGCGCCGCTACAACGTCCCGCGGCTGGCCTTCATCAACAAGCTCGACCGCTCCGGCGCGAATCCGTTCCGGGTCACCGATCAGCTCAAAGAGAAGCTGAAGCACAACGCCGTGATGATGCAGCTGCCGATCGGCCTCGAGGATCGCCTCGAGGGCGTGATCGACCTGGTCAAGATGAGGGCCTTCTACTTCCAGGGCGAGATGGGCATCGAGGTGGTCGAGAAACCGATTCCCGAGGCCATGGTCGCCGAGGCGGAAGCCGCGCGCGAGAAGATGCTCGACGCCGTCTCGATGTTCTCGGAAGAGCTGATGGAAGCCATCCTCGAGGGCCAGCCGACCGAGGCACAGATCATCTCGGCCGTGCGCGAGGGCGTGCTCTCGCTCGAGCTGACGCCCGTGTTCATGGGCTCGGCCTACAAGAACAAAGGTGTGCAGAAGCTGCTCGACGCGGTGACGCTGTACCTGCCCTCGCCCGGCGAGGTCGTGAACAAGGGCGTCGATCTCGACCACGACGAGGCCGAGATCACGATCGAGACCGACCCGGACAAGCCACTGGTCGCGCTCGCCTTCAAGCTCGACGACGGCCGCTACGGCCAGCTGACGTACATCCGTGTGTACCAGGGCACCGTCGAGAAGGGCTCGATGATCGTGAACGCACGCACCAAGCGGAAGCACAAGGTCGGCCGGCTCGTGCGCATGCACGCCGACAAGATGGAAGACATCGACCGCGCGACCGCGGGCGACATCGTTGCGCTCTTCGGCATCGACTGCGCCTCGGGCGATACGTTCACGGATCAGGGCTACAACGTCGCGATGTCGTCGATGTTCGTGCCCAAGCCCGTCATCTCGCTCGCGATCAAGGCCAAAGACAACCAGATGAGCGACAACCTGGGCAAGGCCCTCGCGCGCTTCATCCGCGAGGACCCGACCTTCCGCACGTCCGTCGACGAGGACTCGAACGAGACCATCATCTCGGGCATGGGAGAGCTGCATCTCGACGTCTACGTCGAGCGCATGAAGCGCGAGTACAACTGCGAGGTCGAGACCGGCGCGCCGCGCGTCGCCTACAAGGAATGCATCTCGCGCCGCGCGGACTAC
>JANNLG010000100.1:0-13409 GCA_031396695.1 Deltaproteobacteria bacterium
ATCGCGGCCGTCGGCAGATCGAGCGCGTCCTGGATCGCCAGCGCGACGCGGTGCGCTCGCGACTTCGAGAGCGCGAGGTGCGTGCCGTAGATCTTCTCCGCGCGACCCGAGAGCGGCACGTCATCGGTGTAGCCGATGAACTTGACCGCGACGTTCTGCTTGCCCGCCAGGTTGTGCAGTGCCTGGCCGATCTGGCGCACGAACTCCGGAGGCACACCCACCGTCTCGTCGCTGTAGTGGAGCGGCGCGATCAGGTTCTTCACGCGCGCACGCCGTGCGTGGCCGTCCAGGTAGCGCAGCTTGCAGACCGTCTCTGTGCGACACACCTTGACGCGCTTGATGTCCGCGGGAACGACGACCTCCTCGACTCCGAGCTTGGCCTCGCTCTCGTCGTACCAGACCTCGACCTCGACGCGGCGGTTCAGCGCCCGGCCCTCGTCGGTGGTGTTGCTCGCGATCGGCTGCCGGTCGCCGGCCCACTCGAACGAGATCGCCTCCGGGGGCAGTGCGAGCGCCATCTGGATGAACTCGCCGACCTCGCCCGCGCGCTCGCGCGAGAGGCCGGCGTTGTCGCCGTACACACCCGTGAGTCGGTCCGACAGCGGCTGATCGTCGGCGTGGCCCACCAGGTGCAACCTCACGTTCTCCATGTCGCGCATGCCGTCGAGAGTCGCGCGCAGCCGCTCGATGTAGCTCGACGGAATGTTCGCCACGCCCGACTCGAACCGGATCGGCGGCACGACGTTCTTCAGCTTGACGGTCTTGGCCTGCTCGCCCACGACCGGGTGCTGCTCGATGCGGTCGCCGGCTTCGCGCTCGAGCAGCGACGGATCACGCCCCCAGAACAGGAACGGCTCATCGGGCGAGAGCTGCTTCTCGGCCGACTCGCTCGGCGGCGCTTCGCGAGCGACCTGCGCCTGCGCGACCGTCGCCACGAGCAGCGCGCACACGAGCGCGAGATGGCTGTATCTCAGCATCGGCTCACCTGCCCTCCGGCAACCGCGGCAGGTCTCGCTCGGGCGGACCGCCGCGACGCCAGAACACATCCGGCTCGATCGTGAGCCGGTAGCTCCAGTTCAGCGCCTGCCACGCTTCCTCGCTCTGTTGCTTGACCGCAGCGAGGCGGTCGTCGACCAGGGCCACATCCTCGACATCGGCGATGTACGAGAGCCGCAGCGTCGAAGGACGCTTCTTGAGCTCCTCGATCAGCTTGGCGATGCGCGGCTTCCACTGCGGGCGCATCTCGATCGAGCCCGGCTCGAACACGTCGTCCGCCATGTCGAGCCCGACCACTCGGTGGATCGACGCGCCGAAGCGGAAGTTCAGCGCCTTGCCGCGCGTCGCACGCTTCACCAGCACCTGATCCGTCGACATGCGGTAGCCGCTCGGAAGCGTGCGGTCGTCGAGCTTCAGCACGAAGTTCGAGCCGCGTCCCTCGCGGGGCGTGACCGCGCAGGTAATGTGGAAGCGCCCGTACTGGTCTGTGCGCGCGGCCAGACCGCGCGCGGTCACCACGCGCACGCCGTGCAGGCCGGGCTCTTCGGCGCCCTGCTCACCGTCGCGGTTGTTGTCCGCGAACACCTTGCCGATCACGTCGGTGCAGTCGAAGGTGGTGTCCGGAATCACGCGCACCGTCGCGAACGCCTCGCCCGAGAGGGGCATGCCGGTCAGGCTGCTCACGGCCTGAGCGCGGTTCACGAACTCGCCCTCGCTGACGCCGGCGCTGACCGCGAGCAGGAGCTGCAGCGTGCGCTGGCCGGAGGCGGAGACGCCGAGGTCGGTCCACACGAGCTCCTGGCCGTTGACCGTCGGCTCGGTCGGCACACCGTCGATGCGCGCGGAGCCCTCGACGTAGCGGAAGCCCGCGGGGAAGCGGTCCACGATCGCGAGGTCCGTGAGCTCGGCGCCGAGCGCGTTGTTGAGCGTGATCTCGTAGGGCACGAGCTGGCCGCGCGTGACGTTCAGCGACGGCGTGGTCTTGCTGATCTCCACGATGCCGTCGAGCACGGGATCGAGCGGGATGTGGTTGTTGAAGATCTGGCTCGTGCCCGCGATCCGCGTGGCGTCGAGCAGCAGGTGCACGTGGTAGTTCGTGCCTGCAGTGCGCGCACGCACGGACGGCGGCGGCGCGAGCTCGGACGTCGTCGCTTCGCAGAAGTCCAGGGTGAACGGCACCGCGTCGTCGGGGCCGCCCGGACAGACCGGGACCGAGAGCGGCGGCGTGGCGGGCCCTGAGATCGGCGGGATCAGCTGCGAGTAACCGGCGCCGAACGCCGAGCCGGGCGCCACGACCTCGATCCGGTAGCTGCCGCCGCTCGGACAGGCCGCGTCGGAGAAGTTCAGGTCGAACTTGTAAAAGCCGTCCCCGCGCGTGAGCTGTCCCTGCTGCACCGGGTCGTCGAAGCAGGCCGCAGGCAGCGCCGCGCCGCCGCTGACGGAGACCATGCGCAGCGCCGCTCCGGGAACCGGCGCGCGGTCGATCGCGCCGTACACGACGCCGTTCGGTGTGATCGGCAGGTTGAGGTTCTGCAGATTGCTGCCCGACGGGACCGCGATGTCGCTGATCCGCTGCGGGCCGTTCGTGTACACCGAGTCTGCGATTCCGAGCGACGCGCTGCTGGCGCCGGCGTCGGGCGCGCGGAAGCGCACCTCGTAGAGATCGCCGACGACCGTGTTCGGCGCGACGCCCGCGATGCGATACACGCCCGCGCCGTCGATCGTCACGGACTGGAGAGTCGCGCCGTTGCGCAGCAGGTCGACGATCCAGCCGGCGAGCGCCCGCTCGTTTCCGTCCTGGACGCGATCGAAGTCCGCGTCGTGCCAGGCCGCGCCGTTCAGCACGCCGATGCCCGGCGTGCCGCCCACCGCGATCGAGACGCTGGCGCTCGCGGTCTGTGTCGGGTCGTTCCAGTAGACCGTGCCGGTGTTGGTGACCACCGCGCCCATCGCCAGGCTCGGGTTGATCACGGCGCGGAAGCGCAGCACGATCGACGCGTTCGGCGCGAGCGCCCCGAGCGTCGCGCCGTAGTCCGCGGTGATCAGCGAGCCCGCGACGGTGACTCCGACCGCGGAGCCGTTCATCGTGGCCGAGCCCGCGACGTAGCTGAGCGTGCCCGGCGTCGCGGCCTCGAGATCGTCACGGATGATCGCGGTGTAGGCCGGCACCGCGGCGATGTTCACGACGCGCACCACGTACTCGAGCGTCGAGCCCGCGAGGGCCGCGCCGCCGCCGACCACCGCGACTTGCTTCGTGATCGAGAGCTGCTGCGCGTTGCCGACCACGACCTCCGTCGGCTCCGGACCGGTGGTCGGGTCGCCGTCGCCGTCGGTCAGCAGGTCGGGCAGCTCGTTGCTGTCCACGAGCGCCTGGTTGCTTATGATCGTGCCCGCGGCGACGCCGGCGTTCACGCGCAGCTCCAGCTGGAGAACGGCGCTCTCGCCGGGGCCGATCGTGCCCACGGCGACGCCCGCGACCAGCGGCGAGACGCCGCCGTCCGGCTGGCCCACGGGTACACCGTTCAGGGTCGTGGAGTCCGGGACGTAGGTCGTGTTCGCGGGCACCGAGTCGCGGAGCACGACGCCGGTCGCCGCGAGGCCGCCGCTGTTGTAGACCGCGATCGTGTAGCGGAGCACGTCGCCCGGATCGACGACGGCGGCCGTCCCGCCGTCGACGAGCAGCGCCGCGCTCTTGGGCGCGAAGATCAGCGGCCGGTCGCCCACCGCATCGCGCGTGGGATCGTCCGGAGCCGCCGTGTCGGGGTCGTCCGAGGGCTGATCGATCACTCCGCCGCCCGGCGCGCCGACGAACCCCTGGTTCGAGAGGATCGTCCCGTTCGCCGCGGCCGCGTCGACGACCACGTCGAAGACGATCGTGGCGACGTTGTTCGGCGTAGCGGAGGCGTCCGCACGCATCGCGCCCGGCGTCGGATTCTCGGGGGCGTAGATCGCGATGCCGGCCGCGAGCGGCGAGCTGCTGGACGGCCCGTCCGGTACCGGGGTTCCGTTCAACCTCGTGCTGCCGGCGACGTAGCTCGTGTTCGCGGGCACCGCGTCGCGCAGCGCGGCATCGGTCGCGTCGGCGCTGCCGACGTTCTTGACCGTGATCGTGTAGCGCAGCGTCTCGCCGGCCAGCAGGATCAGCGCGTCGCCCGTGAGGTCGGCGGAGCGCTTCTCCACTCGGAAGTTCGGCGCCGAGACGATCTGCACGCGCGTGGGATCCTCGTCGCCCGAAACGAACGGATCCGCGGCGCCGTTGACGTTGGGATCGTCGCTGTCGGCGAACAACGCGCCGCCGATCTCGAGCTGCGACTGGTTGGTCGCGTAGCTGCCGTTGGCGATCACGGCGGCGAGCACGACTTCGAACTCGATCTCCACGCTGGCGCCCGCGGCCACGCTCAGGTTGCGCACGTCGAGCACTCCCGTGCCCCGGGCCCCGCCCGTGGCGTTCGTGTTGCTCGTATCCGCGCCCGCGGGCACCGCCACGAGCGTGAGCGTGCCGGGCTCGAATACTGCGGGCGTATTCAGGCGATCGAGCTCGTCGCGGATCGCGAAGAGGTCGAACGGTGCCGTGCCGCGATTCTCGAGCCGCAGCCGGTAGCGGAGGCGGTCGCCCGGCATGGCCTGGGTCGCGGGACTCACGCCCGTGGTGACGTTGCTGACCGTCTTCTCGAACAGATAGTCGCGGAGATCCACCGTAACGGTGTGGGCGTCCTCGTGATCGAGCACGCCGGGCGAGCCGTTGGTCAGCGTGCGCGTGAAAGTGACGCGGTCCAGGTTGCTGCTCTCGTCGTCGAACCATTCGATGGCCCCGGCGACATTGGTCAGCGTGGCGCCGTCCTGGCTGTCGGCGTCGAGCTGGGACCGATAGGTGACGATCAAACGCTGGCCCGTGTCGATCGCCGTCGCGGGCGTGAGCATTGCGAGGGTGAGCTCGCAGCTCGGCGCACCGGCCCAGGAGAGCGCGAAGTCGGTTCCCGCGAGCAAGGGGCCCTTGCCGGGGACGGGCGTGACGCCGTCGGTCGCGAAGACCTGCGCGCTCAGCACCTCCGGCGTGGCGTCGCACATACCGCCCGTCGCGCCGTCCGGAAGAACGTCACGGATGGTCGTGTTCCAGGCGTCGTTGGGTCCGCTGTTCCGGGTATCGATCGCGAAGACGCCCGACTGTCCGACCGTCAGCGTCGCCGGGCCCGACTTCGTGACCTCGAGCACCGGCGGTACCAAGACGAAGTCCCCGTCCAGGTTCGCGGTGTTGACCAGGCCGCCTTCTCTGGTGATGAACTCGGTCACCGGATCGCCGTTGTTATCGAGGAAGCTCATCGACAGCGTGTAGGTCTTCCCGCCGACGGTGAACGTCGTCGGATCGGGTGCGTCGATGAACGTCACACGGTCGGTACACCCTTCACCGAGTGGTGTCGGATAGGGACAGGGCGTTTGGTTGTTGGCGGTTTCCTCGTGCGTGAACGTGAAGGTGAAGGTCAAAGGACCGGTTTGGACGCCGTTCACCTCGAAATCGAGGACGAAATCGAGCTGAACTGAAGTCAAGGAAGGATCGGAGACGGGGAAGTTCCGGTGCGCAAAGGTCGCAACAGGAAACCTGTCGGGGTCCGGGATCGTTATCGAAACGTCGTAGCCGCTCTGCGGACCGGCGGTCGTGCCCCAACTGATGCTCGAGGTCGGTACCCCGTTCGTGATGACGGGATCGCCCGGCTGACTTCCGGGGACATCATCCAGTGCGTCATGCCAGTTCGCGGCCGCGGCTGTGAACGTGATCTGCGCCTGGGCAGACGCGTGCCCGGCCGGCAGCAGCGCTGCAGCCAAGCCGAGCAGCAGCGCGCAGAGCGCGTTGCCGGTCATCGTGACACTGTTCAGAAACGTTCGGGTCACTCTTCCTCGTGGCGACGAATGGCGGCGAACGCTTTGCCAGAAGGAATGAGGTGCAGCCCGTGGTCGGGCTCGATTCTGGCGGTCCCGCTGTCGTGGAGCCCGTGGGCCCTGTAGACCGGAGACTTTGCGTCGCCACCTTTCGGTGGGTTTGCCTTTGTCTGAATCGCGCTTCTAAATTGTTGTCAGTGTCTCGCTGTTACTCCCGTGTCCGGCTCACGTCGCCGGCAGGAAATCGATCGGATACAGGATCGTGATCGCCGGGATTCCGTCTTTCGCGCCGAAGTCGAAGGTCTTCACGCGCTCGACCACCTGCGCGGAGAGCTGCGGCGCGTTCATGTCGGAGCCGTGCAACAGGCACAGCGACACCCGGCCGTCGGGCTCGATCGTCAGCCGCAGGACCATCTGCCCGCGCAAGGTCGGGTCGCTGCGCAGCTCGCGGTTGTAGAGCCGGTACAGCGCCGCCTTGTGGCGGTCGAACACGATCTGGATCTCTTCGTCGGTGCGCGCCAGCGACGGGCCGTCGCCGCCGACCGGTCGGCCCGAGCCGCCGTCGCCGTCGCCGATCGCGGCGATCGCGCTGGTCGCGCGCGCGACCTCGACGCCCTGGAGCTGCTGACCGGCTCCGCCGCCAATGCCGCGACTCAGCGCGGCCAGGTTCACGCCGCCGCTGGAGCCCGGCGCCTGCGTCGTCACGAGCGACCGCTGCGGGGGTCCGCTCGCGGCCTCACCCGCGTGGTCGATGCGCGCCTGCGCTCCGAGCTTCGCGATCGGCTGGTTGGCCGCGAGTCCGGAGAAGCGCTCCCGGAACGCGAGAATTCCCTTCGTGCCGGGCGCCTGCTCCGGCGCGTTCTCCGGTCCGGCCTTGGGTGTCGATTTCCCGGCGGTTAGCGCCTTCTCGACCGGCACCGGCTTGGGCTCGGGCGGCGTGATCTCCCGCGGCGCCTGCGGTGCAGGGCGCTGGCGCTCCGGAATCAGCCTCGTCAGTCGCTCCGGCACGTCGATCAGGGGCTCGAGCTCGGGCATCGGCAGAGCGATCAGCGGATGCAGCACGGCGATCAGTAGCGCGGCCAGCAGCGACGAGGCCAGCGACTTGCGGAAGCGCCAGTCCTCTTCGCCGCCGCGCGTCCAGGGCATGACGAGCTCGCGCACGGGCAGCACGTCGAGCTCCCGCTCGATGAGCCACTCCTGTCTGCGCTGCTCCTCGGCTTCCTCTGCCTCGCGCAGCTCGTCCTCGAGGAACTCGGCGCCGTCCTGCTCCTGCACGATCTGCTCGACCAGCGTCTCGCGCCGCCCCTCGATCTCACCGATCTGCTTCTCGAAGGCGTCGACACGTCCGTGCGCGGTGACGATCCGATTCACGGCCTCCCGCTCGACCGCGCCCTCGCCCCAGAACAAGCCCGCGCCGCCCAGCTCGGCGAGCCGTTCCAGGCCTCCACACACCTCGCGCAGCACGCGATGCTGCTCGCGTTCGGGGGCCAGGTTCTCCAGCTCGCGGTCGACGGCGCGCAGCTTGCGCACGAGCCCGTCCAGCCGCGCACGAGCCCGCTCGAGCTGTGCGTGAAGTTTCATCTCGTCGAGAGAGGCGACAGCTTCCACAAATCACCCTAGATCGGAGTTGACTCTTTCTCGAGCACGGCGAGCGAGATGCGCCCGTAGCCTTCGCGGGTGCAGGTCGACATCACGCGCTTCACCACTTCGTACGGCAGGGACTTGTCGGCGAGCACCGTGATCTCGCGCGTCGCCAGATCCTCCGCGACGCCGTCCGTCAGCAGCAGCGGCCGCTCGAGCACCGCACGCAGCCGCTCGATCAGGGGCGTCTTGGCCTCGCGGATCTCCGCGACGGTCATGACGACCTCACCCTGCACGAACAGGTGCTCCTTGGTGATCATCACCACCACGGATTGCTTGGGCTGCTCCTGCGCGACCGACTGCGGGATCTGCACGCCCTGGCTGTTCTGGATCACCTCGACGTTCGCGGAGTAGACGAGCAGGAACGCCACCATGACCGACATGATGTCGATCAGCGGAATCAGGTTGAGCTCGACTTCCGTCGCGCGACGCAAGTGATGCTGCGCCGTGCGGCGCGCGCGCTTCATCAGGCTCATGGTGCGTCTCCCACGGCGATGTCGGTGAACAGCGCCAAGCGGATGGGCTTCGAGTCCGCGGCCACCTGCACGTCGGACGCCGGAGCGTCGGCCGGAACTTCCGCGGTGCGGATCGCGTCCATTACCTGGATCAGGTGGTCGTACGCGATCTCGGGCTCCAGCAGCACGGACGCGGCCTTCGCGTCGGGGTAGTCGCGCTTCAGCGACAGCGCGAGCTCGGACAGCGTCTTCAGGCCGTACGCTCCGTTCTCGTTCGGGATCACGGCGATCCGCTGCGTGCCGTTGGTGAGCTCGAGCCCCTCCTTGCGCACGATCACCTCGAGCCGGAAGGTCGGCGTCGAGACGCCCTGGCTCGTCGCGCTCGGCAGGTCGAGCTCGAGGATCGTGATGCGCGAGAACACCGCGGTCATCAGCAGGAACGTGACCAGCACCGTGAAGATGTCGATCATCGGCACGAGCATCAGCTCGGCCGGTTTGCGCTGCGTGCGTGCGCGTTTTCTGCGCATGGGCCCTGCCTATTCCTGCGCCGACTGCAGGAGCGCGCGCCGGCTTTGCGTCTGCGCCGCCTGTCGGTCGGTGAGCACGTTCAGGAATTTGACGAACGCCATCTCCAGGCTCGCGATCACCTCGCTCGTCTTGGTCTGCAGGAACGCGTGGGCGAACACGATCGGCACCGCGGTCATCAGCCCGAAGGCCGTGCAGTTCATGGCCTCCGAGATGCTCGCCGAGAGCAGGTTCGCCTTGTCCACCGGGTTCGCCGATGCCACCGCGGCGAAGGCGTGGATCAGACCGCTGACCGTGCCCAGCAGACCCAGCAGCGTCGCGAGGTTCGCGAAGGTCGCGAGGTTCGCGAAGGTCGCCAGGTAGTGGGTGCGCTTCTCGAGCTGGGGCGTGATCTCGATCATGCCCTCGTCCATCGCGATCTCGATGTCCTCGCGCCGGCGCACGGCGCCCTGTCGGGCCAGGCCGATGCTCAAGAGCTGAGCGATCGCCGAGTCACCTTTGCTGGTCATCTCGCGCGCCTTGTCGAAGTCACCGCTCACCAGCGCCGGCTGCACCTGGCTCCAGACGTTCTGGTTCTTCGCCTTGACCAGGGTGAGCGTGACGTACCGCTCGACGGCGATCGCAAAGCCGACGGCGGCCACCAGCAGAATCGGAAACATGAACGGACCGCCCGCTTCGAAGAACCGGACGACCATGTACACGAACTCCATGACGTATCCTCCCGAACCTTGTGAGTTGCTTCGCGCGCTAAGGCGCACCGGGGCCCGCCGTCCCCGCTGACGCCGCTCGAATCTGGTAGTAGTCGAGCTCTCTCATGAACACGTCCCGATCCACCGGCTGACGTCCACCGTCCAGCGCCGATCCGACGTCGAGCGTGTCGCCGAGCCCCGAGCTCTTCCAGGGCACGATCACGAGCGACTTGGGCGCCTCGTCGTTACCGACGATCGACATGCCCGAGAGCACCTTGTCGCCCTTGGGCGCCGTGTCGTCGCCCCGAGCGGCGCTCGCCGAAAGGAGCAGAACTGTGCAGCAGATGAGTGTCGGCCTCATGCTCTCTCCTACTTCCCGATCCGGTTGCGCAGATCGGCGATCCAGATCGCCGCGGCTTCGTCGTCCGGCACCGCGGTCGTGTAGAGCGCGTAGTGATTCAGCGCGCAGCTCGTGTCGCGCAGATACACGTCGCACAGGATCGCGAGGTTTCTGCGCGCGAAGTGGAAATCCGGATGCAGCTCGAGCGCGCGCTCATAGCTCTGGCGCGCCTGCTCGAAGCGCCCCGTCTTGCGGTAGAGGATGCCGAGCTCGTTGTGCACGACGGGGTGGCGCGGGCTGAGCTTCAGGGCGCGCTCGAAGCTGGCTTCCGCGCGTTCGAGGTCGTTCACTTCGCCGTAGGCGATCGCCAGGTCGATGTGGGCCGCGGTCAACTCGGGCGCCGCCTCCGTCACCTTGACCAAAAGCGCGATGCCCTCGGCGTAGCGCTTCTGCTCGAGCAGGCGCAGCGCGTTGTCGAAGTCTGCGCGCAGCTCCGCTCCGGCCCGCACCTTCTGCGTGATGGCGAAGCCACCGCCGTCCAGGGCTTCGGTCTTCGACGCGCCCGTGGATCCGGACGTGCTGCAGGCGGACAGCGCGAGCGCAGCCGCGAGCAGCGACGCGAAGCGTCCGGTTCGCGAGTGACGCAGAGCTTCAGGGCGCCTGGACATCGCTCGCCTCCTCCGTCGTCTGCGCGGGCGCCGGCGCCAGCGGCTCGTCCCAGCTGGTTTCGTCGGGCGCGGCCGGAGCGGACTCCTCCGGTCCGAACGAGGTCCGGTCGATCGGCTCCGGTGCGGGCGCTGCGGCCGCGCGCGCCTTGGGCGATTCGTACGCGTAGCGATCGAGCGACGCGATCCAGCCGCTGCTCGCCTCGAACTTCGCGTAGCGCCCGGGCACCAGAGCCGCGAGCTTGGCGAGGCTCTGGTCGATCCACGGGTTGTAGATTCCCGCAGCCAGCAGCTCGAGATTCTTCTCGTGAACCCCGATCGCGCGCTCTTCGAACGGGAACGCCTCGTCTTCGAGTGCGGACACGTACTCCGCGAGTCCCGCGGGGTCGAGATCGCTCGGACGCTCGGATCCCAGCAGCGCGCGGCTGAACTCCGCGTAGACCTCCGCCATGTAGAACGTGGCCGCCGACGTCACCTCGGCGACCTCGTAGTCCACCAGTCGACCGAAGGCCTCGAGCGCCGCGTCCATGCGCCGCTGCTTCTCTTTCAAGTTCTGTTCGAGCGGCTGCACGAGCTTGATCTCGTCGAAGCGGCGGTAGAAGTCCTCCGTCAGCACCAGCGCGGACTGCGCCGCGAGGAAGCGCGTGCGCGCGCTGCGCGCGTCGCCCGCGCTCGCGTCGAGCCTCACGATCTCGCGCAGCTGCTCGTGCCAGGCGGCGGCGTCCTGCCGCGCCTTCTGGATCTCGGCGATCTTGAAGCGCGTCTCGGCCGCGATCTCGATCGGCTCGGCGAACTGACTCACGTAGGCGAGATAGACGGACAGCGCGCGATCCGTGGCCTTGGCGCTCTCGTACAGCTCGCCCGCGACGAGCAGCGCCTCGCGGCGCGCCTCGGGGTCCTTGGCGTCCGCGGCGACGCGCTCGTACTCCTGCGCGGCGCCGGTCGAGTTGCCTTCCTGTTTGCGGACGAAGGCCATCTGCTTGGTGGCGTCGGAGTGCAGCTCGTGATCCGGATGCGCCTGGCGGAACGACTCGAGCACGCCGGCAGCCCCGGCCCAGTCCTGCAGACGGATCAGCGCTGCGCCCGCATCGTACTCCGCGAGCGCGCGGATCTTCGAATCGGGAGCAGCCTGCGCGATGCGCAGGAAGTGATCGGCGGCCGCGCGGTGCGCGCCGGCGGCGTTCGCCTGCTCGCCCTGCTTGTAGATCGCCGCCGCCAGGTTGTCGACCACCGCTTGGCGCGCTGGATCGTCGGCGGGCATCAGCTCGATCACGCGTGCGTAGGCCTGCTCGGCCTGCGGGTAGTCCGCGCTGTCGAGCGAAGCGTTCGCGACCACCGCCCATGCCGAGCGCCGGATCGCGACGTCCGCATCCGGGTAGCCGTCGATCAGCTTGCGCGCCGTGGTGATCGCCGCGGCGAACTCTTTCATCTCGTACAGGTCGTTCACGGCGATGCCGAGCGT
The DNA here is from genome assembly GCA_031396695.1 of Deltaproteobacteria bacterium. Taxonomy (GTDB): domain Bacteria; phylum Myxococcota_A; class UBA9160; order SZUA-336; family SZUA-336; genus VGRW01. The sequence goes on from JANNLG010000100.1 coordinate 11,649, forward strand.
CGCGGCAGCGTGCTCGTGCTTCGGGAATCGATCCGCGAAGCGCAGCGTGCTGGCGACGGCCTCGCGCTTCACGGCGGTCTGCTCGTCGCCGACCGCCTGCTTCTGCTGCTCGCGGTGCGCGTGAATCGCGGCGTAGCCCGCGGCGGCCGCTTGTTCGTGTTCGGGGTAATCGTAGGCCGTGCGCTCGTAGTCGCGCGCGGCTTCGCGGAACTCGCGCTGCTCGAGCAGGAGATCGGCGAGTCGGTAGTGCGTGGCCGGAGACTCCGGCTCCGTGGGGAACGACTCCAGATACGCGCGGTACCAGCGCAGCGCCTCTGCGAAGTTCGCGGGCTTCTCGACTTCGTGCTCCGCGCCCTGGTAGAGCGAATGGTAGTGACTGGCCAGGTCCTGCAGGTTGGTCTTCAGGTAGCTCCGGACTTCCGGAGCTTCGCGGACGTCGAAGCTGCGCCAGTACTCGGACTGCAGCCCGTAGCTGGCCGCGAAGCGCTTTCGCGACTCGAGCACGAGCTTGGGAAAGCTGCCCGCCTCGTAGACCTCGACCACCCGCATGCTGAAGCGCGGCGCCGAGCGGTGCAGCGGGTGCAGACGCACGAACGCGTCGTACGCCGCGGCCGCGTCCTGGTAGCGGAGCTTCTCGAGATAGAACTCCGCCAGGTGACTGTAGATGCGGTCTTCGTAGCTGCGCGAGCCGTTCGCCGTGAAGTAGCTCTCGACGACCTCCGCGCCGCCGAGGTTCGAGAAGCACAGACTCACGACCCGGTACGTGTCGGCGATCCGCCGCTCTTCGTCCTCGTCCTTCGCCTGATCGAAGTCGTAACCGGTGGAGACCTTGTAGTCGAGCAGCGCGACGTACTCGTGCAGCGCCTCCTCGTGGAGCTCCTGCTTGTAGAATGTCCAGCCGAGCTTGTACAAGGCGAGCTCGTAGTACTCGGAGCTGGGACCCTGCGCGCGAACCGCCGAGTAGGCCTCTTCCGCCTGCCGGTACTTCCGGCGCGTGAAGAAGTACTCCGCGCGTCTGAACTGCACCTCGTCGAGGTGCGGGGAGTGCGGGTACGCCGCGGTCATCTGCTCGATGACGGTGACGGCCTCATCGACCCGGCCCAGCTCGTCGAGCGCCCTCGCCTTCTGGTACAGCACCTCGTCGTTGTGCGCGTAGCTGGGATAGTCCGCGAGGATCCGATCGTAGAGCGCGATCGCCTCCAGCGGACCGGTCGTCGGTGCCGGCTTTCCACCGGGCAGCTCGAGCGCTGTCCGCTCGTCGGCGCGCGCGAGCGTCGTCGCGCCCGAGGCGCGCTTCTCGAACTCCTGGTCCGACTCCGCGCTCGCCTGCTGCAAGGGTCCGCGCGGGCGTTCGCGCTCCGGCTCGGTGCGCGTGGCGGGCTCGGGAGCGGGCAGCTCCGCGATCTCGCCGTCGCCGAGGATTCCGAACTCCTTCTCGAGCTTCAGATCGGCGAGGCGCCGCATCGCCTCGGGAGTGAGCGCGGACTCCGGCGCCTCCTCGAGGAACTTCTTGTAGCCGACCATCGCCTGATCCAGGCTGTTCTCGACCTGCACCTCCGTCACGTCGGGCTCCACGGCGCGCAGCTCCGCGAGCGTGCGGCGATCGGGATCTCCCGCGCAGGCTGCGACGGCAGCCGATGCGAGCAGCAGAAGGGGGCGAAGGCGGCGCATCTCGTCTCGTGCCTCACCGGACCTGCGCCTTTGCGGCGCGGTCGTAGCTGTCTGCGAACGCGAAGCGCGCCTGGTTCAGCTGAGCCTCCA
>JANNLG010000105.1:0-5141 GCA_031396695.1 Deltaproteobacteria bacterium
GCCGCGATCGAGCGAACGATGGGTGATCTCAGCGACGAGCAACGCGCCAAGATCCTGGGCGGCAATGCGGCGCGCTTCTTCGGCATCAAGACGCCGGCCGGAGGCTGACACCGGTCGCATGCGCATGATCGCCGCGATCGAACTCCGGGCGTAGGATCGCGGTTGTGTCTCCTAGCCGGTTGAACCGCGCCCCGGCAGCCGCCCGTTACGCTGCGCGTCGTATGCGGAGGGCCGCTTCCAGGCCCGCCGCCTCGACGAGGCGGAGGAGCCGGTCGATGGTCACGCGCTGGAGGCTGCCGGCGAGGATCCCAGTTACCGCGCTGCGGGGCAGACCGGATCGATGAGCCAGCTCAGCGTGGGTGAGGTCTCGGCGGCCGGCCTCTTTGACGACCGCGGCAATGAGCTGGGCCTTCAGCGTGGCCTCGAGGGCGCGAGTCTTGGGGATGGACAGCATCCGGGACAGCTGCTCCGTCGTGGTCTTCTTCGTCATGCGATCACCTCCCGCAGCCTGCGCTTTGCGACTGCGATGTTGCGTTGCGGTGTAGCCTGGGTCGTCTTCTTGAATGCGTGCAGTACGTGGACGGATCCTCGCAGGACCAGCGCGTATACGACCCGGTACTGACCGGAACGTCCTTCAGTCGTAGCTCGTGCACGCCACGTCCGATGCTTGGCATCGGGCGGGAGAATGGCATCGCGAGCGAGAGGCCAGCGTCGAGCCGTGCGAGTGCATCCGCCAGGTCGCCTCGAGTTTCGTCCGGCAGCCCTTCGACCTCGCGACGGCAGGAGGGCTGGACGACGATCACAAGAGCAATGTCTCATAAAGGAGACAAACCGTCCATGCGACCGCTGGACTCGACGAGGCTCGCGCGCCACCGTGACGGGTCAGCGACCGCGCAGACGATAGCTGTTACGAAACGCCCCTTCCCGGAAGTCACCGCGCAGAGCCGCGTTTGTGTTTCCTATCGTGCTCGGCGATCGAGGTGGCTCTGCAGCTGGCGGTCGTGCCGGCTCGCCGCGCTCAAGGGCTTGAGGTAGGGCTGCCAGCGCGGCGGGCGGGCGGGCTCGGGCCGGTCGCCCATCACGGTAACGCGCTGGATCACGCGCGCGCCTTCGAAGTCGTTCAGCACGTGGTGCTGCGTGCAGCGGTTGTCCCAGATTGCGATCGTGCCCTGCGTCCAGCGGTAGCGGACCGTGAAGCGCGGGCTCGTCACCCAGCGCGTCAGGAAGCGTAGCAACGGGTCGCTCTCGTCGTGAGAGAGCTCGACGATCCGGCGCGTAAAGTGCTCGTTCACGAACAGCGACTTCTTCCTCGTCACGGGGTGCACGCGCACGACCGGGTGCACCGCCGTCTGTTCGGTGTTGCCGTGCGCGTGGGCGTCGTGCAGCGCTGAGAGGCCCTCGCAGAAGTCCTGCATCGCAGGCGAAAGCTCGTCATAGGCCTTGTACATGCTCGCCCACATCGTGTCGCCGCCGACCGGCGGGCACTTCACCATCTGCAGGATCGAGAGCTGCGAAGGCTCGGCCTGACAGCTGAGATCGCTGTGCCACTCGTCGGCAACCCCTCCGGCTCCGGAGACGGCGCGCAGCTCGAAGAACTCCGGGCGCTCGCCGTCGGCCGCCAGGTTCGGATGCGGCTGGAGCGCGCCGAACAGGCGCCCGAACGCGATGTGCTCGTCGGGACTCAGGTGTTGGCCGGGGAAAAACAGCACCTGGTGCTCGATCAGCAGCGACTGGATCCGGCCGGCGTCTGCGGGGCCCGCCTGCGCGAGCGAAACGCCGTGGATCTCGGCGCCCAGCGAGCCCGAAAGGGGAGCAATCTCGAGCTTCGGTGCGAGCGATGCCGTAGCCATGGGACCTCCGGGTGAGTCTGCGCCGCAGAGTATCAGGCGCGGAGGACGCGACGCGTTGCACGCGCACGCGCCAAACGCGTCCTTGACCGCTTGCGCACGACTGCGTAAGGAATCGCCATGGGTACAACGCTCTCTGCCGTCCACGGCCGCATCAACGATCTCGACAGCCACCTGCAGGTGCCGATCTCGCGCTGGGCTGAGGTGTTCGGCGACGCCACCGCCCGTTTCGGCGAGCGTTTCGCCGGCATCGCGCTGTTCGACGCAACCGACGAGCCCGAGCTGACCGCCGACTCCGTGTGGAAGACCAAGGGCACCGCGGCGCCAGGTGCCTCCACCCCCGAGGGTCGCTTGGCGGCCATGGACGTGATGGGGATCGAGCGCCAGCTCATCTTCCCCCAGGTGGTCCTGGCCATGCCGGCGTGGTCGGATCACCCGAGCGCCGGTGCCGTGCTGCGCGAGTACAACGACGCCGTGCTGCGTTGGACGGTGGCAGGCCACGGCCGCCTGCGCCCGACGGCGTTGCTCAATCTCACTACGATCGAAGGCGCCATCGCCGAAGCCGAGCGGGTCGCGTCCGGCGGCGCCCGTGCCGTGTTCATCCAGGATGGCATCCCGCCCGGTGGCCATTCGCCGGCTGCACCCGAGGTCGACCCGCTGTGGGCCCTGCTCGCAGAGGCCGAACTCCCCATTGCGCTTCACATCGGTGGCCAGCAGGGCTTCTTCGCCAGCGACGCCTGGCCGGAGGCCGACCTCCTCCGACCCGGCACCTTCTCGAACGGCGAACCGGTCGGCCCGCACATGCTGGCCACCATGCACCTCGCCGCCCAGAACTACCTGGCCACCCTGCTCTTTGGCGGCGTGTTTGACCGGCACCCCGGTCTACGCATCGGCGTGATCGAGCTCGGCGCCATGTGGGTCGGCCCGTTCGTCGACTTCCTGGAGGACCGCCTCCAGCGTTCCCGCCGCCTGCGCGACGGGTTGAAACGCCGCCCGACCGAGGTCTTCGTCGACCAGATCCGTGTCACGCCCTTCTACTGGGAGCGGACGGCGCGCCAGATCGAGCGCTACGGGATGCCCGAGGTCTACGCGTTCTCGACGGACTTCCCGCACCCCGAAGGGGGAACCGACCCGATCGGACGCATGGCCGCCGACATCGAGCCCCTCGGGGACGAGGCCGTCGAGGCCTTCTTCGTGCGCAACGCCGAGCTCCTACTCCCCAGCTGAGCTTCGCCGCCGCCCTCACTCGCCGACCCCCTTCCCGACCGGCAACCCGACCTATGCGTTCGGGGACGATTCCTCGAGCCGGTCGAGCAGGAGGCGCGCGGCGCGCGACGCGTAGTGATCGAGGCCCAGCGGCCGCAGCAGCGCGATCGCGGCCTGTGCATGCGCCACCTTTGCCGCCTCGTCACCTCGCGCTCGAGCGGCCTCGGCCAGGCCGAGCCAGGCGCGGCCCTGAATCGCGGTCAGCGCGCAGTCCTTGGCGCGCGCGACGGCCTCTCCGAAGTGACGTTCCGCACTGCCGAGCTGCTCCGGCCCCGAGTGCAGCGCGACCAGTCCGAGCGAGAGGGCCGCCTTGGCCTCGCGCATCCGGCCGCCCGCGCGCGCCACGCGCGCCTCGGCGAGCCGGCGCGCGCGCTCGACCTCGCCGTGCTCGAGCAGCGCCTCCACGATCGTCTCCGAGCCGTTGCCCAGGTCGCCGCTCGACAGCAAGCCGCGCTCGAGGCGCTCGAGCTCGGCGACGCTGGTGGTCGCGTCATCGCTCTGCGCGCGCACGAGCAGGAGCGTCGCGGCCGCGGAGCGCATCGCGGCCAGACTCTCGATCGCCTCCGCGATCGGCAGCGCGATGTTCGCCAGGCGCTCCGCTTCGCCGTACTCGCCGCGCTGGAACGCGATCGATGCAAGCATCGACGCGGATGCCGCGCGCACGGTGCGGTTGCCGGCTCGTTCCGCGCGCACGAGGGATTCCTGCAGCCACGCCTCCGCTTCCACGAAGCTCTCACTGTCGAGCAACAGACGGCCGCGGAAGAAGCGTGCGCCCATGTACACGTCGCTGCCGCGCTCGGCGTCGCCGGAGCGCTCGAAGCTCGCGAGCAGCTCGTCGATCAGTCCGCGCGCGTCGGCGAAACGCGCGTCGAGGATGTAGGCGAAGATCAGGCCGCGCGCGGCGCGAAAGGTCGCCATCGGCCCCCCGACACGGCGCGCGAGCTCGACGCTCCGCTCGACCATGCGCATGCCTTCCGCGAAGCGCTCGCGCTGGCCGTTCATCGTCACCAGGCCGTAGGACGCGAGCAGGTTCGAGTGCAGATCGAGGTCGCCGATCTCTTCCGCGAGCGCGAGCCCGCGCAGCGGCGCGCGATCGCTGGCCTCGGTCTCCGAATCACCGTAGACCGCCGCCGCGCCACAGATGCCGACCGCCGCCTCGAGCGCGATGCGCTTCAGGGCCAGCGTCGGCTCGCGCGCTTCGTCGAGCGTGGTCTCGGCGAGCTGCCAGGCCTCGCGGTAGAGTCGCATCGCGTCGCCGTAGGACGGAACCGACTGCGCCTGCTGCGCCGCCGCGACCAGGGCCTTGATCCCGCGCACGGGGTCGTCGCCGCGGGCCAGGTGGTGCGCCGCGAGCGCGAGCCGGGCGCGGGCGTCACCGGACTGTGTCGGGTCGCGGCTCTCCACTTCGAGCAGCTCGGCGGCGCGGTCGTGCAGAAGTCGTCGCTCGCGCAGCAGCAACCCCTCGTAAGCGACCTCCTGCGTGAGGCTCTCGCCGAAGCGGAGCTCGTCGACGGCCATGCTGCCGTTGCGGTGCAGCACGCCGCGGCGCTCGAGCTCGCCGAGCTCGGTGTCGACGTCGATCGGCTCCGAATCGATCAGCGCCTCGAGATGCCCGCGGCGGAACTGGCGCCCGAGCACGGACGCCACCTGCGCGATCATCTTGGCCTCTCCCAACCGATCCAGGCGCGCCGTCAGCGAATCGCGCAGCGTGGCAGGAACCTCCAGCGCGGCAGCGGCAGCGGCGGTGCGCAGCAACGGCGCCTGGCTGTCGGCGATCGCTTGGGCTTCGATCATGGCCTTGGTCAACTCCTCGATGAACAGCGGTACGCCGTCCGTGCGCCGCGCCACCTCCTCGACGAAGTGGGCCGGCAGCACCTTGCCACCGCTGACACCCAAGGCCACCAGCGCGCTCTGTTCGGACGTCAGGCGCGCAAGCGGGAGCATCGAGATCTGGCCATGCAGCGCCCATGCGGGAACGAACTCGGGGCGAAACGTCAGCACCAGCATGATCGGCAAGTGCGCGATGCG